>NZ_JALXVH010000045.1 GCF_025149945.1 Kocuria sp. p3-SID1428 | reverse complement strand
GCCCTGCAGTGTCACGTGGCGCTTCGAGGCACGTAGGCGTGGGAGGGGGCTCAAGCCTCCCTTACGGCCGTGTCAGCCCCAGCAGAGGCAGAACGGGTGGCCGGCGGGGTCGGCGTAGACCTGGAATCCGCGCGCGGCGGCGGGATCCTCGGCCGACTGCAGCAGTTCGGCGCCCAGCCCCGTGACCTCCGCGTGGGCGGCCTCGAGGTCGGTGATGTAGAGGTCCAGGTGCATCTGCTGGTGCTGGGGGCCGTCGGGCCACTGCGGGCGGACGTGATCGGGGGCCAGCTGGATGCCCAGCACCTCGCGGCCGTCCACCACGATCGTGCGCCACTCGCCGGCCGCGCTCTGGAAGTCCGGCTCGGCAGTCCCGCCGAGCACTGCGGCCCAGAAGTCGGCCTCGGCCTCGACGTCGTCGGTGTCCAGCACCGGGTACTGCTTGAGGATCTCCATGGGGCCAGTCAATCGCGCGCGAGCTCATCTGTCGCCGCCGGCGCCGTCGTCGAGCGGCGCCGGGGCGGGCCCCGACGGGAGCGGACCAGGCCGATGACCAGGCCGATTCCCCACGCGACGAACCAGGGATCCCACAGCCAGGCATGGCCCAGCATCGAGCTGCGGTCGAAGCCGCCGTCCGGCTGGATGACCCCGGCGAGCACGAGCTGGGCGGTCACGGTGCTGAGCCCTCCCCAGAGGATGAGCACAGCGGCACCGAGCCAGCAGACCGCACGGCTCAGCGGAGCCAGGGGCCACCCGCTGCGCGCCAGCAGCCACGGCGCCAGGCCAGCGGTGACTTTCACGAGCCCCACCGGCACGAGCAGCCACAGGCGTCCGTCGAACTGCGATGCGACATCCCCGACCGTGCTCAGCAGCCACTGACCGCCACCGGCCCAGTAGAAGCTGAACAGTCCGTGCCCGATGCCCAGTACCGCCGCTGCTGCCAAGCACAGCGAGTCCTTGCCCCGCCCGCCCTGCCGTGGGACCGAATCCATGGCTCCATAGAACGGAGGGGTCGCCGACGCGGTCAAGAGGCATAGGCCTCTGAAGCGGCGTCGTCATCCCCCGGGAGACTGAGGACAAACCCGCTCGGCTCGGATTGAATGGGCTCATGCTGAGACCCCCGCTGATCGCCACCGCCGTCGTGGCCGCAGCCCTCGCCCTGCTCCTGCCGCTGATCTCCGGCGCCCACGTCCTGGTGGCGGTGGTCTCCGCGATCGCCCTGATCGTGGGCGCCTGGTGCGCCCCCACCTCCTTCAGCTCGGACCAGACCGGCTCGGCGCTTCTCATGGGTCGGGAGGTGTGGACGGCTCGGACCGCCCGGCTCAAGGCGCTGCAGCTGTACGTGGCGGGCGCGGCAACGCTCGGTCTGGTCCTCCTGAACGTCTTCGACCCGGGGGTTGCTGTCGTCGTCGGCATCGCCCTGGCGCTCGGCACCGGCGCCGCCGGATCTGGGGAGCGCCCGCGGGACTGAGTGCCAGGCTGCGTCGCCGTGGCGCTGCTGCCTCCCCTGGTCGGGAACGAGCTGGTCATCCCCTCCGTGATCATGGCGCCCATGCTGGCTGCCGGCGCGTGGTGCATGCCGACCTCGATGCTGCGCAAGCCCTATGGATCGGTGCTCACCATGTCGCGCGAGGTGTGGACCCCCCAGGTGGCGGTCTTGACGTCGTGGCAGCTGCTCGTCGGCGCGGCGACGGCAGTGATCCTGGTGCTCATGGATCTCATCGCCGCCGATCCGTCGTCCCAGGGGAGCGCCGCGCTCGGAGGCGGCTTCGAACAGAATCAGCGCCACGGGGATGATCACCACGTTGTCCACGAGCATGGACATGCCGATGGCCAGGCCCGCGGACTCCGGGATCAGCAGCAGGAGCAGGGGCGCTCCCACGAACCCGTTGTTGGTGCCGCTGACGGCCAGGGACATCGACGCCGCCCGCTGGGGCGGCATGGAGCGCGAGCGCGACTACGCGCGCCTGTGTGCTTGTCCTCGCTCTCGCAGGCGAAGAGCGCGCGGAGGCACGCTGGCGCGCGGCGGGGGAGGGGCGTCAGCTCAGGCGGTGACCTGCCGCTTGGACGAGATGACGCCCGTGTTGAAGCCGGCCAGGTGCAGCCCGCCGTGGAAGCGGGCGTGCTCGATCTTCACGCAGCGGTCCATCACAGCGTTGAGCCCGGCGTCCTCGGCGATCCGCGCGGCCTCCTCGTTCCAGGAGCCCAGCTGCATCCACACCGTCTTGGCGCCGATGTCCACGGCCTCCTGGGCCACACCGGGCAGGTCGGCGTCCTTGCGGAAGACCTCCACCAGGTCCGGGACCACGGGCAGGTCGGCCAGCGAGGGGTAGACCTTCTGCCCCAGCACCTCGTCGAGCACGGGGTTCACGAAGTAGACGTCGTACGGCGACGATGACAGCAGGTAGGTCGCCACGAAGTACGACGCGCGCGAGGGCTTGTTCGACATCCCGACGATCGCGATGGACTTCGTGGAGCGCAGGATGTTCAGGCGCTCGGGGGCGCTGGGGCCCACCCAGGTGCGGTTCTGGCTGCTCATGCGGAGGCTCCTTCGCGGGTGATGCCCGTGGCGGCGGTGAGGGCCTGATCGAGGTCCCACAGGATGTCGTCGGTGTCCTCGAGGCCCACGGAGATGCGGATGAGGTCCGGGCCCACGCCTCCCGAGACGAGTTGCTCGGCGGTGAGCTGCTGATGCGTGGTGGAGGCCGGGTGCAGCACCAGGGTGCGGGCGTCGCCGATGTTGGCCAGATGGGAGGCAAGCTGCAGTCCCTCGATGAACCGGCCGCCCACCTCGCGGGCGTCGAGCTCGGCGGTGGCGGCCACGCCGAAGGCGAAGACCGAGCCGGGGCCCTGCGGCAGGTACTTCTGGGCGCGGGCGTGATGCGGGTGCCCGGGCAGCCCCGCGTAGTTCACATAGGAGATGCGCGGGTCGGAGTCGAGCCACTCGGAGAGGGCCTTCGCATTGGCCACGTGGGCGTCGATGCGCTGCGGCAGCGTCTCCACGCCCTGCAGCAGGTTCCAGGCCGACTGCGGGGACAGGGCGGGGCCGATGTCGCGCAGCTGCTCGGATCGCAGCTTGGTCAGGAAGCCGTACTCGCCGAAGTTCCCCCACCAGCTCACGCCGTTGTAGGAGGGCACGGGCTCGGTCATGGACGGGAACTTGCCGCTGCCCCAGTCGAAGCGCCCGGACTCCACGACGACGCCGCCGAGCGTTGTGCCGTGCCCGCCCAGGAACTTGGTGGCCGAGTGGATCACGATGTCCGCGCCGTGCTCGAGCGGCCGGTTCAGGTAGGGGGTGTTGAGCGTGGCGTCGACGACCAGCGGGATCCCGGCCTCGTGGGCCACGGCCGCCAGACCCTCCAGGTCGGCGATCTCGCCCGACGGGTTCGCGATCAGCTCGGTGTACACGGCCTTGGTCTGCGGCGTGAGGGCGGCCTGGAAGTCGGCGGGGTCGGTGCCCTGCACGAACGTTGTCTCCACGCCGAAGCGTCGCAGGGTGACGTCGAGCTGGGTGACCGTGCCCCCGTAGAGCTGCGAGGAGGCCACGATGTGATCGCCCTGCCCGCACAGCGCGGCGAAGGTGATGAACTCGGCTGCCATGCCCGAGGCGGTGGCCACGGCGCCGATGCCGCCCTCCAGGGAGGCCACGCGCTCTTCGAAGGCCGCGACCGTGGGGTTGCCGATGCGCGAGTAGATGTTGCCGTACTTCTGCAGGGCGAACAGGTTGGCGGCGTCATCGGCGTCCTTGAACACGAACGAGCTGGTCTGGTAGATCGGCACGGAGCGGGCCCCGTGCTCCGCATCGGGGGTCCCGCCTGCGTGCAGCGCACGGGTGCGGAATCCGAACTGGTGCTCGGCCATGTGTCCTCCTCGTGGGGCGCGCCCCTGGTGTGGGTCCTGCTGGAGAGTCTTTGCCGCCGGGTGGGGCCCCGCAAGCAGGGCGACGCGGCGGCGATGGTGGGTGCGGGTCAGCCGCGCGCCGAGAAGATCTGCTCGATCGCCTCGAGCGACCCCTCGTTCTGCAGCGACGAGCGATCACCCAGCGGCCGCCCCTCGTAGAGCTGGGCGAGCAGGCGCCGGGTGATCTTCCCGGAGCGGGTCTTGGGCAGATCGGGCACGGGGATCACCTCGCGCGGCTTGGCGATCGGGCCGATCTCCTGCGCCACATGGGCGCGCAGGGTCTCGCGGACCTCGGCCTCGGGCAGGGCACGGCCTTCCGGGGTGAGCACCACGCAGGCCAGCACGGCATGGCCGGTCAGCGCATCGGCCACCGGAGCGGTCCCGGCCTCGACGACCAGCGGATGCGTGACCAGCGCCGACTCGATCTCGATCGTGGACAGCCGGTGCCCCGAGATGTTGATGACGTCGTCGATCCTGCCGAGGATGTAGAGATCGCCCTCCTCGTCGAGCCGGGCGCCGTCGCCGGCCAGGAACCAGCCGCGCTCGCCGAAGTCCGCCCAGTACGAGCTCAGGTAGCGCTGCGGGTCTCCCCACACGGTCCGGGCCATGGACGGCCCGATCGCATCCACCACGACGAGGCCCTGCTCGCCCGCCGCGACCTCCTCGCCGGCCGCGTCCACCACGCGGGTCGAGACCCCGGGAACGGGGCGCACCGCGCAGCCCGGCTTGGCCGCGGTGTGCGGGGTGCCCTCGGGGAACGTCCCGGAGGGGGCGAACTGCGGATCGTGGGGCCGGGGCGAGGCCACGCAGGAGCCGGTCTCGGACTGCCACCAGGTGTCCACGAACGGGACCTCGCCGCGGCCCACCTGCTCGCGCAGCCACCGCCAGGCCTCGGGGTTGATGGACTCGCCCACCGTGCCCAGCAGGCGGATCGAGGACAGGTTCCAGACCTTGGGCAGGCCCTTGGGGAACGCGCCCATGAGCGAGCGGATGAGCGTGGGGGCGGTGTAGTAGGTCGTCACGCCGTAGCGCTCGATGATCTCGAAGTGCCGGCCGAAGTCCGGGGTGCTCGGAGTGCCCTCGTAGACGACCTCGGTGACGCCGTTGACCAGCGGGCCGTAGATCTCGTAGGTGTGCGCGGTGACCCAGGCCAGATCGGCGGTGCACCAGTGGACCGCCGAATCCACCTTGGCGGGGTCGTTGACAACGGAGAGCTCCTGCGGGCGCAGCACGCCGTGCTCGTCCGGGGCATCCGGCAGCAGGTCGAAGAGCAGGGCGTGCGTGTAGGCGGCCTGGACCAGGTAGCCGCCCATGGTGTGCACCAGGCCCTTGGGCCTGCCGGTGGTCCCGGAGGTGTAGATGATGAACAGCGGCGTCTCGGCGTCGAAGGCCTGCGCCTCGTGGACGTCGGAGACCGACTCGAGCAGCTCGTGCCACCACAGGTCCCGGCCCTGGGCCCAGGGCACCTCCATCTGGTCCTTGGAGCGCGCCCCGCGCTTGCCGGCCGGCAGGTTCGCGTTGCCGGGCCGGGAGGTCCGGCGCACCACGAGCACGTGCTCGATCGCGTTGGTGCCGGCACACGCTTCATCTGCCTGGGCCTTGACCGGCACCACCTTGCCGCGGCGGTTCTGCCCGTCGGTGGTCACCAGGACCTTGGCGCCGGTGTCCTCGATGCGGAAGCGCAGCGCCTCGGCGGAGAAGCCTCCGAAGACCAGTGAGTGCACCGCCCCGATCCGGGCGCAGGCAAGGGTGATGATCACGGTCTCCGGGATCACCGGCAGATAGATCACCACGCGGTCGCCCTGGACGACGCCCAGCGACTCCAGTGCGTTGGCCGCACGGGCCACGGCCTTCTGCAGGTCGGCGTAGGTCCAGGTCTGGCGGTCGCCGGGCTCGCCCTCGAAGTGCAGGGCCACGTGCGAGCCGCGCCCGGCCTCCACATGGCGGTCCACGCAGTTGACGGCGACGTTGAGCTTGCCGCCCTCGAACCAGGCGATCTCGGGCACCGAGTAGGTGGGGCTTCCGTCGTCGTCGGTGCCGATGCGCTGCGGTTTGTCGAAGCGGTGCGTCGTGTGCCACGGCTGCGCCCAGTCCAGGCGGGAGGCCTGCTCGGCCCAGAAGTCCACACGGGCCTCATCGGAGATCCGCGCGGGATTCGGCGTGGGGGCCAGGGGATCGGAGTAGGACTGCGGTGCGCTCATACGGGTGCTCCTTGCGGGGTGCCCGCGGCTGCGGGCGGGTTCTCGGAACGGGTCGAGGACGGCTTCCAGGGTCTCAGGTCCGGCGCACCGCGCCCCAGCGGGCCTGGGCCCAGCGCTCGAACAGCCCCAGCAGGGCGTCGGTGAGCTTGCCCAGGATCGCCAGCAGGACGATGGCCAGCAGCAGGCGGTCGGTGCGCCCGTTGTTCTGCGAGTCGGTGAGCAGGAAGCCCAGGCCCATCGAGGAGCCGAGCAGCTCGGCTGCCACCAGGAACAGCCAGGCCTGGGCCAGGGCCAGGCGCAGGCCGGAGATGACCGAGGGCATGACCGCCGGCAGCTGGACGGTCAGCAGCAGGCGCAGACCGGAGAAGCCGAAAGACCGGGCGGCCTCCACGAGATGGCGGTCGACCTCCCGCAGCGCGGCCGAGACCGTGGTGAACACGGGGAAGAACGCGCCGATGGCCACCAGGGTCACCTTGGAGTTCTCGCCGATCCCGATCCACAGCAGCAGCAGCGGCACCCACGCCAGCGACGGCACCGCGCGCAGTGCGCCGATCAGCGGCGAGCCCAGCGCGCTGGCCCAGGGCGAGAGCCCGATCAGCGCGCCCACGGCCAGTCCGAGCAGCGAGCCGATCACGAAGCCCACGACCACGCGCTGGGTCGAGATGCCGATGTGGGTCCACAGCGTCCCGTCGGCCAGCAGCTCGCCGCCGGCCTGCAGGACCGCCGCCGGACGCGGCAGCTGCACCGGGGAGAACGTGCCGTTCGTGGACAGCAGCTGCCACAGTGCGAGCAGCGCCACCGGCAGCAGCAGGCCCAGCGCCGCGCGGATCCAGGGGCTGCGCAGGAGAGACCCGCGCGCGGCAGGGGTGCGCGCCGAGCGCTGCGGGTCCGGGCGAGCGGAGCCCGCGGGATCCACGGACTCGGGGGCCGGTGCGGAGGTGGTGGTGACGCTCATGCGCTGTGCCCTTCGATGATCTCGGCCGCGCGCTGGGCGCTGGCCTCCTGCGCGAACCGCGCGTCGAGGATGGTGTCGATGGCCGTCTGGACGGTCTCCAGGTCGGGGACGTCGCCGGTCTCCACGAGGATCGGGGCGATGCGCTCGAGGACCTCGAGCTGGTCGTCGCCGGGGACCGGGTCGATGTCCAGGTGCGTGCGCTCCCAGACGCGGGCGGCGGTGCCCCGGTCGATGTCGGACTCGCGGGCCAGGATCGCGATGCCGTCGTCGGGATGCTCGAGCGCCCATTCGCGGGCATAGGCGTAGACGTCCAGGACCATCTGGGTGCCGCGGGGGTTGATCTCCAGGAACAGCTCGCGGGCGTTGAGGAAGCAGTACGTGTTGAAGGACAGCTCGCGCCGGAACAGCACGGCATCGTCCTGCTCGGCGGCGGCCATGATCGGGTCGAGCCCGGCCCAGGCCTCGACCTGTCCGCTGGTCAGCGCCGAGCGGCCGTCGGCGTGCTGCAGGTTGACCACGGTGGTCTCCTCGAAGTCCATGCCCGCTTCCGACAGGCACTGCAGGAGGAAGAAGTAGGGATCCGTGCCCTTGGTGGCCGCCACCGACCTGCCGCGCAGGTCCTCGACCGAGCGCAGGGGCGAGTCCGCGGTGCGCACGAGTGCTGCCCACTCCGGCTGGGAGCAGATGTCGATCGCGCGGATGGGGGAGCGGTTGGTGCGCGCCAGCAGCGCGGCCGAGCCCGCGGTCGAGCCGATGTCGATCGCCCCGCCGCGCAGGAACTCGTTGGCCTTGTTGGACCCGGCCGAGAACGTCCAGTGGACCTCCTGGCCGCCCTCGGCGGCGACGGTCTCCAGCCAGCCCTTCTCACGGATGATCAGCGACAGCGGGTTGTAGGTCGCGTAGTCCAGGTAGATCTCGGTGTCCGAGCCGGCGGCCATGCCGCGGCCCGGGCCCTCGCCCTCCATGACGCACCCGGACAGGGGCGCGGCGGCGGCCCCGACAGCGGCCAGGCCCAGCAGGCGACGACGCGTCAGCCCGCTCATGCCTCCACGCCCAGCAGGCCGAGCAGGTGCGTGCGGGCCTGCGTCAGCTCGGGATCATCGCGATGGCGCGGGCGCGGCGAGTCGACCGTGAGGATCTCCTGGATCCCTGCCGGCCCGCCTTCCGGCGGCGTCCCGAGCACGACCACGCGGTCGGAGAGCACCAGGGCCTCTTCCACATCGTGGGTGACCATCAGCACCGTCGTGGGATCGGCGGCGTGGATCTCCAGCAGCAGGTCCTGCATCTTCAGACGGGTCAGGGCATCGAGAGCCCCGAACGGCTCGTCGAGCAGCAGCACCTGCGGATTGCGCGCCAGCGCCCGGGCCAGCGAGGCCCGCTGGGCCATGCCGCCGGAGATCTCCGAGGGTCGGTCCTCGGCATGCTTCCTCAGCCCCACCAGCTCGAGCAGGTGCGCCACGCGCTGCTCGGCCTCTCGTCCGCGCACCCCGCGGGGCAGGCCGAGCGCCACATTGCGGGCCACCGTGCGCCACGGCAGCAGCCGCGGCTCCTGGAAGCCCACCGCGCAGCGCGGGTCCAGGCCGCGCACGGGCGCGTCATCGATCAGGACCCGGCCTGCGGAGGCCGTGCCGAGACCGGCCACCGCACGCAGCAGGGTCGACTTGCCGCAGCCCGACGGGCCCAGCACCGAGACGATCTCCCCGGGGCGGACCTCGAAGCTGACATCGGCCAGGACGTCGCGCCGGAGGCCCCCGGAAGACGGGAAGGACTTGCCGACCCGGTCGAAGGTCACGGAGGCGGCATCAACCGTGCTCAGGGCGGACGGGGGTGCAGAGATCATCACATCACTCCATCGGTCCTGGCATTAGCACCTTGTGCCGCGTAATGGACGGCACTGGTTGCTGCGGCGTCGACGAGCCAGGTCTCTCGTACCGCTCCGGATGGGAACCGGGGGTCATTCAATGCCCTGGTCCGGGGAGACAGCAAATCGGAGGACGAGCGGGGCAACGCGCGGCACGGGCTTCGCACCGTCGCCTCAGGTGTGCATAGGATGACGCTCACACGATCAAGAGTTCCGGCCCACAGCCCTGGCTGGCCGGACGGCAACCCTCTCCCGTAGCGGGGTGCCCCAGGTGAGGATCGGGCCGCTCGCTAGACCGCGTGCGGCAAGTACGGCGCACGCACGCGCTGGACCCGCAGGTTGGCCGCGGCATGAGCGGCGCACGGGGCGCGGGTCTGACCCCTCAGGAGCAGCCTCCCATGGCCAAGCGGATCTCCCTGAACGCCTTCGACATGACCTGCGTGGATCACCAGAGCTTCGGGCTGTGGCGCCACCCGCGCTCGCGGGCCACGGAGTACAACACGATCGAGTACTGGACGCACCTGGCCCAGGTGCTCGAGCGGGGCCGCTTCGACGCCCTGTTCCTGGCCGATGTGGTCGGCATCTACGACATCTACCGCAACTCGGCCGCCCCCTCGATCGCCGACGGCGCGCAGGTCCCGGTCAACGACCCGTTCATGCAGATCTCCGCCATGGCCGCGGTGACGAAGAACCTCGGCTTCGGCGTGACCAGCGCGGTCACCTACGAGCAGCCGTACACGCTGGCGCGCAAGTACGCGACGCTCGATCACCTGACCCGCGGGCGCGTGGGCTTCAACGTGGTGACCTCCTACCTGCCCTCGGCCGCCGAGAACCAGGGTCTGCCCACGCAGATCGAGCACGACGAGCGCTACGAGATCGCCGAGGAGTTCCTCGACGTCTGCTACAAGCTGTGGGAGGGCTCCTGGGAGGACGACGCCGTCGTGAAGGACGTGGAGCGCGGGATCTACGCCGATCCGGCCAAGGTCCACCCGATCCAGCACCGGGGCAAGCACTTCACGGTGCCTGGTGCGGCGCTCACCGAGCCCAGCCCGCAGCGCACGCCGCTGATCTTCCAGGCCGGGGCCTCCTCGCGCGGGCAGGCCTTCGCGGGCAAGCACGCCGAAGCCGTGTTCATCGGCGCCCTGCGCCCGGACCTCACCCGGTACATGACCGATCGGATCCGCGACAAGGTCGAGGCCGAGGGCCGTGACCGGGACGACGTGAAGATCTACGCGATGCTCTCCGTGGTGGTCGATGAGACCGACGAGAAGGCCCAGGCCAAGTACCGCGAGTACCAGAGCTACGCCAACCTGGAGGCCTCGCAGGCCATCATCGGCGGCTGGTCCGGGCTGGATCTGTCCAAGTTCCAGGAGGACGAGGTCCTGAACTACGTCAAGACCGAGGCCATCCAGTCCTTCCTCACTCCGTTCACCATGCAGGACGGCGACAAGCAGTGGACGCGCGAGGAGATCGCCCGCCACTGCGCGATCGGCGGCATGGGCGATGTGGTCGTGGGCTCCCCGCAGACCGTGGCCGATCAGCTCGAGACCTGGATCGACGAGGGCGGCCTGGACGGGATCAACCTGGCCTATCACGTCTCGCCGGGGTCGTTCGAGGACTTCGTGGAGCAGGTGGTCCCGGAGCTGCAGAAGCGCGGGCGCTACCGCGCGGACTACGACGGCCCCACCCTGCGCGAGAACGTCTACGGTGCCGGGCAGACCAAGGTGCTCGACACCCACCCGGCGGCCAAGTACCGCGGGGCCTACGTGGGCAGGCCGTCCACGGCGGACACCCCGGCGCGGGATCTGTCGCAGGGCTGAGTCGCCGGCTCGGCTGATGAGCAGAGGCCCGTCCGAGGGCCTCTGCCAGCACGCACGCTCGTCGAACCCCACTCGGACGAGGAGATCGCGTCCGTCACGGACGGCCCCATTGCTTGCGCGGCGCCTCACGTCACGTGCACGAACGGGCGGTCCTGCTTGCGCGGCACCGCCCGGCGCAGGACCTCGTGCACGGCCGTCGCCGTCTGACCGCGGCCGAGGAGCAGGAAGCGCAGGGAGTTCACCAGCGGCGAGCCGTCGGACCACTCGAGGTAGAGGTGCGACGGTCGCCCCGTCCGGTCCCGGACGGCCAGGGCCACGCCGGCCAGGCAGGTGGGCACCGACGAGCCCTCGGCGCGCAGGACGCGGTGGCCGTCGATCTCGTGGGCGCTCACGCGCAGCCGGTCCTCGAAGTCCGATGGATCGCGCAGGGTCACCTCCACGAACAGCACGCCGTCGGCCGAGGGAAGGCGATGCCATTCGCGCTCGTCGCGCAGCTTCTCGGCCAGGTCGGGGTCGCGGAGCACGAGCTGCTGGGCCTGGGCCCCGGCTGCGCCCAGCTGGGTGCGCGGCCGGTGCGCGATCAGCCGCACCGTGCGACCGCGGCAGCTGCGCAGCCAGTCCTGGGAGGTCTCGTCGAAGTCGATGCTGCGGATCCGCAGCTCCGAGGCCCGCCAGACCCGCGAGGCGAACGACGCCGCCAGCAGGGCCGCGATGAACACGAGGGCCACGTGGAGGCCATCGGGGCGGCTGATCATGTTGTCGGCGGTCGTGTAGGCGATCACCACGGTGATCGCCGCGAATCCCACGGCGGCGCGGCCGTGCCCCCGCCTTCCGGCCGACAGGGTCGAGGCGAAGGAGGCCGAGAGCATCAGCACCAGCACCCCGGTCGCATAGGCCCCGCCCTGCGCATCCACGTCGGCGTGGAAGACCGCCGTGACGACCAGGGCGGCAGCCAGGATCGTGAGCACCAGCGGCCGCGGAGCGCGGGTCCACTCGGGCGCCATGCCGTAGCGCGGCAGGTAGCGCGGGATGAGGTTGAGCAGACCGGCCATCGCCGAGGCGCCCGCGAACCACAGGATCAGCACCGTCGACAGGTCGTAGACCGACCCGAAGGTCTCGCCCAGCAGGCTGTGCGCCAGGTAGGCCAGCGCTCGCCCGTTGGCAGCGCCGCCGGGCTCGAAGTCCCCGGCCGGGATCAGGATCGTGCACACCAGCGACGAGGTCAGCAGGAACCCGGCCATGATCAGCGCAGCGGTCGTGAGCAGTCGTCGGGTGCCCTCCACGCGGCCCCGCAGGCCCCGCGAGGTGCGCACCAGGGGCATCACGGAGACCCCGGTCTCGAAGCCGGACAGGCCCAGCGCCAGCTTGGGGAACACCAGTGCAGCCACGGCGACCGCCGCCCAGGGCGAGGAATGCTGGCTCAGCGCCGCATGCCACCACTGCGCGAATCCGATCTCCTGCGAGCGGGCGATCTGCCACCAGCCCACCACCAGCACCACGGCGTTGAGGCTCAGATACACGGGGACCAGGACGACGGCCACGCTGATGGCCTCCGAGAACCCGGCCATGAACACCGCGCCCAGCAGCAGGAGCAGCCCGACGGTCACCCAGAACTGCCAGTGCTGCGCCTCGGCCGGCACGTGCGGATTCTCGACGATGTGCACGGCGGCATCGGCCGAGGACAGGGTCATGGTGATGACGAAGTCCGTGATCGCGAAGCCGAGCAGGCACAGGACCAGCACCTTGCCGCTCCAGCGCGGCAGCAGCGTCTCGAGCATCCGGATGGAGCCGGCGCCGTGCGGGGAGGCCACCGCCACCCACCGGTAGACCGGCAGCGCGCCGAACAGCGTCACCGCCACCAGCACCAGGGTGGCCAGTGGAGAGATCAGCCCGGCGGCCAGGATCGCGATGCCGGGCTGATAGCCCAGGGTGGAGAAGTAGTCCACGCCGGACAGGCACATGACCTTCCACCAGGGATGGGTCTTCTCGTCACGATCGGGTCGGCGATGCGGGGCGCCGTAGGAGGCGGAGGGGGATCCGGCCAGCAGCCAGGCGGCGGCGCGGGAGGGCGGTGCGATCACGGCGTACATGATGCGCCTGTCCCGCTCACGGCCCCGCCGCCGAGGGCCTCAGGCGGCTGGCAGTTGCCTGTGAGCTGCGATCTGCCGATCAGTCGGGCAGCGGACCCGACCGATCCGGCTCGGGGCCGAGCAGCCCGCCGAGGGCCACCAGGAGCCCGCCCACCGCGAGCACCGCGGCGATCGCCGCGTGCGGCCCGAGCAGCTGCTGCAGCGGCGGCAGGTAGTAGGGGTAGAGCGCGGGCAGCACGATCGAGATGCTGTAGGCCACCCCGTATCCGCTGGCCCGGATCTCGTCGGGGAAGCGCTCCGTCAGATAGGCGCCCACCGGCCCGTAGCCGGTCACCGTCGTGACCTGCAGCGCGGCTGCCAGCAGCAGCACCGTGCCGATGCCGGCTCCGAGGGCCCCGGACAGCAGCGCCAGGAGAATGACGGGGGAGACCGCTGCGCAGAGCAGCCCGAAGCCCACGAAGAACCGGCGCCGCCCGATCCGACTGGACAGCGCACCCGCCCCGGCCATGGCCAGCGCGGACACGGCCGTCGCGCCCAGCATGACGAGGGAGACGGTCTGCGGCTCGAGCTGCGGTATGCGTGAGAGCTGGGCGGTCAGGGTGGGCACCGCCATGTAGGTGAGCAGCCACAGCCCGGTCATCAGCACGAGGACCTGCCGCAGCGACCGGCGGCTGCTGCCCCTGACGAGCTGCGCCAGCGGGTGCGCCGAACGGGCCGGGCGCCGGCGCTGCGGAGCCTCCTCGACCATGAGGCGGTAGTAGATCAGCATGGCAGCGGCCAGGGCGGCGCCGAGCAGGAACGGCAGCCGCCAGCCCCAAGCGGCGTACTGGCTGTCGTCCAGGAGCAGCAGCAGGAGGGAGGTGACGGCGGCGATGCTGGCGTTGGCCAGCGGCGACATCGCCATGATCATCCCGCTGAGACGACCGCGTGAGCGCGGGCGCGCCCACTCCATGGCCAGCGGGATCGCCGAGGTGTACTCCCCGCCCAGGAAGATCCCACCCAGCAGGCGCAGCGCCAGCACCGCCAGGAACGTGCCCGCGCCGAGCACCTCGTGCCCGGGGACCAGGGCGATCAGCAGGGTCGTGAGGCAGATGCCGGCGAGGGCGACCTGGGTGATGAGCACCCGGCCCGCGCGGTCGGCGATCGGGCCGAAGATCATGGCCCCGAGCGGGCGGCCCAGCAGGGTGGCCACGAAGATCAGGCCGGCATTGCGCACGATGTCGTGATCGCCGAACAGCTGCGCCGAGACCGGAGCCAGGGCGATCACGGGCAGGAAGATGTCGAACTGGTCGACGTAGTTGCCCATGATCCCGCCGCGGATCGCGCGGCGGGTCGGTGCGGGAGGGCGCCCGCCGGAGGATGCGGTCGCGGGGGCGGACAGGGGTGCAGAAGGCATCGAGCTCTCACTTCCTTCGCCGGTATGAACCGGAGCAGGTTCGACGGTCGAAGCCGCGTCAGCTTCCTCTCAGCCCGTGCCCGGGCTCCCGTGTGGGGACATCAGCGGTGCAGGTGTCGCGCCCTGCACGCCGCGCTGTCGATCCTAGCAGCGCGACGGGTTCGCGTGGCCGAGGCCCGAGCATGTGAGGCACAGTGAGTGCGTGTCCCTCACTGCCTCCGAGCTCTCAAGCCCCCCGGTGCGCCCGGACCCGGGCTCGCGCATGCTCGGCATCGATCTGGCGCGGGCCGTCGCCCTGCTCGGGATGATGGCCACCCACACCATGGATTTGGTGGACGCCGCCGGGGAACCGCAGCCCGTCGCCCTGATCGCGGGCAAGGCGGCCGCGCTGTTCGCCGTGCTGGCCGGGTTCTCCGTCGAGCTGTCCACGCGGCGCTATGACCGCTGGGGCGACGCAGCCCTCTCCCTCACCGTGCGCGGCGCGCTGATCGCGGTCATCGGGCTCGTGCTGGGGTCGCTGTCGAGCTCGATCGCGGTGGTCCTGGTGAACTACGGGGTGCTGTTCCTGCTCGCCCCGCTCGTTCTGCGGCTTCCGACCCGATGGCTGGCGGCCACGACCGTGATCTGGCTGGCGGTCTCACCGGTGGCGTCCCACCTGATCCGCGGCGGGCTCGGCCTCCAGCGCGTCGCCGAAGCGCCCGAGCTCTCCCACCTGGCTCAGCCGGGTGAGCTGGTCATCGGCGTGCTGCTCACCGGCTACTACCCGGTGCTGCAGTGGATGGGCTACCTCCTCGTGGGGCTGCTCCTGGCCCGGCTCGACTGGCGCAGCGCTGCCACGGCCGCCTGGGCAGGGGCCGTCGGCGCCCTGCTGGCCGCTGCGGCCTGGGTGAGCTCGCAGCTGCTGCTGTCCGCAGGCGGGCACGAGGCCCTCGAGCGCGCCGGCTCCGGTCTGTCGCCGCTGGCCTGGGGCTCGCCGTATGCCGCGCAGACCATCGGCAGCCACGGGACCACGCCCACGACCACGTGGTGGTGGCTGGTCACGGTCGGTCCGCACTCGTCGACGACCTTCGACCTGGTCTTCACCTCGGGCATCGCGGCGGCGGTCATCGCCGTGTGCGTTCTGATCTGCCTTGCGATAAGGGAGCGCACCCGCCTGCTGATGCCCGTGCTCGCGGCCGGCTCCATGCCGCTGAGCATGTACACGCTGCACGTGATCTTGTCCGAGCTCACAGACCTGTACGTGCTGCATGTGCTCCTGCTGCCGGGGCTCGCCGCGCTGTGGCGGGCCGGCGGGGAAGGCCCCGGCCCGCTCGAGAGCTTGGTCTCCGGGACCGTGCGGCTGGTCGTGCCGCGGCGCTGAGCCTCCCGGCGCCGCGTGGCCTCAGGCGGATGTCGTCGACTCGCCGGACTCCTCCAGCAGATGATTCGGCAGCCGATTGCCCTGGGCGCGGCTGCGGATCTCGAGCAGCGTGCGTGCGTGCTGCCACAGCCGCTTATCCGCCTCGTTCACCGGCTCCCAGGCGGGGACGGGCACGGAGGTGCCCTCCTCGTCGCGGGCCACCATGACCGTCAGGCAGTTGGTGGTGACGTCCAGCTCGCGGGACTTCGGATCCCCGGAGCGGACCTCCACGGCGATGTGCATGCCCTTGGTCCCGGTGTAGATCAGGCGGGCGTCGACCTCGACCAGATCCCCGATGTGCAGGGGGCGCATGAAGCGGATGCCGCCGGAGAACACGGCCACGGTATCCCGACCGCAGTAGCGGGTCGCGCAGAGGTAGGCGGCTTCGTCGATCCATTCCATGACGATGCCGCCGTGGACCTTGCCGCCCCAGTTCACATCGGTGGGGGCGGCCAGGAAGCGCAGGACCTCACGCTCGCCGGTGCCCTCCGCGCTGAAGTCCTGGCGGGCGATCTCGGCGGTGATCTCCTCGCGGATCGGGATGCGCGAGAGCGCGTAGTCCCGGGCCAGCTCCTGCTCCAGGCCCCGCGGCTCGAAGCTCGGCACGGGCGTGGACTTCCCGCTGGCGTCGACGGCCACGAAGATCGTCAGGCACCGGGCTCGCTCCTCGAGCTCGCCCGTCTTGGGATCGCCCGAGCGCACCACGGTGTTGATATGCATGGAAGACCGGCCCGTGGTCAGCACCGTACCGGTCACCTCGACCATCTCGCCGACCTGCACGGGGTACTCGAAGTGGATGTTGCCCACGTAGGCGGTCACGCAGTAGGAGCCCGACCAGGCGGCGGCCGCGGCGAAGGCGGCCTTGTCCACCCACTCCAGGACCCGGCCGGCGTCGACGGTCCCGGAATGCCCCTCATCGGTGGGCGCTGCCAGGAAGCGAAGTGTCACCTCGTGGCGTCGGGAGCGACTGTCGGCGTGGGCGGGTGTCGTCTGGTCCATGGCGATGAAACTACCGCAGGTGATGCGGCGAGAGCCCCGACCGCGGGGGTCGGGGCTCTCAGCTGCTCTGCGCGGAAGGTAAGGGATTCGAACCCTTGGTGCAGGGTCGCTGCACAACGGTTTTCAAGACCGTCTCCTTCGGCCGCTCGGACAACCTTCCCGTGACGGGTCGGCATGCACCGCCCGCACATCGGCTCATTCTTCCACTGGCATGCGCTGGGAGCCGAATCGACGCGGCGGGCGTCTGCCCGCCTCCGTAGCCTGGGCACGACCCACCCCGACGATCGCAGGAGGCCCAACCATGCGCGCAGTCGCCGAAGCCGACCACGGAGGGCCCGAGGTCCTGACCGTGACCGATCAGCCCGTCCCCGAGCTCACCGCCGACGGGATCCGCATCCGCGTGGAGCATGCCGGGATCAACCGCGCCGACGTCCTTCAGAGAACCGGTCATTACAAGGTTCCCGACGGCGGCTCCGCGATCTACGGACTCGAGATCTCCGGCCGCGTGCTCGAAGTCGGCGCCGAGGCCCCGCAGCACTCCCTGTCCGGAGACGTCGTGGTGCCCGGGGCTCGAGTCTGCGCCCTGGTGGACTCGGGAGGCTACGCCGAGGAGGTCGTCGCCCCGGCGGCGAACGTCCTGCCAGTGCCGGATGCCCTGTCCATGACGGATGCCGCCGCGCTGCCCGAGGTGCTGGCCACCGTCTGGTCGAATCTCGTGATGGAGGCCGGTGCTCGGTCCGGGCAGACGCTGCTGCTGCATGGCGGCACGGGCGGCATCGGCACGGCGGCCATCCAGATCGCCCGTTCGATCGGCATGCGCGTGATCACTACCGTGAGCTCCGAGGCCAAGGCCGAGTTCGTCCGCGAGCTCGGCGCGGAGGCCATCCGCTACGACCAGGAGGACTTCGTGGGCCGGGTGAAGGAGCTGACCGATGGCCGCGGCCCGGAGGTCATCTTCGACGTCGTCGGCGCCAAGTACCTCGAGCCGAACCTCAAGGCGCTGGCGGTGGACGGGACGCTGATCATCATCGGGCTGCAGGGCGGTCGGAAGGCCGAGATCGATCTGGGCTCCTTCATGGTGAAGCGCCAGCATCTCGTGGCCACCACGCTGCGTGCTCGGCCGGCGGATCAGAAGGCTCGGATCATGGCGCAGGTCCACGAGCACGTCTGGCCGCTCGTGGCCTCCGGCCAGATCCGCGCTGTGGTCGACAGGGAGTTCCCGCTCGATCAGGCGGCGCAGGCGCATGAGCACTTCGACTCGGGGACGCACATCGGCAAGATCCTGCTGACCCCGTGAGCTGATCTGATGTGACGCCACACTGAGCGGCTCCGCCGTGTGCCTTTGAGGCATTCCCGCCGTCGAGTGGCGCCGCAGTGTGCGTTTGGAGCTCGAGACGCACGCTGCGGGGCCCCTCGATGCGCCTGCGGGGCGGCGGCCCGCCCGGGGCGCCCGCTCCGTGAAGCGGATCACCCTCCGGCTTAGACTCCCGGTGACAGGTGCGCGGCCCCGGCCCTCCGGTCGAGGCCGCGCCTTCCCCTCTCCCTCACCAGGAGCCTTCCATGAGCACCACCGTCACACCGCCCGGAGCCGGCGGATCCGGCGCCCCGGATCCGCGCACCGACCTTCCTCCGGCCGCCGTCGAACCCGAGGTCCTCGAAGCCGAGCAGGCCAAGTGGACCCCGGCCAAGATCGCCCTGTGGGTCGCCATCGCCCTGGTGGGCGGACTGGCCTGGGTCATGCTTGCGATCGTGCGCGGCGAGACCGTCAACGCGATCTGGTTCGTGCTGGCCGCGGTCTGCAGCTACTTCATCGCCTACCGCTTCTACTCCAAGTTCATCGAGCGCAAGCTCGCCCAGCCCGACGACTTCCGCGCCACCCCGGCGGAGTACAAGGCCAACGGCCGCGACTACCTGGCCACGGACCGCCGCGTGCTCTACGGCCACCACTTCGCCGCGATCGCCGGCGCCGGCCCGCTGGTCGGCCCCGTCCTGGCCGCCCAGATGGGCTACCTGCCCGGGACCATCTGGATCATCGTCGGCGTGATCCTCGCCGGTGCGGTCCAGGACTACCTGGTGCTGTTCTTCTCCATGCGCCGCGGCGGCCGCTCCCTGGGCCAGATGGCCAAGGACGAGCTCGGACCGGTCGGCGGCTGGGCGGCGATCATCGCGACCCTCGTGATCATGATCATCATCGTGGCCATCCTGGCCCTGGTGGTCGTCAACGCTCTGGGCGAGTCCCCGTGGGGCGTCTTCTCGGTCGGCATGACCATCCCGATCGCGCTGTTCATGGGCATCTACCTGCGCTACATCCGCCCGGGCAAAGTCCTGGAGATCTCCATCATCGGCTTCGCGCTGCTGATGCTCGCGATCGTGGCCGGCGGCTGGGTCGCCGACACCGACTGGGGCGTCCAGCTGTTCACCCTGGAGCGCGTGACGCTGGCGTGGTTCGTGATCATCTACGGCTTCGTCGCCGCCGTGCTGCCCGTGTGGCTGCTGCTGAGCCCGCGCGACTACCTCTCGACCTTCATGAAGGTCGGCACCATCCTCCTGCTGGCGGTGGCCATCGTCGTCGTCCGTCCGGAGATCTCGGTGCCGGCGGTCTCGGAGTTCGCCGGGCGCACCGACGGCCCCGTGTTCTCCGGCGCGCTGTTCCCGTTCCTGTTCGTCACGATCGCCTGCGGCGCCCTGTCCGGGTTCCACGCGCTGATCGCCTCGGGCACCACCCCCAAGATGGTCGAGAAGGAGCGCCAGACGCGCCTGATCGGCTACGGCGGCATGCTCATGGAGTCCTTCGTGGCGATCATGGCGCTGGTGGCTGCGATCTCGATCGATCGGGGCATCTACTTCGCCATGAACTCCTCGCCCGCCGCCACCGGCGGCACGGTCGAGGGTGCCGTGGCCTGGGTGAACTCGCTGGGGCTGGCCGGTGTGGACGTCACGCCGGAGCAGATCCAGGGCACGGCAGACGCCGTGGGCGAGGAGTCGATCGTCTCGCGCACCGGCGGCGCGCCCACCCTCGCTGTGGGCCTGGCCGGGATCATGAACCAGTGGTTCGGCGGAGCCTCCATGATGAGCTTCTGGTACCACTTCGCGATCATGTTCGAGGCGCTGTTCATCCTCACCGCGGTCGACGCCGGCACCCGCGTGGCCCGCTTCATGCTCAGCGATTCGCTCGGCAACTTCATCCCGCGCTTCCGCGACCCGGACTGGCGGCTGGGAGCGTGGCTGACCACGGCGCTGATGGTGGCCGGCTGGGGATCGATCCTGATCCTCGGCGTCACCGACCCGCTGGGCGGCATCAACACCTTCTACCCGCTGTTCGGCATCGCCAATCAGCTGCTGGCCGCGATCGCGCTGGCGGTCTGCCTGACGATCGCCGCCTCCCGGGGCCGCTTCGGCTACCTGTGGATCATCATCGTCCCGCTGGCCTTCGACTTCGCCGTGACGGTCACGGGCTCGTGGCAGAAGATCTTCTCCTCGAACCCCGCGATCGGCTACTGGGCGAACAACGCGGCCTTCCGCAAGGCGCTGGCCGACGGCGAGACGAGCCACGGCACCGCGCAGACGACGGAGGCCATGGAGGCGGTCGTGCGCAACACGACCGTGCAGGGCACCCTGTCCATCCTGTTCGTGGTGCTGACGATCACGGTCGTGGTCATGGCCGTCATCCGCACGATCCAGCACTACCGCGCGCACGGGAAGATCGGCATGCAGGATCTCAGGGGTCAGGCCGTCGGGCACGAGGACCCGTACGTCGAGTCCCGGTTCTATGCTCCGGCCGGCTTCACCACGACGCCGTCGGAGAAGCAGCTCGCCCAGCGCTGGGAGCAGATCCCGATCGAGCAGCGCACTCCCGGCGGACTGTCGGGGCACG
>NZ_JALXVH010000044.1 GCF_025149945.1 Kocuria sp. p3-SID1428 | reverse complement strand
TTGATCAGGGGGCGACGTCCGCCATGCCCTCCGGGTGCGTGGCCAGGATCTCGCGGGTGCGCTCCACGTCCAGGCTCATCTGCTGCACGAGCTTCTCCACGCCCTCGTAGGCCACCATGCCGCGCAGCCGGGCGATGAACTCCACGATGACCTCCTGGCCGTAGAGGTCGAAGTCCTCCACGCGCTCTCGCGGGCGGTCGATCACATGCGCCTCGACCACGCGGGAGACGCCCTCGAACGTGGGATTGGAGCCCACCGAGACCGCTACCGGCCAGCGCTGCCCGGCCCCGTCCGTCAGCCAGCCTGCGTAGACGCCGTCGGCGGGGATGTAGCCGTCGGAGTCCGGGGCGAGGTTGGCCGTGGGGAAGCCCAGCTCGCGACCGCGCGCCGCGCCGTGGACCACGGTGCCGCGCATGCGATGAGGACGCCCCAGCAGCCGGGCGGCGTCCTCGACGTCGCCGGCGATGAGCCGCTCGCGGATCCAGGTCGAGGAGATGCGTCGATCCTCGGGATCGTGATCGGTGTCCTCGGCGGCCGAGACGGGGCCGTCGACCCCGACCAGCGGGAGATTCGTGGTGCGCAACTGAGCCGGCACCGTGCCGCGGCACTCGAGGTCCTCGACCACGATCACCTCGAAGCCGTGCTCGGCGCCGAATCGCCGCAGCGCGGAGACATCGCCCTGGTTGCCGCGCCCGAACCGGGCGTCGGCGCCCACGACCACGCAGCAGGCCCGAAGGCCCTGCACCAGGTACCGGGACATGAACTCGACGGGGTCCTGGGCGGCGAAGGCGAGGTCGTAGTGCTGCACGAGCACCGCATCCAGGCCGAGCTGCTCCATGGCATCGAGCTTGTCCGAGGTGCCCATGATGCGACCCCGGTACTCGTGCGGCCGGTGCACCAGCGCCGGGTGGGGGTCGAAGGTGAGCACGACCGAGCGAGCCCCTTCCTCCCGAGCGCGGTCCCTGACCATGCCCAGGACCTCCTGGTGCCCGCGGTGGACGCCGTCGAAGTTCCCGACGGTGACCACGCAGGGCCCGAGGTCCTCGGGAATCTCGGACAGGTCGTGCAAGCGGTGCAACGGGTCTCCTCGGGAGTCGCAGTGCGGTGGCGCGGGCTCGTCCCAGGGTAGTCGCTGGGGCGGACGGGCCGGGCGGATCAGGCGGGAGCCGGCCCGTCCCACGGCTGGGAGGGGGTGCGCTCCTCGGCATCGGTCAGGGTCGCGATCCACGTGTCGCGCAGCTGGCCCCGCTGCTCCATGTAACCGCGGACCAGAACGGGCGTGGAGAAACCGAGCTTCCAGGCGAGCTTGCGCGAGGCCCAGTTGCCGGCGAAGGCCAGCCAGTGCAGGTGCGTGAGCCCCATGGTGCCGAACGCGTGCTCGATCACCAGGCGGCAGGCCGCCTCGGCGGCACCCGTGCCGCGGGCATGCGGGCCGAAGTTCAGGCCGATGTCCGCTGCACCGGCGCGCAGCCGGCACAGCTCGATCGTCCCGAGGAAGCGGCCCTGGGGATCCTCGGCCGCCCAGTTGATCGCCGATCCGGCCTTCAGCGCGCCCGGCACATACTCCCGGATGTACCACAGCGCCGATTCCACGCCGTAGGGCTCGGGAACGGTCGTCCAGCGCACGGCCACCGGGTCCTGGCAGTTCGCGGTCAGCGCCTCGGCGTCGGCGGGGGTCAGCTCCCGCAGGGTGAGGGCCCCGTCCGTCAGCCGCGGGACGCTGAGCCCCTGTCTGGTGCTGGCGGCGGTGTCGTCGGTGCTCATGCGCGGTCTCCTGCGGTCTCGGTGGAGCGGTCGGTGAGGGGGCGGGTGCGGCGCAGCCAGATCAGTCCCACGATCGGCAGCAGCAGCGGGATATAGCCGTAGCCCTGGCCGAAGTGGGACCAGACGGTCTCATCGGCGAACAGCTGCGGGGCGGCGAAGGTCCAGGCGCCGATGCCGAGCACGCCGATGAGCTCCACCAGCACGGCACCCGTGGCGATCCGATGCCAGCCAGGCCCGGTCTTCGCCAGCGCCACTGCTGCCACCACGTAGACGGCCGCGGAGAACAGCGAGAGCAGGTAGGCCAGCGGAGCGACGTCGAACTGGGTGAGGATCTGATACAGCGAGCGCACTCCGGCCGACAGCGAGAAGATCCCGTAGACCGCGATGATCACCCGTCCCAAGCCCGAGGACTTCGGGTCGGTGCGCCGTGCGCCCTCCCGCGGCCCGAAGCGCGACTGCAGTCGCCCGGGACGCTGCGGCTCGGAGCCGGCGGAGCGCGGGCTCTCAGGGTCGGTGTGCTGCATGGTGTCCTCTCTACTCACTGGTAGTACCAGATGTAGTTCATCCGGTACACCATCACGATGATCGTGGGGCCGGTGGCCGCGAGGATCCAGTTGGACCAGCTCGAGCGCTCCACGAGCGACCAGATGAACGTGCCCGCTGGGATCACCAGTGCGGTGAGCAGGTAGCCCCAGTACTCGAGCACCGACCCAGAAGCTTCCGGGCCCAGGATCCCCAAGACGATCGAGCCGACCAGGTAGATGAGCAGGAAGACCTCCAGCACGAGCACGGAGCCCTGCGTCGCATCTCCCGGGGGCCGCTTGCGCAGAGCCTCCACGACGCAGATCAGCGTCGAGAGCCCGCCCAGGCACACCGAGGCCCAGAACCACCCGTCGAATCCCCACAGCATCCGTGTCTTCCCAGCTTCCTGTCCTGCGGCCGTCTCGGCCGGTGCGTTCTCAGCCCTGCGCCTGGAAGACCAGGGCGGACTTGGCGGTTCGCTCCTCGGGGCGTCCGCGGTCCTCGAGCAGAGCCACCACGTGGCCCTGCGGGTCGAAGCCGGCGGTGAGCTCGCCCGGGCCCGTGCCCGTGGGCGCGATGCGCTTGCCCTGCCCGATCTCCAGCGACTGCTGGGCAGTGAGCTCGCGAGCGGGGAACATGGCGCGCGCGGCCTCGTCCAGCGATGTGGACGGCACGACTCCTCCCCCGGCGACGATCTCGGCGAGAGTCTCCAGCTCCTGCGCCTGCTCGAGGCCCAGGGCGCCCACACGGGTGCGGCGCAGCGCGCTGAGGTGCCCGCCGATCCCCAGGGCCTCGCCGAGATCGCGGGCGATCGCCCGGATGTAGGTCCCCGACGAGACGTCCAGGACGGCGTCGAGCTCCAGGGCATCGCGGTCCCGGCGGATCTCCGTCACGTCGAAGCGCGAGACCGTGATCGGCCGCGCCTCGAGGGCGACCTCTTCCCCCGCGCGCACGCGGGCGTAGGAGCGCTTGCCGTCCACCTTGATCGCCGAGACCGCGGATGGGACCTGCTCCAGGTCTCCGGTCAGCTCGGCGACGGCCGCGCGGATCTGCTCGTCCGTGACGGCCGCGACCGCGCTCGGATCCGCGGTGCCGGTGAGCTCGCCCTCGGCGTCCTCGGTGACGGTGGTGGCGCCCAGGCGAATGGTGGCCTCGTAGGTCTTGTCCGCGCCCACCAGGTGGGTCAGCAGCTTGGTCCCGCGCCCGACGCCCACGATCAGCACGCCGGTGGCCATGGGGTCCAGAGTCCCGGCGTGGCCGACCTTGCGCGTCCCGCACAGCCGGCGCATCCGCCCGACGACGTCGTGGCTCGTCCAGCCCTGCGGCTTGTCCACGACCACGAGGCCCTCCGGCACGGGCAGCGAGGGATCGGGGCGCGGCGTCTGCACGCTGCGCCCCGGCCCGCCCGCCTGCGGCTCAGCGCTCACGGGTGCCGCTGGGATCCTCGTCCTCGGCCTCCGAGGCCGCGGAGTCGGCGACCTCGGCCTCGTCCGTTCGGTACGAGTTCTCGCCATTGGCATACGAGGCACCGGCGGCGGAGGCGGCCACGGCCGCGTCCTTCTCCTTGGCCCGGCGCAGGACGTCCTCCAGGTTCGAGGCCGCCTCCGGGATCTCATCGGCCACGAACTCGAGCGTGGGCGTGAGCCGGGCGGTGATGTTCTTGCCGACCTCGGCGCGCAGGATGCCCTTGGCGGACTCCAGGGCGCGGGCCGAATCGGCCTTCTCCTCGGCAGTGCCGTAGACCGTGTAGTAGACGGTCGCGTGCTGCAGGTCGTTGGTCACGCGGGCGTCGGTGACGGTCACGAAGCCCAGGCGCGGGTCCTTGACCCGGCGCTCGAGGGCCTTCGCCACGATCACCTTGACGCGATCCGCCATGCGGGAGGCCCGCTGTGCGTCGGCCATGATCTCTCCAGTTCTCGCGCTCGGACCCGCGGGCCCGAGCGCTGCGGTGCAGTGCTGTGTCAGGGGCGGCACCACGAGGGCGCCGGAGCGCGCGGCCCGCACCGCGGGTCCGCGCCGTCCGCCCAGAGGCGGCTGCGGCACGGACCCGCGGTGCGGGCCGCGGCGGAGCGACGACGATCAGGCGCGGGGCTTCTCCTTCATCTCCCACGTCTCGATGATGTCGCCTTCCTTGATGTCGTTGAACGACCCCAGGCCGATGCCGCACTCGTAGCCGTCGCGGACCTCGGTCGCGTCGTCCTTGAAGCGGCGCAGCGACTCGATGGTCAGCCCCTCCTTGACGACGTTGCCGTCGCGGACCAGGCGGGCCTTGGCGTTGCGGCGGATGAGTCCCTCGGTCACGTAGGAGCCGGCGATCGAGCCCCACTTGGAGGACTTGAACACCTCGCGGACCTCGGCCTTGCCGAGCTCCACCTCCTCGTACTCCGGCTTGAGCATGCCCTTCAGGGCCGCCTCGACGTCGTCGATGGCGTTGTAGATCACCGAGTAGAACTTCATCTCGACGCCCTCGCGGTCGGCGAGCTCGGTGACGCGCTCGGCCGGTCGGACGTTGAAGCCGATGATCACGGCGTTGTCGACCGTGGCCAGGTTGACGTCGTTCTGCGTGATCGCACCCACACCGCGGTGGATGACGCGCAGCTGGACCTCGTCCGGAGCCACCTCGATCTTCAGCAGCGAGTCCTCGAGCGCCTCGACGGCACCGGAGACATCGCCCTTGATGATGAGGTTGAGCGTGTCGATCTTGCCCTCGGCCACGACCTGGTCGAAGGACTCGAGCGTGACGCGCTTGCGGCGCTTGGCCAGCAGGGCGTTGCGGTCGGCGGCCTGGCGCTTCTCCGCGATCTGGCGAGCGGTGCGCTCCTCCTCGGTCGCGATGAAGGTGTCGCCGGCCCGCGGCACGGAGGACAGGCCGAGCACCTGCACCGGGCGGGAGGGACCTGCCTCCTCGACCGCGGTGCCGGTCTCGTCGAACATCGCACGCACGCGGCCGTGGGCCCCGCCGGCGACGATCGAATCGCCCACGCGCAGGGTGCCCGACTGGACCAGGACGGTGCAGACCGCGCCGCGGCCCTTGTCCAGGTTGGCCTCGATGGCCACGCCGCGAGCGGCCTTGTCCGGGTTCGCCTGCAGCTCCAGGGCGCCGTCTGCCGTGAGCACGATCGACTCGAGCAGCTCGTCGATGTTCTGGGACTGACGGGCGGAGACGTCGACGAACATGGTGTCGCCGCCGTACTCCTCAGGCACCAGGCCGTACTCGGCCAGCTGACCGCGGATCTTCTCCGGGTTCGCCTCGGGCTTGTCGATCTTGTTGACCGCGACCACGATCGGCACCTCCGCCGCCTGGGCGTGGTTCAGGGCCTCGACCGTCTGCGGCATGACGCCGTCGTCGGCGGCGACCACGAGCAGCGCGATGTCCGTGACCTGCGCACCGCGGGCACGCATGGCGGTGAACGCCTCGTGGCCCGGGGTGTCGATGAAGGTCAGGGCACGGTCCTCGCCGTCGACCTCCTGCGAGACCTGGTACGCGCCGATGTGCTGGGTGATGCCGCCGGCCTCGCCCTCGATCACGCGGGTGTTGCGGATGGCATCCAGCAGGCGGGTCTTGCCGTGGTCGACGTGGCCCATGACGGTCACGACGGGAGGACGCTTCTCCAGCTGCTCCTCGCCCTCGGCGGCCTGCTCGGCTTCGAGGTCGATATCGAAGGACTCGAAGAGCTCGCGCTCCTCGTCCTCCGGGGAGACGATCTTGATGACGTAGCCCAGCTCGGCGCCCAGCGCCTCGAAGGTGTCCTCGTCCAGCGACTGCGTCTGCGTGGCCATCTCACCGAGGTGGATGAGCACGGTGACCAGCGAGGCCGGGTTCGCGTCGATCTTCTCCGCGAAGTCCATCAGCGAGGCGCCGCGGCGCAGACGCACCTCGGTGCTGCCATCGCCGTGCGGCACCGAGACGCCGCCGACCTTCGGAGCATTCATCTGCTCCAGCTCCTGGCGCTTGGCGCGCTTCGACTTGCGCCCCTTGCGCGAGGGACCGCCGCGGCCGAAGGCGCCCTGAGTGGCGCCGCGACCGCCGCGACCGGGGCCGCCGCCCGGGCGGAAGCCGCCGCCCGGAGCACCGGGGCCGCCGCCGGGGCCGCCGCGACGACCGCCGCCGCCGGCGCCACCGCCGCGGGCCGGACGTGTGCCGACCGGAGCCACGTTGCTGGTGTGGCCCGGCATCATGTTCGGGCTGGGGCGCGGGCCGCCCGGACGCGGGCCGCCTGCGCCGGCGCCCTGGCCGGGACGCGGGGCACCGGGACGGGGAGCGCCGGGGCGCGGACCGCCCTGACCGCCCTGGCCCCGACGCGCAGCACCCGGACGGGGACCGCCCTGACCGCCCTGACCGGGGCGCTGCGTGCCCATTCCCTGCTGGGCGGCGAACGGGTTGTTGCCCGGACGCGGGCCGCCCTGCGAGCGGGCAGGGCGCTGCGCCCCGCCGGCCTGCTTGGAGGTGAACGGGTTGTTGCCCGGGCGAGGGCCGCCGGGCTTGGGTGCCGCGCCGCCAGGCTTGGGCGCCGGGCGGCTCGGGGTCTGCGCCGAGGGAGCCTGCTCGGCCGAGGGCTTCTCGGAGGCGGGCTTGTCGGCCGCGGGCTGCTCCCCCTGCGCGGCAGCTGGCTCGCTCGCAGCCGACTCGGAGGCAGCGGCGGGAGCCTGCTCGGCGGGCTGCTGCGTGCGGCCTGCGGTCGCGGGCGTGGGTCCGGCCTGGCCGGGCTTGGGCGCCGACGAGGCGCCGGGCTTGGGTGCGGACGAGGCGCCGGGCTTGGCGCCGGTCGAGGAGGACTTGGCCTCGGGCTTGGAAGTCTCGGACTTGCCCGAGCTGTCCTTCTCGTCCTTCTTCGCCAGCGCGGCCTTGGCCTGCGGCGAATCCTTCAGCTTCTTGGCGACCGGGGGCTCCACGGTCGAGGACGCGCCCCGGACGAACTCGCCCAGCTCCTGCAGGGTCGAGATCGCCTCCTTGGACGTCATCCCGAGCTCCTTCGCGAGCTCGTGAACTCTCTGCTTAGCCACTATCTCTCCTGTCTCGGCCCGCGCCCGTGACAGGAGGCGGACCGACTAACGGTCTGTCGGAGACCCTCCGAGACGGTCGGACCGCAGGAGGGCATCCACTGCCGAGTGCGCTGAGGCACTCATCGTTCGGCACTCATCGGATGTCCATCAGCTTCTCGCTCGCTTCCCCATCAAGTGCATCCTGTGTCTTCGATCCCATGCCGTGCGGGACGAGGTCATCTTCCGGCCGCAGTGCGGACTGCGACGGTCGTGCTGGTGCTGCCGTGCCGATCGGCATGGAGGATCTGCTGGATCAGCAGCTCCTCGTCCTGGATCGGAACGGATCGTCGAAACGCCCGGTTGAAGGCTCTCCGACGAAGGGCCCTGTCCGCGCAGTCGCGGGAAGGGTGCAGCCAAGCTCCGCGTCCACCGAGCCGACGCGCGGGATCAGGCACCACGACGGATTCCTGGTCTCCTGCGACGAGGCTCAGACGCACGAGCCGGTCCTGGCCGACGACCTCGCGGCAGCCGATGCAGGTGCGCTGCGGAACATGTCCCACGTGTGCACGCACCTCTTTCCTGCCGGATCCGCGAGTGCCGGAGCCCTCCTGCCGGAGGCGGGCACGACTGCGGCTGGACCGGCGGCCATCCTACTCCTCCTGCAGCGCGGGCGCAGTATCGCCGCGCACAGCCGCCCCCGGAAGGGGCCATCGGACCGGATGAGCGCAGGACCGGGCCCCTGCGCTGCGGCGCCGTCGCGGCCACCGCAGCAAAGGGGCCTGCGCCGCTCAGGCGCCGCGGCGCTGGCGGTCGTCCGACTCCGAGAGGATGTCGATCCGCCAGCCGGTCAGCTTGGCGGCCAGGCGGGCGTTCTGGCCCTCCTTGCCGATGGCCAGCGACAGCTTGCTGTCCGGGACCACCGCGCGAGCCGAGCGGCCGCGCTCGTCGAGCACATCCACGCGCACCACGCTGGCCGGCGACAGTGCGGCGGCGATGAAGCGGGCGGGGTCGCCCGACCAGTCGACGATGTCGATGTTCTCGCCGCCGAGCTCGTTCATCACGGCGCGCACGCGGGTGCCCATCTCGCCGATGCACGAGCCCTTGGCGTTGATCCCCTGCGTGTTGGCCACGACCGCGATCTTGGTGCGGTGCCCGGCCTCGCGGGCGATGGCCATGATCTCGACCTCGCCCTGGGCGATCTCCGGGACCTCGAACTCGAAGAGACGGCGCACCAGGTCCGGGTGGGAGCGCGACAGGGTGATCGACGGGCCCTTGGGCCCCCGCTTGGCCTCCACGACGTAGGCCCGGATGCGGCTGCCGTGGGTGTACTTCTCGCCGGGGACCTGCTCGTGCGGGGGCAGGACGCCCTCCACGGTGCCCAGGTCGATCTGGATCATCTGCGGATTGCGCCCCTGCTGGATCTGCCCGGAGACGACCTCTCCCTCGCGGCCCTTGAAGTGGCCCAGCACGGTGTCGTCCTCGACGTCGCGCAGCTTCTGCACGATGACGCTGCGCGCCGTCGAGGCGGCGATGCGCCCGAAGCCGGAGGGGGTGTCGTCGAACTCCCCGATCCGGGTGCCGTCCTCGTCGACCTCGGCGGCCCAGATCGTCACGCGACCGGTCTTGGTGTCCAGCTCCGCGCGGGCGTCCTTGAGCGCGCCGGGCGAGCGCTGGTAGGCGAGCACGAGCGCCTGCTCGATGGTGGGGATCAGCAGATCCAGCGGGATGTCGCTCTCGCGCTCCAGCATGCGCAGAGCGCTCATATCGATGTCCATCGAGGGGCCTTTCCGGATCGAGCCGATCGGGGCCTGCGCGGCGCGCGGACCCCGAGTGCGACGACAGCGCACCGTCCGGTGGGACGGAACGCTGTTCGCGGGTCTATGACGACGGTGCGCGGGTGCCTGCGAAGGGTGCTCGGGGCCTCCGGCGCCGCCGGTGTCAGCCAGGCAGTCTACACCGGTGCGCTCACGGAGGCCCCGGCGCAGCGAGGGGCTTCAGTCCTCGACGCGGACCCGCGCCTGCTTGATCTGCGACAGGTCCCAGGTCTCCGGGTCCAGCAGCTTGATCGGCATGCCCTTCTTGACCTGGGTGCTGCGCTGGAGGGTGACCTGCTCGTCTTGGACCTCCAGCACGCGGGCCTCGAAGCTGCGCCCGTGGGTGGTGCGATCCACCGGCTGGACATCCACCAGTCGGCCGATCGAGCGCCGCCAGTGCCGCGGGCGCTCCAGGGGCCGGGCGGCTCCGGGCGAGGAGACCTCGAGCTCGTAGGCGGGGCCGTCGACCGGGTCGGTGCGATCGAGCTCGTCCGAGACTGCCTGGGCGGCGCGGGCGATGTCCTCCATGTCCACGCCGTCAGTGCGATCCTCCGGCAGATCGACCAGCACCTGCACGATCCGCTGGGCGCCCGAGCCCGTCACCTCGACCTCTTCCAGGAACAGCCCCTCAGCCTCGACGACGGGGCTCAGCAGCTCCTGCAGCCGTGCGGCCAGCGGGTCCTGCGGGGTCTGCTCGCTCACGTTGTCCTCCTGCGTCGATGCGTTTCTGCGCGGCCCGGCGGGAACCGGTTCCGCCCGTGCCCTCGGGGCGGGCCGGGAGCCGATCCGCCGAGGGTGCCTGTCCGCACGAGCGTAGCGGTCGGCTGCGACAGCCGGGCCGAGCACCCCGACGTCTGGTGGCGGCTCCCCGCTGACCGGCTTGCCGTCCTGCGGCGACCTACCATGGGCGCACAGCATCCCGAGCGGGGACGCACCCGCCGCAGCACCGAGGAGCAGCCCCGCATGAAGCTCACCTCCCGCGGCCGAGCCGCCGTGATCGTCGCGGTCGTGCTGGCCGTGATCCTGCTGGCGGTGCTGATCTGGCGCCTGGGTCCGGGTCGACCCGTGAGCGAGCAGCAGATCGCGGTGGCCCAGGTCTACCAGCAGACCGAGCAGCTGCGCGCCGGCGATCTGCTCGACGAGCTGCCGCAGCCGCAGCGCGACGAGCTGCGCGAGGAGCTCGATGCGCAGCTCGAGGCCCTCGGCCGACCGTCGGAGCGTGTCCTCGAGGCCGCCCAGGACAAAGGGATGCCGGTGGGCGTGAGCCAGGAGGACTACCTCCCCGGGCTGCCCGGCGCCTTCCTGGCCGACGCGCGGATGATCGTCCACGGCCCGAGCGCGGATCCCGAGCAGCAGGCAGTCCTCAGCTCGATCGCCGCCCATCGCGCCGCCACGGCCCTGGAGCTCGGCGCCGAGGCGCAGACGGTCGACCGCGCCGTCCCGGAGCTGACCGGCGAAGATGCCCTGCCCGCGGCGCAGGACGGCCAGGAGGACCCGGCCGCCATGGGCGAGTCGGCGCATCCCGAGCTCGCCCTGGCTCGCCAGCTCGGACAGGCTCGTCACGCAGCCCAGACCTGGTCGCACCTGCCCCCGCAGCAGGCGCCCAGCTCAGCAGCCTGGGCCGAGGCCCTGCTGCCGCTGCAGGACAGCGCCTGGATGTCGAGCCTCGAGCAGAGCCACCCCTCCGTGATCGACGGCTCGCCCGGGATGCCCGAGGGATTCCGCGAAGACCCGGACGCCGCCCGCGACCGGCTGACGGACCAGCTCCAAGACACCGCGCTGGCCCAGATCGCGGCGGCGGCCGACCCCGAGGCCCAGGAGATCGACTCCCTCTCGCCGGATCCCGGGACCGCGGTGCTCATGAGCCTGGCGATCGCCCGTGCGCAGGACGATCAGCCCGTGGGGGCGCTTCCGGGCCTCGAGGACTGAACCGCAGCGCAGCGGATCGAACAGGGGCCCAAGCCGGTCGGCTCGGGCCCCTGTCATGGGTGGTGGACTCAGCGGCCGATCTCGGCCAGCACCTCCGCGACCACGTCCTCGCGGCGGATCTCGCGGGACTCGCCCGTGGCTCGGTCCTTGATCTCGAGCAGCCCGTCGGCCAGACCGCGCCCGATCACGAGCATGCTCGGCACTCCGAGCAGCTCGAAGTCGCCGAACCGCACGCCCGGGGAGACCTTCTTCCGGTCGTCGAACAGCACGCCGACGCCGGCCTCCTCGAGCTGGGCGACGATCTGCTCGGCCGCCTCCGCGGCCTCCTCGCCCTTGCCCGTGGGGACCACATGGATGTCGGCCGGTGCCAGACGCCGCGGCCAGATGATGCCCTTGTCGTCGTGGTTCGACTCCACGAGAGCGGCCACCGCGCGGGTCACGCCGAAGCCGTAGGAGCCCATGGTCACCACGACCTGCTTGCCGTTCTGGTCCAGGACCTTCAGGCCCAGGGACTCGGCGTACTTGCGCCCGAGCTGGAACACGTGCCCCATCTCGATGCCGCGCGCGGCCTCCAGGGGCCCGGAGCCGTCCGGGGCCGGGTCGCCGGGCAGGACCTCGGCGCATTCGACCGTGCCGTCCCAGGTGAAGTCTCGTCCGGCCACCAGGTCGTAGACGTGGCGATCGGCGATGTTCGCACCGGTCAGCCAGCGCGAGCCCGGGACCACGCGGGGATCCACGAAGTAGGGCAGCCCGGTGGTCGACTCCTCGCCCAGCAGCGGCTCCTCGAGGCTCAGGCCGGGGCCCAGATAGCCCTTGACGATCTGCGGGTGCTTGGCCAGATCGGCATCCGTGGCCTGTTCGACCTCGACCTCTCCCCCGACGCCGATCAGGGCGCCGATCCCGGCCTCGACGCGCTTGAGGTCCACGCCGCGGTCGCCGGGCAGGCCGATGACCACGAGGCGGCGCTCGCCCTCAGGCGTGGTGACCGCGAGCACGACATTCTTCAGCGTCTCCGCAGCGCTCCAGGGGTCGTCCTTGGGGTGCATCTCGTCAGAGCGCCGCACGAGAGTCTCGATCGTGGCCGAGTTCGGCGTGTGCTCCACGTGCGCCTGGGGCTGGCCCTCCAGCGGACGGGACTCCGGCACCACGGTGGTCACGGCCTCGACATTGGCCGCGTAGCCGCCCGGCGAGCGCACGAAGGTGTCCTCGCCGATGGGGGTGGGGTGCAGGAACTCCTCGGAGCGCGATCCGCCCATGGCCCCCGAGGTGGCCGCCACGGCCACGACCGGCAGGCCGAGACGGTCGAAGAGCCGGACATAGGCCTCGCGGTGCAGGCGATAGGACTCCTCCAGGCCGGCGTCGTCGATGTCGAAGGAGTACGAGTCCTTCATGATGAACTCGCGCGAGCGGATGAGCCCGGCCCGGGGGCGGGCCTCATCGCGGTACTTGGTCTGGATCTGGTACAGCCGCACCGGCAGGTCCTTATACGACGAGTACAGGTCCTTGACCAGGAGAGTGAACATCTCCTCGTGCGTGGGCGCCAGCAGGTAGTCCGCGTCCTTGCGGTCCTTGAGGCGGAAGAGGTTGTCGCCGTAGTCCTCCCAGCGGCCGGTCGCCTCGTAGGGCTCGCGCGGCAGCAGCGCCGGGAAGTGGACCTCCTGGGCCCCGATCCCCGCCATCTCCTCGCGAACGATCTCCTCCACCTTCCGCAGGACGCTCAGCCCCAGCGGAAGCCAGGTGTAGATCCCCGGCGCGGCGCGGCGGATCAGCCCGGCGCGGACCATCAGCCGATGGCTGGCGACCTCGGCATCGACCGGGTCTTCGCGCAGGGTGCGCAGGAACAGGGAGGAGAGGCGCAGTGCCACAGGCGCTCCGTTTCACAGGTCGTCGCGTTCGGCGCCGCGGATGCGCGGCGCCCTCCGGCGGTGCGCGGTGCCGTCAGCCTTGACGTCCGGGTCCGGATCCCGCCCATCCTAGCCCCCGACAGCCCTCCCCCGACCGTCCCGACCGAGCGCTCCGAAGGCCGCTGTACTCAGCGCCCTGCACCGGGCAGGCACGACGGCGGGCCGACGACCGCCTGGCGAGGCAGGGGTCATCGGCCCGTCGAGGTGAGGCGATGCGGCTCCCGTCAGGGGCCGGATGCTCCGGATCTCTCGGCTCAGCCGGCGGACACCGCGGCCGCGACCTCCTCGAGCAGCGCCGCGTTGTCCGGGGCGGGGTCGCCCTCGAACTGCCCCGTGTCGACCACCGTGATCACGGTGTTGCCATAGGCCATTCCGGCGGTGGAGTAGGACTCGCCCTCGTTCTCCACGGTGGCCTCGTAGGCGCTGTCGGCACCCTCGACCTCGAGATCCGAGGTGGACAGCTCAGCGGATCCGGAGGTGCCGTCCGCAGTGACCTCGACCTCGCCGCAGCCATCGGCGGCGTCGCGGTCGGCCTGCAGGGCGTCCTCTGCGGCGGCGGCGTCATCGAAGGTCTCGGCCGAGACCATCAGGGAGCCCTCCTGATCCGTAGCCAGGACGCCGTCCGTGTCATGGACTCCGGCCAGCAGGGCGTTCAGGAACGGGTCCTGGCAGCTGGCGGGCGAGACGGCGAAGTCCTCCCCGAAAGCCTCCAACAGATCTTCCTCCGGATCGGTGCCGGTGGAGGCGAGCTGGTCGGCGGTGATCGCCATGAGCTGGGCGCCGTTGATCTGCGTGGACAGGCTGCTCAGCAGATCGGAGTCGGAGAGGTCCTCGGGGGCCTCGCCCGAGGCGGCGGAGGAGTCAGAGGACGCGTCATCGGAGGATGAGGTGTCATCCGACGGCTCGTCATCAGCGGACTCGTCGTCCGTCGACTCATCATCCGACGACTCGTCATCGGAGGACTCGGAGCTCTCCTCCGAGGCAGCGCTGGTCTCCTCGGCGGCGCTCGACTCAGGAGCCGAGCTCTCCTCGGAGGACGACGAGCTGTCGTCCTCGCCGTCGTCGTTCGTGGACTGCACGCAGCCGGTCAGGGCGAGCGCCGCGATGGCGGTGCCTGCGAAGAGGGCGCGGAAGCGAAGCTGTGCTGCCATGGGGGTATCAGCCTTTCGTGGCTCCGGTCGGCAGGGCGCCGGAGGCGAGCTCATGGATGCGGGAACTGCCGGATGAGGCGCCGATGTGACGAACGACTCCTCATGATGATCACTATCGCACCGTCGGGAGCATCCGCTGGAATATTTCGTCGGAGCCGGAGACAGTCGAGCTGAGGCATCATGGCGACGGCCGCGTCGGCATGTGCCGCGCGGCCGTCGCGTGGTGAGACCGCAGGGTCAGGACTGCGAGTCGGTGGACTCCTCCGAGGAGCCCTCGGAGGAGTCCTCGGAAGCCTCACCCGAGGCGCCCTCGGACGGCTCGACCGGACCCTCGACGAAGCTGGGGGCGATCTCCTCGAGGATCGAGGCGTAGTCGGCCGGCTCCGCGCTGGCGTCATCGCCGCTGCCGCCCATGCTCGCGCTCGGATCGGAGATCGAGATCACGACATTGCCGACACTCATCATGGCGGTGGAGGCCGAGGTCGACTCCCCCTGCGCCTCGACCTCGACGTCCTGCGAGATCGCCGCACCGGCTCCTTCCACATCGACCTCCTCCGTGGTGGTCACGATCCCCATCTCCTCACCCATGAGGTCGATGGTGACGTCGCCGCACTTGTCATAGGCGTCCCGCAGGTCATTGACATGCTGATCGGCCGCCTCCTTGGAGTCCATGGGGAAGGCTGTGACCGACAGGCCGTCCGAGGTGGTCCCCATGACCGAGTCCGCCATCACGTCCTCGAGCATCCCGCCGGTGAGCTGCCCCAGGATCGGGTCCTGGCACTCCGCCGGCTCGATCTCCGCCTCCTCCAGCATGGACTGCATCATGGAGATGCCCTCCTCGCTCACCTCGCCGCCGAAGGCGTCCTCGGTGGGAGTGACGTTGGAGAGCTCCTCGCCGTCGACGGTGGCCGCTGCCAGCGTGGACTCGACCTGCTCGGTCGTGTAGTCGCTCGGAGCCTCGGGGGCCTTCGACTCCTCGGCACTGGAGGACTCGTCCCCGCCGCCGCCACCGCCCTGGGCGCAGCCGGTCAGAGCCAGAGCCGCGATGGCGGTGCCGGCGAAGAGGGTTCGGAAGCGGATCGTTGCTGCCATGGGAGGTTCCAGCCTTTCGATGGCTCCGGTCGATGGGCGCCGGAGACGAGCTTCATGGTTGCGGGCGACGGCCGCCCTGAAGTGCGTGTGAGACACGCCACCTCGTGCCGATAACTATCGCACACGCCACAGCCCCCGCCGGAATGTTTCTCCGGCGGGGGTTGTATGACTCCGAAAGGAAAGGGCGGCGATGACCGCCCCTCGCTCGGGGTCAGGACTGCGAGTCGGAGGCCTCCTCCGATGCCGACTCCGAGGCGCCCTCGGAGGGCTCGGCGGGTCCGTCGACGAAGGTCGGGGCGATGTCGCTCAGGGCCGAGCCCAGATCCTGGTCGCCCTCCTCCATGACCGACACGCTGATCTCGCCGCACAAGTCCTGCTGATCGCGCAGATCGCTGACGTGCGGGTCAGCAGCCTCCTTGGACTCCAGGGGGTAGGCGGTGACGATCACGTCGTCCTCGGTCTGGCCCATGGAGGCATCGTCGATGACGTCGTCGGACAGACCGGCCGAGAGCTTGTCGGTGAAGACATCCTGGCACTGGGCCGGGTCGAACTCCGCGGACTCGAACAGGGACTGCATCCCCTCCAGGCCGTCCTTGACCTCCTGGCTCTGCGAGCTGCTGAGGCTGGAGACATCGGGGATGGCCTCGCCGTCGACGGAGGCGGCGGCCAGGGTCGACTCGACCTGCTCCGCGGTGTAGCCGGTGGCCGCCTCCGGGGCGGCCGAGCTCTGCGAGTCGGACGCGTCTCCACCATCCTGGCCGCAGCCGGTGAGGGCGAGCGCGGCGATGGCGGTTCCGGCGAAGACGGTGCGGAAGCGCAGCTGCTGAACCATGGTGTGAGTGCCTTCCGTCGTCCCGCCGTTCTGCGGGCGCGGTCAGGGGAGGCCGAGGGGGACCCCGCGCGCCGAGCTCAGAACAGGACGGTCGCGAAGGTCCCGTGAGGCTGGAATCCCACGCGCTGGTACGTGCGCAGCGCGGCCGTGTTGTAGTCGTTGACGTACAGGCTCACGGCCCGGAAGCGCTGCAGAGCCAGCTCCACGACGGCGGCCATGCACGGTGCGGCAAGACCCCTGCCCCGCAGCTCGGGGCGCACCCACACGCCCTGGATCTGACAGACATCGACCGCGGCGGCACCGATGTCCGCCTTGAAATCCACGCGGCCGTCGCGCAGCAGCACGAAGGTGCGCTGCCTGGCCAGCAGCTGCTGGACGCGGCGGAGATAGGACTCCCGGCCCTCGACGTACGGGGAGAAGCCGACCTCCTCCTCGAACATGGCCGCACTGGCCGGCAGCACGGCCTCGATCTCCCCCGGGCGCCCCAGCCGCACCTCGGGATGAGCCTCCAGCGCCGGTGCCTGCTCGAGGCTCAGCAGAGGCTGGGTGTCGCGGATCGCGAAGGGCTCGCGCCAGCGGTGCTGCACGGCCTCCCACAGGGCGAGGACGTCGTCGCGGGGTCCGAAGAACGAGGCCCGGGCCTGCCGCGCCCCCAGAAGGTGCGCCGCCACGGCCTGCGCCCCGCCCTCTCCGAGTTCGATCGGGACCACGTTGGAGCCGACCCAGCAGGCGCCCGAGAGCTCGAGCGAGTGCCCCGCCGCCCCTGGACGGGGACGACGGCCGCGCGTGAGTCCCACGATGGGCTGCGCCCCGCGCGCGGGCCCGGCGCGCAGCTGCGCCACGTGCTCGGCGACGAACACCGAGGAGATCGGGTCCTGCCCGAGCAGCCGATCCAGCTCGCTGCGCGGGACGGCATGGGACGGGACGAGCCGCGTCTGCGCGCCCGAGAAGAGCCTCACCCGACGGTGACGGTGGGCGAGGCGCCGGACTCCTCGTCCTCCTCCAGGCCCATCTCCTCTGCGATGCGGTTGGCCTCGGTGATCAGCGTCTCCACGATCTGATCCTCGGGCACGGTGCGGATGACCTCGCCCTTGACGAAGATCTGGCCCTTGCCGTTGCCGGAGGCCACGCCCAGATCGGCCTCGCGAGCCTCACCGGGGCCGTTGACGACGCAGCCCATCACGGCCACGCGCAGCGGCACCGTGAGGTCCTTGAGCCCCTCGGTGACGTCGTCGGCCAGCTTGTAGACATCCACCTGGGCGCGGCCGCAGGAGGGGCAGGAGACGATCTCGAGCTTCTTGGGGCGCAGGCCCAGCGACTGCAGGATCTGGGCGCCGACCTTGACCTCCTCGACCGGAGGGGCCGACAGCGAGACGCGGATCGTGTCGCCGATGCCCTGCGAGAGCAGGGCGCCGAAGGCCGTGGCGGACTTGATGGTGCCCTGGAACGCCGGACCGGCCTCGGTCACGCCCAGGTGCAGGGGCCAGTCGCCGCGCTCGGCCAGCAGCTGGTAGGCGCGCACCATGGTGACGGGGTCGTTGTGCTTGACGGAGATCTTGAAGTCGTGGAAGTCGTGCTCCTCGAACAGCGAGGCCTCCCACTGCGCGGACTCGGCCAGCGCCTCCGGGGTGGCCTTGCCGTACTTCTCCATGAGCCGCTTGTCGAGCGAGCCGGCGTTCACGCCGATGCGGATGGAGACACCGGCGTCCTTGGCCGCGCGCGAGATCTCGCCGATCTGATCGTCGAACTTGCGGATGTTGCCCGGGTTCACGCGCACCCCGGCGCAGCCGGCGTCGATCGCGGCGAAGACGTACTTGGGTTGGAAGTGGATGTCCGCGATCACGGGGATCGGGGACTTCATGGCAATGATCGGCAGGGCGTCGGCGTCGTCCTGAGACGGGCAGGCCACCCGCACGATGTCGCAGCCGGCGGCATTGAGCTCCGCGATCTGCTGCAGCGTGGCGTTGATGTCGGTGGTGGGCGTGGTGGTCATGGACTGCACGCTCACCGGGGAGTCCGAGCCCACACCGACCGAGCCCACGCGGATCTGCCGGGTCTTGCGGCGAGGCGAGAGGACGGGAAGGGGTGCGGCGGGCATGCCCAAGCTGACCGGACTCACAGATGGCTCCTGATTGCGTCGAGGATGGATCGGCCTCCATTGTGCCCCAGCGGTCAACTGGAATCGTCCGCGGGGTGAGCCAGGGCTCATGTCGGCAGGGGCGGTCTCACAGCAGCTGCACCGGCTCGATCAGATCGGCCAGCACGAGCAGGGCGGCCATCCCCAGCATGGCCAGCGAGACAGCGTAGGTCAGCGGCAGCAGCCGCAGCGGATCGAACGGCCCGGGATCCCTGCGTCCCAGCAGGCGGGCGACGGTGCGGCGGATCCCCTCCCACAGGGCGCCGGCGATGTGCCCGCCGTCCAGCGGCAGCAGCGGGATGAGGTTGAAGGCGAACAGGGCCAGGTTCACCGAGCCCACCAGCCCCACGAGCGTGGCGGACTTCTCCCGCAGCTCGAGCTGGTCGGTGCTGGCGACCTCCCCGGAGATCCGCCCCACGCCCACGACCGACATGGGGCCGTCCGGATCGCGCGGGGCGTCCGTGAAGGTCGACACGGCGACGTTCCACACGTTGACCGGCAGCCGGATCAGTCCTCCGGCAACCCGCTCCAGGCCGTTGAGCACCTCCCCCGGCACCGCGGTGATCGGCTGAGGCGTCAGCTGAGTGCGCGAGGAGGCGCCGATGAACCCGACGTCCTCCATGACATAGCTGCCCTCCCGCACGAGCGGGGCCCCGGTGGAGTCGACGGCCGGGCGCGAGGTCTCCACCGGGGTGATCGTGGTCGAGGCGCGCTGGCCGTGGCGGTCGTAGACGATGTCGATGGGCTCGCCGGCGCGCTGGCGCACGATCTCGGTGAGCTGCTCCCAGGACTGCAGCGACGTGCCGTCCAGGGAGACCACGGTGTCCCCGGGTCGCAGTCCCGCGGCGTGGGCGGGGGCCTCCGGATCCGAGACCGCACACCCTGCGCCGCCGGTCTGCGCCTCCTGTGAGGCGGAAGCGGGGTCCACGCTCTGGACGCAGCGGCTCACCGAGGCCAGCGTGGTGGTGGGCTGCTGGGATCCGAAGCCCGTGACGAGCACCGTGATGCACACGATCGCGATCAGCAGGTTCATGAGCGGCCCGCCGAGCATGATCACGACCCGCTTCCACACGGGAAGGCGGTAGAACGCCCGGTCCTCCTCCCCGGGCAGCAGCTGCGCCGCGGCGACGGAGCGGGTCTGGGACGCCATCTGCTGCACGACGCCGGTGGAGTCCACGCCGGCGGCGCGCCCGGCTGCCGGCGGGTACATGCCGATCATGGCCACGTAGCCGCCCAGCGGAACGGCCTTGATCCCGTACTCCGTCTCCCCGCGCACCCGCGAGAACAGCGTGGGTCCGAAGCCCACCATGTACTGCAGCACGCGCACCCGGAAGAGCTTGGCGGGCAGCAGGTGCCCCACCTCATGCAGGGCGATCGAGACGACGAGGGCCAGAGCGGCCAGCAGGACGCCGAGAGCGAAGATCAGCACGTTCACGCGCATATCCCACCACACGGGCGGTACAGCACAACGATCGCATCACGCTCGGGCGCCTCGCCCCGTGCCGCCGCCCTGCCGCTGCGACCTCACATGGCATGGTCGGGAGATGACCAGAAGTGCCTGCACCCCCGCATTGGCCGCCTCGGCGGCACTGCTGCTGTCCGCCTGCGGCAGCACTGAGCCGGGCGAGATCCCTCAGCCGCCGCAGGACGGCAATGTGCTGGATGCCGCCGATGTCCTCTCCGAGGCCCAGGAGCAGGAGCTCGAGCGGGCGATCCAGGACGGCAATGACCGCTCGGACGAGGTGCGGGTCGCCGTGCTCACCGAGGACGAGGACGCTGGCGGCATCGAGGACCGCGCCCGCGACGTCGCGACCAGCTGGGGCGTGGGCGAGGACGGCGAGGACAACGGCGTGCTGGTCCTGCTGCGCCCCGAGGACCAGGAGGTCCGTGTGGAGGTCGCCGACGGCGCTCAGGACGTGCTGCCCGAGGACGCGACCGACGCGATCGTGGACGACGTCATGGTCCCGTCGTTCGAGCAGGAGCACTGGGCGGACGGCCTGGTGGACGGCACCGAGAGCCTCTACGCCACCGCGGAGGGCGAGGAGGATCCCACGGCCGGAGGCGTGCCCGGCTGGGCCGTGGCCGCAGGGATCGGAGGGGCCGCAGCCGTGGGAGCCGGGCTGCTCGGCTGGGGCCTGCACACCCACCGCAGGCGGCAGAGGATCGCCCGCGAGAACCTGGCGCAGGCCGAGCGGGAGGACCCGCAGCTCGAGCTCACCGAGGACCAGCGCCAGGACTACCTGCGCTGGGCGTGCTCCCGCAGGCAGGGCGACATCCTCCCGGTGGCCGCCTGGCTTCCGCTGTACCTCGCAGCGCCCTCCTCGTACGGCGCCGCACCCACCGGCGGCGATCAGATCGGCGGCGGCACCTCCTTCGGCGGCGGTGGGGGATTCACCGGGGGCGGTTCCACCGGGAGCTGGTGACGGCCCCCGAGGCTC
>NZ_JALXVH010000043.1 GCF_025149945.1 Kocuria sp. p3-SID1428 | reverse complement strand
GGGCGGGGGCGCGCGGTGCCGAGCACGAGCTCAGCAGCACGGCGACGGCCAGCGCCGCCGCCACGGACTCGGGTCGATGCTCGCGGCGACGGCTCGTCACCGCCCTGCCGCTGGGGTGGGTGTGGGGGGATGTCATGGGAGTGGGCGGCTCCTGCGCTGCCCTGCGACAAGACCTTCAGGGGGGGGCGTCTCATCGACAGGGGATGGGTTTCTCCTGTGCTTCGACGGAGGGCGTTCAGCTGCCGGCGGATGCTCTCACATGGTGCGTCACGGCGCGCAGGGCGGTGCTGGCCATGACCTGGATGCCGCAGGAGATCGCCTCCTCGTCGGCGATGTAGTCGGCCTGGTGGAGGTCGTGGGTCCGACCGCCCCGGGTGCGGGTGCCCAGGCGCATCATGGCGCCGGGGACGTCCTGGAGGTACCAGGCGAAGTCCTCGCCGCCCATGGACTGCTCCACGAGCACCACGGCGTCCTCGCCCAGCTCCGCGCGGGCGGCGTTCTCGATCATGGTGGTCTCGAGCTCGCCGTTGACCACCGGCGGCACGCCGCGCACGTGCTCGAGGTCCACCGTGACTCCGTAGGGTGCGGCGACATCCTCGACGACCTGATCGAGCAGCTCGCCCGCCTGGTGCCAGGCCTCGGCGTCGAGGCAGCGCATGGTCCCCGCCAGGGTGCCCTCCGACGGGATGGCATTCGGGGCCACGCCCGCGCCGATCTCCCCCCACACCACCTGGACGCCCGAGCGGACGTCGATGCGCCGGGAGAGGATCGCCGGGACGTTGATCGCGATCTGGGCCATGGCGAAGACCAGGTCCTGCGTCAGATGCGGGCGCGAGGTGTGCCCGCCGGCTCCGGACAGGCGCAGACGCACCGTGTCAGAGGCCGAGGTGATCGCCCCGATGCGCGTGCCGACCTGGCCGACGTCGACCTTGGGCTCGCAGTGCAGCGCGAAGATCCGCGGAACGCCCTTCAGGACATCCTGCTCGATCACGGTCAGGGCCCCGCCGGGCAGCTGCTCCTCGGCCGGCTGGAACAGGACCCGGACCCGCCCGGACAGCGCCGAGGTGCGGTTGAGATCCGCCAGCACCGTGGCCACGCCGAGCATGATGGTGGTGTGGATGTCGTGTCCGCACATGTGCGCCACCCCGGGGTTCTCGGAGGAGAACTCGAGGCCCGTGGCCTCCTCGATCGGCAGGGCGTCGATGTCCGCGCGCAGGGCGACCGACAGCTCGCCGGTACCGATGTCCACGTAGCAGCCGGTGCTCCGCAGCCGGACTGGCTGCAGCCCCACGGCCTCGAGCTCGGCCATCAGGCGCTCGGTCGTGCGGTGCTCCCGGTAGGACAGCTCCGGATGCGTGTGCAGGTCGCGCCGGAAGTCGATCAGGTGCGGCAGGAAGCGGCGCACGAGCGGGGCGATGACCAGGGCCTGGCCGGCCTCGTCGGAGCGGTGGCCGGTGGTCTCGGGGCTGCGCGCGCCTGCTGAGGGGGTCTCGGACATTGCCTCAGGATACGGCGGACCCGCGAGCCTCACGACCACGGCACGCGGTCCCCCGCTGCGGGAGCCCGCGCGCCACGGCCGCCGGGGCAGGCGTCACAGGACGTCGGTGTCGCCGGCGGCCTTGAGCGAGCTGACGGTCTCCTTCACGCGCTGCGCGTGCTCGCGAGTGGTGACCAGCAGGGCGTCCGGGGTGTCCACCACCACGATGTCCTCCACGCCGATCAGCGCGATCACCCGACCGGTGTCCGAGACCACGATCCCGGAGGAGCTGTCCACGAGCACGCGGGGATTCTCGCCCAGCACCGCCACGTCGTCCGACTCCCCAGGGTGGTTCAGCCGCGACATGGCGGCGAAGTCCCCGACGTCGTCCCATGAGAAGGAGCCCGGGACCACGGCGACGTCGCCGACGGCCGCCGCCGGCTCGGCCACGGCGTAGTCGATCGCGATCTTGGGCAGCTGCTCCCAGACACGGGCCATCACCTCGTCCTGAGCCGCGGTCCCCCAGGCATCCGCGATCTCGGACAGCCCCGTGAACAGCTCCGGCTCATTGGCCTGCAGATGCTCCATCATCAGGGCGGCCGGGGCGACGAACATGCCGGCGTTCCAGAGGTAGTCGCCGCTGGCCACGTAGGAGCGCGCGGTGTCCTCATCCGGCTTCTCCACGAACTGCTCGACGTCGCGGGCCGACGGGGCTCCGTCGACGTCGAGGGGCTTGCCTGCCTTGATGTAGCCGAAGCCGGTCGACGGAGCGGTCGGGCGGATGCCGATGGTCACGACCTTGCCCGTGCGGGCGGTCAGCACGGCCTCGCGCACGGCCTCCTGGAAGACCTCGGCAGGCTCGATCACGTGATCGGCGGCGAAGGAGCCGATCACGGCCCCCGGGTCGCGGCGCTCGAGGAGGATGCTGGCCAGCCCGATCGCGGCCCCGGAATCGCGCGGCGACGGCTCCAGGACCAGGTCCTCGGCCGACAGCTCCGGCAGCTGCTGGCCCACGGCGCCGGCATGGCTGCGTCCGGTCACGACCATGATGGGGCTGCCGCTCAGCGGCGCCAGGCGGTCGTAGGTGGCCCGCAGCAGCGACGAGCCCGAGCCGGTGAGATCCAGCAGGAACTTGGGCGCGTCCGCCCTCGAGAGGGGCCACAGCCGGGACCCCACACCGCCGGCGGGGATGAAGGGGTGGAAATGCTCTAGAGGTTCCGTCACGGACCGCATGCTATCTGCCGCGGCTCTGCGCCCGGCCCCGCGCCGCCCGCCGGGGACGTCCACCGTTCGGCGGCGTCCGGGTCGCGAGACGCCGAGCCGTCGGGATGATTCAGCCGCCGCGGTGGGTCGACGGAGGGACTCGGATCCGCGTGAAACCGCACCGTGAGGCGACTGACACCTCGTCGCCAAGTGGCCGCCGCGGAGGCGTCCGACTGGTAGTGTGACCCGTGAATCCGCTGACAATTCCATGCAACAGGCCTCAGGCGCTCGGCCGCCGGCACGCGGACGTGCCCGTCGAGATCCCGCACGGGAAGCCGGTCTGAGGCGATACAGGGAGGTATCACATCGTGGCGACCACAGCACCCGCGGTCCGGACCCGGCCGGAATCCGCCGGGAAGATCGGATCGGGCACCCTCTATCGCGGAGGATTCGGCATGTGGTCGTGGGTGGCCCACCGGATCAGCGGCGTGGGCATCTTCTTCTTCCTCCTGGTCCACGTCCTGGACACGGCCATGGTCCGCGTGGATCCGGAGGCCTACAACGCCGTGATGGCGACCTACAAGAACCCGATCATGGGCATCGGCGAGATGGGCCTGGTGGCGGGCATCGTCTACCACGCGTTCAACGGCGTGCGCATCATCCTGGTCGACTTCTGGTCGAACGGTGCCAAGCACCAGAAGAAGCTCTTCTGGGCCGTGGCCATCGCCTGGCTGGTCGTGATGGTGCCGTTCGCCATCGTCCACGTGTCCAACATGTTCATCCACTGATCGCGAGGGGATCCACACACATGAGCACTCCGCTGAAGTCCAAGATCGCCGTCCCTCGCAGCAACGACCGCGAGGTCGCCGGCGTCAAGTACAACCGCTCCACCTCCGGTCGCAGCAAGTTCGAGATGCTGGCATGGCTCTACATGCGCATCTCGGGCCTCGTGCTGCTGGTCCTGGTGTTCGGCCACCTCTTCGTCAACCTGATCGCCCCGGAGGACGGCGTCCACGCCATCGACTTCGGATTCGTCGGCGGCAAGTGGGCCAATCCGTTCTGGCAGGTCTGGGACCTGCTGCTGCTGTGGCTGGCCCTGCTGCACGGCGGCAACGGCATGCGCACGATCATCGACGACTACGCCGAGCGCGGCGGCGTCCGCTTCTGGCTCAAGGTCGCCCTGTTCGTGGCGGTCGCCTTCACGATCCTGCTCGGCACCATGGTGATCTTCACCTTCGAGCCCTGCCCCTCCGGCGCGGATCCCGAGCTGCTGGCCAGCTTCTGCACCGCGAGCTGACCCTCGGCCGCCGCAGCACAGCCCGCCGATGACGTCGGGCGAGCACGCGGCGGCCGAGCGCAGCTGATCCCACGAACTCCCTACAGAAAGAACACTGGAATGCAGGTTCACAAGTACGACGTCGTGATCGTCGGCGCCGGCGGCGCCGGGATGCGCGCAGCCCTCGAGTCCGGCCAGCGCTCCCGCACCGCGGTCCTCACCAAGCTCTACCCCACCCGATCCCACACCGGCGCGGCGCAGGGCGGCATGTGCGCCGCTCTGGCCAATGTCGAGGAGGACAACTGGGAGTGGCACACCTTCGACACGATCAAGGGCGGCGACTACCTGGTGGACCAGGACGCCGCTGAGGTCATGGCCAAGGAGGCCATCGAGGCCGTCCTGGACCTCGAGAAGATGGGCCTGCCGTTCAACCGCACGCCCGAGGGCAAGATCGACCAGCGCCGCTTCGGCGGGCACACCCGCGACCACGGCAAGAACCCCGTGCGCCGCGCCTGCTACGCCGCCGACCGCACCGGCCACATGATCCTGCAGACCCTCTACCAGGCCTGCATCAAGCACAACATCGAGTTCTACAACGAGTTCTACGTGCTCGATCTGATCATGGTGGACACCCCTGAGGGACGACGCCCCGCGGGCGTCGTGGCCTACGAGCTGGCCACCGGCGAGCTGCATGTCTTCCAGTCCAAGTCGGTCGTCTTCGCCTCCGGCGGCGCCGGCAAGGTCTTCAAGACCACCTCCAACGCCCACACGCTGACCGGCGACGGCATGGCCATCGCCTTCCGCAGCGGCCTGCCGCTGGAGGACATGGAGTTCGTGCAGTTCCACCCCACGGGCCTGGCCGGCCTGGGCATCCTCGTCTCGGAGGCCGCCCGCGGCGAGGGCGGCATCCTGCGCAACGCGGACGGCGAGCGCTTCATGGAGCGCTACGCCCCCACGATCAAGGATCTCGCACCCCGAGACATCGTGGCCCGCTCCATGGCCAACGAGGTCCGCGAGGGACGCGGCTGCGGCCCGAACAAGGACTACGTCCTGCTCGACCTCACCCACCTGGAGCCCTCGCACATCGACGAGAAGCTTCCGGACATCACCGAGTTCGCGCGCACCTACCTGGGCGTGGAGCCGTACACGGAGCCCATCCCGGTGTTCCCCACCGCCCACTACTGCATGGGCGGCATCCCCACGGACATCAAGGGCGAGGTCTTCGAGAACTCCGAGAAGACCATCCCCGGCCTGTACGCGGCCGGCGAGGTCGCCTGCGTGTCCGTGCACGGCTCCAACCGCCTGGGCACCAACTCGCTGCTGGACATCAACGTGTTCGGCAAGCGAGCAGGCATCTTCGCCGCCGAGTACGCCGCGCGCGCCGAGTTCCTGCCGATCCCCGATGACGCCATCGCGCGTACCGAGGCTCTGCTGGACAACGCCCGCTCGGATCACGGCGACGAGAAGATCGGCGCCATCCGCAAGGACCTGCAGGACACCATGGACCTGAACATGCAGGTGTTCCGCACCCATGACTCCATCTGGCAGGCCCTGCAGGACATCGAGAAGCTGCAGGAGCGCTACTCCCGCATCTCGATCCAGGATCGCGGCAAGCGCTACAACCTGGACCTGCTGGAGGCCGTCGAGCTGGGCTTCCTGCTCGAGCTCGCCAAGGTCATGTCGGTGGCGGCCCTGCACCGCGAGGAGTCCCGCGGCGGTCACGCCCGCGAGGACTTCCCCGACCGCGATGACGAGAACTTCATGGTCCACTCGATGGTCTACGACGACCCGTCCTCCGAGACCGCTGGCATCCGCCAGGAGACAAAGCCCGTCATCTTCACCCGTTACGAGCCGATGGAGCGCAAGTACTGATGTCCACTGCCGCTGCTGAGAAGACCGACGAGACCACCCAGTCGGAGTCGATCCCGTCCTTCGACGTCACGGTGCGCGTGCGTCGCTACAATCCCGAGTTCTCCTCCGAGGTCACCTGGGACGAGTTCAACCTCACCATGTACGGCACGGACCGCGTGCTGGACTGCCTCCACAAGATCAAGTGGGAGATCGACGGCTCGCTGTCCTTCCGCCGCTCCTGCGCGCACGGCGTGTGCGGCTCGGATGCCATGCGCATCAACGGCCGCAACCGCCTGGCCTGCAAGGTGCTGCTGAAGGATCTGGACCTGTCCAAGCCGCTGACGATCGAGCCGATCAAGGGCCTGCCCTGCGAGAAGGACCTGATCGTCGACATGGAGCCGTTCTTCCAGTCGTACCGCGAGGTCATGCCGTTCCTCATCAACGAGGACAACGAGCCCGAGTACGAGCGCTACCAGTCCCCCGAGGACCGCGCTCGCTTCGACGACACCACCAAGTGCATCCTGTGCGCCGCGTGCACGTCGTCCTGCCCGGTGTTCTGGACCGACGGCCAGTACTTCGGCCCCGCCGCGATCGTGAACGCGCACCGCTTCATCTTCGACTCGCGCGACCAGGCCGGCGACATGCGTCTGGAGATCCTCAACGACAAGGAGGGCGTGTGGCGCTGCCGCACGACCTTCAACTGCACCGAGGCCTGCCCCCGCGGCATCCAGATCACCAAGGCCATCGCCGAGGTCAAGCAGGCGGCCTTGGCCACCTCCATGTGATCTCCCGCTGACCAGCGCCCGAGTAAGCGCCCAGCCACAGCCACGAGCCCCGTCGGTCCTCTGACCGGCGGGGCTCGGCGCTTCCCTGCCGTTCCGGCCCCGCTCCGCACTGTCCCCATCGTCCCGCCGAAGCCGCACCACCACAGCCCCTCAGCAATGATGGGCTGCGGTGGTGCGGCCTCAATCGAAGGGTCGCTCTGTGCAGGCGGCGCAGGGCTTACACAGGCTGCGCGGAGCCGGGACGGGGCGCCCTGCAGGAGCTTCTTGCAGCGCGCAGCGATTCCTCAGAGCAGGCCGCGCTCCTGGGCCCTGACGTGATCGAGGGTCTTCACAGCCACCGCGGCCACCGCCCGGGTCTCCCCCGCCGGCTGCGGGTGGCCTCCGTGGGTGTCGGCCTGGACCAGGGCGCCGAAGGCCGCCGAGACGAGGATGATCTGGCTGAAGAAGTAGAACCACAGCAGGACGCCCACGGTGATGGCGATCGAGAGCAGATAGGGGCTCGAGGTCATGGCCTGGATGACGAGGCCGCCGATCTCGCGCAGCACGTAGTTGCCGCCGGCGCCGAGGATGAGCATGCAGGTCATGACCCACCACGACGGCTTGAGCTGGGCGACCACGCGGTACATCAGGAACAGCATGAGCGCATCGGCGCCGACCCCGACCGCTGTGGCCGCCCCGTAGGCGACCTCGCCGTCCATGAAGCGGACCAGGGGGCTGAGCCCGGGCACCTGATCCACCTGGTCCTCGAGCAGGCGCAGCACACCCGCGGCCTCGGCATTGAGCACCAGGGAGATCGACAGCACCGCCACCAGCACGAGCAGTCCCAGGATGTCCCGCGGCACGGCGGCTGCCGGTGCTCCGCGCGACGGCGGCACCTCGAACATCCGGCGAGTCGACAGCCGGATCCCCGCGGCCCAGCGCCAGGCGGTGAAGCCCAGCACGGCAGCGCCCACGATCCAGGTGACGGTGAAGGGCTGGGTGGCCTCCAGCATGGAGACGGGGATCAGGCCCCCGTCCCCGGAGTTCAGCAGCCCCGGCACCGACTGCTGCACGGCATCGATCGCCAGGTCCCGGAACTCGGAGTCCGAGCCGAGCCAGCGCCCCATGAGGGCGAAGCCGATGACCAGCACGGCCACGGAGGCGAAGAGCATGTTGTAGGACAGCCCGGCAGCCATCAGCGGCCCGCCGTGGAAGAGGTAGTGCATGACCAGCCGGCCGGGCAGCAGCGTCCACACGGCGGCCAGAGCCCAGCCCAGGAGACTGCCGAGCTGGGAGAGCAGCCCGGCTCCCTGGCGGCGCTTCAGCCGCAGGATGGACCGCTGCCGCTTGGCCTCACGACGCAGCCCGTCCCGGTCCACGGCCGCCGGAGGCACTGCCGGCGGGTCCAACACGTAGGAGGCCGCGCCGGCCTGGGGCCGACGCGCTGCCTGGTCCAGGTCGATCAGCGGTCCCTGGCCGCGAGCCGAGCTGGGCAAGGTGCTCTCAGCGCGCCGGCGGCAGGAAGCCGACGGCGTCCATCACCTCGGACAGCGTCCGAGAGGTGATCTCGTGGCCCTTGTCCGCCCCGCGGGCGAGGATGCGATCCAGCTCGGCAGGATCGTCGAGCAGCTCCTGAGCACGGGACTGGATGGGGTCGAGGGTCTCGGCCACGACCTCTGCCAGATCCACCTTCAGGTGGCCGTACATCTTTCCCTCATAGTCCGCCACGATGTCGTCGATGGGCCGGTCGGTCAGGGAGGAGTAGATGGTCAGCAGGTTGGACACGCCCGGCTTGGCAGCGCGGTCGAAGCGGATCTCGGCGCCGTCGTCGGTCACGGCCGACTTGATCTTCTTGGCGTTCTTCTTGGCCGGGTCCAGCAGGCGGATCAGGCCGTTCTCCGACTCGGCCGACTTGGACATCTTGGCCGTGGGGTTCTGCAGGTCGTAGATCTTGGCGGTCTCCGTCATGATCCGCGGCTCCGGCACGCGCAGGGTCTCTCCGAAGCGCTGGTTGAAGCGCTGGGCGAGATTGCGGGTCAGCTCGAGGTGCTGGCGCTGATCCTCCCCCACCGGGACCTGATCGGCCTGGTAGATGAGGATGTCGGCGGCCATCAGCACCGGGTAGGTGAACAGCCCCACGCTCGTGGACTCCGCGCCCTGCTTGGCGGACTTGTCCTTGAACTGGGTCATGCGCGCGGCCTCGCCGTAGCCGGTGATGCAGTTGAGCACCCAGGCGAGCTGGCTGTGCTCCGGCATGTGCGACTGCACGAGCAGCGTGGAGCGCTCCGGGTCGATGCCCGCTGCGATGTACTGCGCGGCCGTCACGCGCGTGCGCCGGGCCAGCTCTGCCGGGTCCTGCGCCACGGTGATCGAGTGCAGGTCCGCGACGAAGAACACGCACTCGCTGCTGTCCTGCATGGCCACCCAGTTGCGGATGGCCCCCACGTAGTTGCCCAGGTGCAGCGAGTCGGCCGAGGGCTGCACGCCCGACAGGACGCGGGGCCTGGTGGTGGAGGTCGGGATGTCAGCGGTGGTCACGGGAGGTGCTTCTCTCTGCTGCGGGGACGACGGGCTCCGTCGTCGCGGATGATTCGAGGGCTGCGGACGCGGCTGCGCTCGAGCCGGCCGCAGGCTCTGTCAGAGCCGGTAGTCGACCACGAGCGCGGCGTGATCCGAGAACCGGGTGTCATAGCTCGGGGCGCGGTCCACGACGACCCGGACGGCGCGATCAGCCAGCGCCGGGGTGGCCATGTGGTAGTCGATGCGCCATCCAGCGTCGGTGTCGAAGGCCTTGCCGCGGTAGGACCACCACGTGTACGGGCCGGGGACCTCACCGGCGAGGCGGCGGGCGACGTCGACATAGCCCAGGTCCCCGAAGAACCGGTCGAAGTAGGCGCGCTCCTCCGGCAGGAACCCCGAGTTCTTGAGGTTGCCCTTCCAGTTCTTGATGTCCAGCTCGGTGTGGCCGACGTTCAGATCGCCCACGATCAGCACGTGGTCGGCGCTGCGGGTCAGCTCCGGCAGGCGGGTGAGCATGGCCTCCAGGAAGGCGTACTTGTCGACCTGCTTGGGGGTCTCGACCTCGCCCGAGTGGACGTAGGCCGAGACCAGGGTCAGCAGCGAGCCGTCGGGGAGGCGAAGGTCGTCCTCGACCCAGCGCCCGGAGTCGTTCAGGCCCTCGGCCAGGCCCTCGCGGCGGGCCTCCGGGACGATCGCACCGCCGTGGGCGTCGCGGCGCACGGCGGTCAGCACGCCGGCGCGCCCCTTGGCCTCGGCCTCGTGATGGTGGATGTCCCAGGCGTCGTCGCCGAGGAGCTCATGGGCGATGGAGTCCGGAGCGCGGACCTCCTGCAGGCACAGGACGTCGACGTCGCGGGGAGCCAGCCACTCGGCCATGCCCCGCTTGTACGCGGCGCGGATGCCGTTCACGTTGACGCTCGCGATGCGCAGCAGCTGCTCCCGGGGCACGGAGGCGCCCTCCTGGTCTGCGGGCTGTGCGGTGGTCTCGGCGCTCACCGGCGCTCCTCTCGTTGGCTGTCTCCAGCTGCTCTGATCCGCCGCCTCAGCGGCATGACGACTACCTGGCCGGCCTTCACATCCGGGACCGACCCTTGCAGGCCTTCCCCGGCTGCGCTCTGGCGGCCTCGTGGACCGGGCGGGTGACGACGAGACCGGGTCAGTCGATGATGTCGCCGTCCACCGGGGCCGCGGAGTCCTGCACGATGCCCATGCCGTTCGAGGCCGTCACGGCGATCGTATCGAGTGCGCGCTCCACCTGTGCGCGATCTCCCGGGTCCGATCCGTCGGCGGCCGGCAGGTTGGCGGTGATCATGCGCGTCTGGACCATGATGATCTGGAAGGAGTGCTCGATCTTCTGGTCGGTGATCGAGCGGTCAGGGGCCGGCGCGCTCTGCGTGGCGGCCGGGGCCCGTCCGAAGGCGCGCTGCGCGGTGCGCTGGGCCTCCTCCATCTGGCGGGCGCCGAAGCGGGCGGCCTTGCGCACCGACCACAGCACGAACGCGGCGATCAGCAGCCAGCCCGCCGCGATCCCGGCCAGGATCCAGCCGAGCAGCGAGCTCTCGTTCGCCGCCTGCAGCAGGGCCACCACGAAGATCACGACGAGCGCCGCGATCCCGATCAGCGAGATCCACAGCCCCGTGCGGCCTGAGGAGGCGGGAGTGCTCTGACGGGGCGGGTTCTCGGTGCCGATCTGCTGCATGCCCCATATTGTTCCGCATCGGCACAGCGCCCGCGAATCAGCTCACCCCGCTCTCGCCCCCCGGCGAACCCGCCCCGCGCCGACGTCCCGCCCCATGGGCGAAACGAAGAGGCCTCTTCCGTGCGCACGGCACACGGAAGAGGCCTCTTCAGTGCGGGCCGGAGCCCGCAGGCGGAACCACGACGGCAGCGCCTCCGGCCGGCGATCAGCCCTGCTGCGCCGCTCTCTCCGCGGCGGTGACCACGTTGACGAGCAGCATGGCCCGGGTCATGGGCCCGACGCCTCCGGGGTTGGGAGACATCCAGGAGGCGCGCTCGGCAGCCGCCGGGTCGATGTCGCCGGTGAGGACCTTCTTGCCGGTCTGCGGATCTTCCACGCGGGAGACGCCGACGTCGAGCAGGACCGCGCCCTCCTTGATCTGCTCGGCGGCGATCATGTGCGGCTGACCGGCGGCCGCGACGATGATGTCCGCACGGGCCAGCAGCGAGTCCAGGTCCTGCGTCCCGGTGTGGGCCAGCGTGACGGTGGCATTGATCTCGCGGCGCGTGAGCAGCAGCCCGATAGGCCGCCCGACGGTCACCCCGCGACCGACCACGAGGACCTCCTTGCCGCGCAGCTCGACGCCGTGGCGCTGCAGCAGCTCCACGATCCCCGCCGGAGTGCAGGGCAGCGGCGAGTCCATGGGATCCGACACGTTGAGCACCAGGCGCCCCAGGTTGGTGGGGTGCAGACCGTCGGCATCCTTGTCCGGATCCACGAGCTCGAGGATCCGGTTCGTGTCCAGGTGCTTCGGCAGCGGCAGCTGCACGATGTAGCCCGTGCACGCCGGATCCTGGTTCAGCGCCGTGATCTCGGCCTCGAGATCCTCCTGGGAGATGTCCTCCGGAAGGTCGCGGCGGATCGAGGTGATCCCCACCTCCGCGCAGTCGCGGTGCTTGCCGCCCACGTAGGAGTGCGAGGCGGGGTCGTTGCCGACCAGCACGGTGCCCAGGCCGGGGACGACGCCCCGCTCACCCAGCGCGGCGACGCGCTCGGCGAGCTCCCGCTTGATCTGCCGCGCGGTCTCGCGGCCGTCCAGGATCTGTGCGCTCACCAGTTCTCAAGCCCTTCGTACAGCGGGAAGTCGGCGGCCAGCTTGTCGACGCGGGCGCGCAGGGCGGCGACGTCAGGGCCGGGCTTCAGCGCCGTGGCGATGATGTCGGCGACCTCCTCGAACTCGGCGGCTCCGAAGCCGCGGGTGGCCAGCGCCGGCGTGCCGATGCGCAGCCCGGAGGTGACCATGGGCGGGCGGGGGTCGAACGGCACGGCATTGCGGTTGACTGTGATGCCGACCTCGTGCAGGAGGTCCTCGGCCTGCTTGCCGTCCAGCTCGGACTCGCGCAGGTCCACGAGCACCAGGTGGACGTCGGTGCCGCCGGTGAGCACGGAGACGCCGGCCTCGGTGACATCGGCGGCGGTCAGGCGATCGGCCAGGATGCGGGCGCCCTCGAGGGTGCGCTCCTGTCGCTCGCGGAACTCCTGGGATCCGGCGATCTTGAAGGCCACGGCCTTGGCGGCGATCGCGTGCATGAGCGGGCCGCCCTGCTGGCCCGGGAACACGTTGGAGTCGACCTTCTTCTTCCACTCCTCCGTGGTCAGGATGACGCCCGAGCGGGGACCGGCCAGCGTCTTGTGCACCGTGGAGGTGGTGATGTCCGCGTGGGGCACCGGGTTGGGGTGCAGCCCCGCGGCGACCAGACCGGCGAAGTGCGCCATGTCGACCCACAGGGTGGCGCCGACCTCATCGGCGATCGAGCGGAAGGCCTCGAAGTCCAGCTGGCGGGGGTAGGCCGACCAGCCGGCCACGATGACCTTGGGCTGCGCGGCGACGGCCTGCTCGCGGACCTTGTCCATGTCCAGGACCAGGGTCTCGGGATCCACCTCATAGGGAGCGATGCTGTAGAGCTTGCCCGAGACATTGAGCTTCATACCGTGGGTCAGGTGACCGCCGTGGGCCAGCGACAGGCCCATGAGGGTGTCGCCGGGCTGCATCATGGCGGCCATGACGGCGGCGTTGGCCTGGGCGCCCGAGTGCGGCTGGACATTGGCGTGGAAGGCGCCGAACAGCTCGGTGGCCCGATCGCGGGCCAGGTTCTCGACGACGTCGACGTGCTCGCAGCCGCCGTAGTAGCGGCGGCCCGGGTAGCCCTCGGCGTACTTGTTGGTCAGCACCGAGCCCTGGGCCTCGAGGACCGCGCGGGGCGCGAAATTCTCGGAGGCGATCATCTCGAGGGTGTCGCGCTGACGACCGATCTCGGAGGTGATCGCCGCGGCGACCTCCGGGTCAACCTCGGACAGCGGCGCATCGGTGATGCTGGGGCGGCTGGGGCTCATCGTGGCTCCTCATCTGGACGGACGATCCTGCGCGTGCGCCCCCACTCTAGTGCTCCGGCTCAACGCGCTCCGAGCCCTGCGCGGCGACCGAGCCGGGGCCTTCCGGAAATGCGCCCGACCGGATACCGCTTGGGACTGCGCCCAGGCCCTCGCGCCGGTAGGGTGGCCCGGGACCTGCTTTCGCCGGCATGCATGTGCGCCCAGCGCGCCGCCGGCGGGCGGGAAGTCCGCCAGACCAGACGCACAGCCGCGCCCTGACCCCGAGCATCGCCGGCTTGCCTGCCGGTCGGCCCCGGGCTCAGCGCACGACCCTCAGGAGTGCCCGTGAACGCCCGCCCAGAATCGCCCTTCACCGCTTCGCTCGAGCAGATCCATCCCGGCGGCCCCGCCGCCGAGAGCTCGGCGGACCACCTGCGGACCACCTTTGCCGCTGTGATCTTCGACATGGACGGCGTGGTGACGGATACGGCGGCCGTCCACGCCAGCGCCTGGAAGTCGCTGTTCGACGCCCTCCTGGCGGATGAGCGCCTCCAGGCCCTGGAGTCCGACGGCACCATCGATCGCCGGGAGTTCGACATCTCCCGGGACTACCGCGACTTCGTCGACGGCCGCCGCCGCGAGGATGGCATCCGCACGCTGCTGGCCTCCCGCGGGGCCTTCCTGCCCGAGGGCTCGGACGACGAGGCCCCCGGCACGTGGACCGTCCAGGGCCAGGCCGCGCTGAAGAACGACTACTTCAACGCCGCGCTCGAGCAGAAGGGCGTCCGCGTCTTCGACGCCACGATCGAGCTGATCCGCCGCCTTCGCGAGGGCGAGGTCCCCGTGGGCCTGGTGACCGCCTCCCGCAACTCGACCACGGTGCTCGAGCGCGCCGAGGTCGCCGATCTCTTCGACTTCATCGTCGACGGCGCCATGGCCCAGGCCGAGGGCCTGCCCGGCAAGCCCTCCCCGGACACCTTCCTGCGCTGCGCCCAGGAGCTCGGCGTCGACCCGGCCGATGCGGTCGTCGTCGAGGACGCCGTGGCCGGCGTGCAGGCGGGCGCGGCAGGCGGCTTCGGACTGGTGGTGGGCATCGCCCGCCACGGCGACCGCCAGGCGCTCTACCGCGGCGGCGCGGACGTCGTGCTGAACGACGTCGGCGAGCTGGACCTCGGCGCGCGCCGCGACGACCCCTGGAAGCTCGTCTTCGAGGGCTTCGACCCGGCCGTGCAGGCCCGCCGCGAGACCCTGATGACGCTGTCCAACGGCTACATGGGCGTGCGCGGCTCCCACAGCGAGCGCTCCCAGGACGGCGTGCACAGCCCGGGCAACTACCTGGCCGGCGTGTTCAACCGCGTGGTCAGCCACATCAACGGCCGGGACGTCGAGCACGAGTCCATGGTCAACGTCCCCAACTGGACCACCATGGACGTGCGCATCGCCGGCGGCACGTGGCTGTCCGAGGGCGGGCTGGACTACTCCGACGAGCGCACCGAGCTCGACCTGCGCCGCGGCCTGCTGACCCGCACCATGACGCTGACGGATCGCGAGGGTGACCCGGCCGAGTCCGGTGAGCGCGCCGTGCTGAAGGTCATCCAGCGTCGCCTGGTCTCCCTGCGCCACCGCCACATCGGCGCGCAGGAGACCGTCTTCGAGTCGCAGAACTTCACCGGGCGCATCCACGTGCGCACGGGCATCGACCCCAGCGTCGTCAACGACGGCGTCAAGGAGTACCGCGAGCTGAACTCGCACCACCTGGTGCTCGAGGAGTCCACCACGCTGGCGGACGAGCAGGAGACGCTGCTGTCGCTCGTGCGCACCAACCAGTCGCAGATCCAGATCGCCACGGCCCAGCGCACCCACGTGGACGGGGCCGCCTCCGTGCGCGCCCGCCGCGAGATCCGCCCCGGCGGCACGGAGTTCCGCCGCCTCCAGATCGCGCTGCGCAAGGGCGAGCCGGTCACCGTGGCCCAGACCACCGCGGTGGTCACCAGCCGCGACGCCGCGATCGGCTCCCCGAGCGAGGGCGCCCTGTCCCAGCTGAACCGCAACCCGCAGGACTTCGGCCAGCTGCTCGAGGCCCATGTGGTCGAGTGGGAGCAGCTGTGGCGCCGCTACGACGTCGCCCTGGACGAGGAGATCGACAAGCGCCCTGAGGACCTGCTGACCCAGCTGGCCCTGCGCACGCACACGTTCCACACGGCGCAGACGCTGGCCCCGCACATGTCCCTGCGCGATGCCGGCGTCCCGGCCCGCGGACTGCACGGCGAGGGCTACCGCGGCCACATCTTCTGGGACGAGCTCTACATCCTGCCGGTGATCTCGCTGCACCAGCCGCACGTGACCCGCTCGCTGCTGTCCTACCGCTGGCGCCGTCTGGCGGAGGCGCAGCACCGCGCGACCCAGTTCGGCCTGCGCGGAGCGGCCTTCCCGTGGCAGTCGGGCTCGGACGGCCGCGAGGAGACCCCGCCCGAGCTGTTCAACCACCACTCGCAGCGCTGGCTGCCGGACAACTCGTGGCGGCAGTTCCACGTGGGCCTGGCCATCGCCTACAACGCGTGGCTGTACTACGAGGCCACCGGTGACCTGGACTGGCTCTCGGGCCACGGCTCGGACCTGATCATCGGCATCACGCGCCTGTTCGACTCCCTGGCCGAGTACGACGAGGCCGACGGCCGCTACCACATCAGCGGCGTCATGGGCCCCGACGAGTACCACGACGGCCCCCGCGGCCAGCACGGCGGCGGTCTCAAGGACAACGCGTACACGAACGTCCTGGCCGCGTGGCTGTTCCGCCACTCGGCGCACATCTTCCGGGACATGGTCGAGCACCAGCGCGAGGAGCTCTCGGCGCGCTTCGGCGTGACCGCGGAGGAGGCCGAGCACTGGCACGAGGTCTCGCAGAAGCTCGCGGTGCCGTTCAACTCCGATGGCACGATCTCCCAGTACGACGGCTACGACTCCCTCGATGAGCTGGACTGGGACTTCTACCGCGGCAAGTACCGCAACATCGGCCGCCTGGACCTCCTGCTGGAGAACGAGGGCGACATGACGAACAACTACAAGCTCTCCAAGCAGGCCGACACCATCATGCTGGTCTACCTGCTGGGCCCGGAGGGCGTGATCGAGGAGCTCGGGCGCATGGGCTACGAGGTCGACAACGACGTCATCCAGCGCACCGTGGACTACTACATCCAGCGCTCGTCGAACGGGTCGTCCCTGTCCAAGGTGGTCAACGCCTCCGTGCAGGCCTGGGTCAATCCGGACCGCTCCTGGGCCTCCTTCCAGGACGCGCTGGTCATCGATCTGGACGACACCCAGGGCGGGACGACCGGCGAGGGCATCCACCTGGGTGCCATGGCGGGCTCGGTCGAGGTCGTGACCCGGGCCTACGCCGGCCTGCGCGTGCGCGGCGACTGGATCGAGTTCAGCCCGCACCTGCCGCCGCAGCTGCACGACGTCAGCTTCACGGTCCTGTACCGCGGGCAGGTCCTCAGCGTCCGGATCGACCACGAGGTCCTGGAGGTGGAGGGCTCCTCCAAGGGCGCCGATCCGGTGACCATCCACGTCGACGGCTCCGAGTACACGCTCCAGGCGGGCCAGAGGATCTCCGTGCCGATCGGACAGCGCACCGCCCGCGCCTGATCCGCACCGGGTGCCGGCACAGCCACGACCGGCATCCGGCGCCCGCCACGACGAGGGGTGTCGACACTCAGCGCGTCGGCACCCCTCGTCCGTCCTGCGGAGGGCTCAGGCCTCGTCCTGGAGGCGACTGTGGCGCCGGGAGAGCTCGAGGTATTCGGCGGCATTGCTGCGCACGGCCTCTCGCTCCTGATCCGTGAGCTCGCGGCGCACCTTGGCCGGCACGCCGGCCACGAGACTGCCGGGCGGGACCACGGTGCCCTCGAGCACGACGGCCCCGGCGGCGACCAGAGAGCCGGTGCCGATCACCGCCCCGTTGAGCACGGTGGCGCTCATGCCGATCAGGACGTCGTCCTCCACTGTGCAGCCGTGCAGCACGGCCGCATGGCCCACCGAGACCCGGTCGCCGATCGTGCAGGGGTGCTCCGGATCCGAGTGCACGGCGCAGTTGTCCTGCAGATTGGATCCTGCGCCCAGTCGCAGCGCGGAGCGATCACCGCGAACGACCGTTCCGTAGAAGACGCCGCTGCCGGGTCCGATCGATACATCGCCGATCAGCACGGCGGTATGGGCGATGAAGGCGTCAGGGGCGATCTCGGGGACACGCCCCTCCCAGGGAAGCAGGGCGGGCGAGGGCAGCGGCTTCGGTTCCATGGCCTCACAGTACGCGCGCGGGCCCGGCTTGCGGCAGGGCCCGGCTCAGTCCTCGTCCGAGGCCACGAGGGTGCGGGCGTAGTCCAGGTAGGCCTCGTGGTCGAAGCCCGGCAGCAGCGCCGACTGCACGACCCAGCCCTGCAGCACGGAGAGCACCGCCTGGGAGAACATCTCGACCCACTGTCGGGCGCTGGCCTCTGCCAGCCCCAGCTCGGCGACGGCCCAGTTGGCGAAGACGCGGTCGATCGCCGAGCGCAGCGTCTCCTGGTGGGTGCCCATCAGCTCGGCGACCGCGGGATCCACGGCCGCTTCGGCCCAGGTGATCAGCAGCAGCCGAGCCAGCCGCGGCGAGGCAGCCAGCTGCTCGAGCGCGCCCACGAGCCAGGCATCGGGCTGGAAGCCCTCCTGCGGCTGCTCGGTGCGCGGATCCGCCGGGGAGATGGCCTCCAGGACGCCGTTCAGGCCCGTGCGCACGCACTCGGAGACCAGCTCGGCCTTGCCTCCGGGGAAGTGGTGGTAGAGCGCACCGGCGGAGAGCCCGGTGGCCGCGATGATCTGATGCATCGAGGCGCCGCGGTAGCCGTGGGCCAGGAAGCACTCGGAGGCGGCGTCCAGGACGGCCTGACGCCGTGCGGCGCGGAACTGATCGCTGACCCTGGGCATGTCCCGATCCTATCCGGAACGGGCGTTCGGGGCGGGCGGTCTCAGCGCCGTCTGAGCGTGGGCGTCTCCAGGACCCGGCTCGACTGGCGCACCACGAGCTTGCTCGGCAGGACCAGGGGCCGGCTGGAGGTCGGCTGGGCTCCGCGGATCATGGCCACGAGGTTCTTCGTGGCCGTGGCGCCGATCGCGTGCACGGGGGCGGCGATCGTGGACATGCTCGGGGAGACGTACGGCAGCAGCATGATGTTGTCGTATCCGATAACCGCGGCGTCGCGCGGGACCGAGAGCCCGTGCTCCTGCAGGGTGCGCACGAACCCCACCGCCATGAGGTCGTTGTAGCAGATCACTCCCGAAGTGCGGTGCTCCATCCAGCTCAGCGCTGCGGCCCGGCCGCCCGCGATCGTGGGAGCGACCGGCCCCAGCCGGTGGATGCGCGCGTGCAGCGCCGCTCCGGTCTCCCGCACGGCCCGCCATCGCATGCCGTCGGTCCAGGAGGCCTCCGGCCCGGCGACGTAGGAGATGTCCCGGATGTTCTGCGAGACCAGGTGCTCGACGGCCCGACGGGTGCCCATGGCGTTGTCCGTGACCACGGAGACCACCCCGGAGACGGCCCGGTTGAGCATGATCGTGGGCTTCTGCTTGGCCGTCATCCGCACGGCGGAGTCCGACATGCGGGAGGAGACCATCAGAACGCCGTCCACGAGCGGCAGGACCCGCCCCAGCGCCTCCTGCTCCTTCTTGACGGTCTCCTGCGAGTTGGCCAGCACGATCGTGTAGTCGGCGTCGGCGGCGGCCTCCTCGGCCCCCCGCAGCAGATCGAAGTACACGGGGTTGGAGATGTCGCTGAGCACGAGGGCGATCATGCGGGTGCCCTCGCGGGCATCGGTGCGCCGAGTGATCGTGCGGGCGCGGTAGCCGAGCTCGTCGGCCGCGGCGCGGATGCGCTCGGCGGTCTCGAAGGACACGCGTCCCGGGCGGGCGAACGCGCGGGAGACGGTCGAGGGAGCGACCCCCGCCCTCCGCGCGACGTCGTAGATGGTGGGCGCCCGGCCCTTGGACGCGGACGGCCCCTGAGCGGCCTCCGACGGCACAGGATCGTCTGCTGGGGCGCTGCTCTGCTCTTCCATCACCCCCTCAGTCTGGCTCACCCGGAGCGCATCACAAAGCACGCCCGATGCGACCGGGCGCTCAGCCTCGCTGCTGGGCCGCCCTGCCTCGCCTGCTCCGTCACATTCGCTCGACGAGGAGTCGGAGGCAGCGCATCGTATAGGACATTATTCATTGACCGCAGAGCAGGACCCTTTTCGGGACAGAGCTCCCCCGGAGTGGGGACGGCCACAGCCTGCTCCTCTGCTCCGGCCCGTGCCAGACTGCAACAGCCTGCGCTGCGACCCCGGCTGTCCCGGGCCCCCTTCGCCAGCGTGCCCGCCCCTCTCATGTGGCAGTGAGAGCGGCTCCCCCGGGAGGAGAGACCCATGACCAACGGCGATGCACGCCGCGCCGCGCGCGAAGCGGAGAAGACGAAGTCCGGCGGCCGCTGGGCGATCGTCGGCGCCGCCGGACTTCTCGTGGTCGGCGGTGCAGGGCTGTGGGCCGTGACCGCCGGCGGGACCGGCGGAACCCCCTCCTCCTGCGAATCCACCGTGCGCATCGCCGTGGCGGCCACGCCCGAGATGGCCCGGGCGCTCGAGCACAAGCCGATCGAAGCCGACTCCTGCGTCCGCCTGGACGTCGTGGAGCAGTCCAGCGCGCAGACCGCCGAGCGCGCGAGCAGCGGCCAGCTCTTCGAGCCCCTCTGGATCCCGGACTCCTCCGGGCGCGTCGAGGAGTCGGGCTTCGACGACGCGGTGCAGAGGCACACCCCGTCCCTGGCCTCCTCCCCCGTCGTCGTGGCCTCCGCAGACGGCTCCGAGGACCTGCCCGGCACCTGGACCGAGCTGCTCGAGGAGAACAGCGCCCGCATGGGCGATCCCCTCGACGACGGCGGCGCCCAGGCGGCCATGCAGGCGGTGACCGCCGAGGCGCAGAGCGAGAAGGTCGACCCCGCGGCGGCCCAGGAAGCGCTGACGCTGCGCGCCCAGACCCAGGACGTCTCCTCCCCGCTGCTGGACGCGACCGGGCTGCTCGAAGCCCTCGAGCAGGACGGCGGCCAGTCGATCGTGACCGAGCACGACCTGCTCGATGACGACGCCGCCTCCGATCTGCGCGCCGGCGTGCCGGACAGCGGCACGGCCTTCCTGGACTACCCCCTGATGGTCACCAGCGGCTCGCTGTCGAGCTCGAACTCCGTGCAGACCGCCGCCGACGAGATCGCCGCCTGGTTCGAGACCGACGAGGGGCGCGAGGCCCTGGCCGATGCCGGCCTGCGCCCCGCCGACGGTGCACCGCTCGAGGACGACCGCTCGATCGAGATCCCCGAACGGCTCGAGATCGAGGATCGCGCCGCCTACGACCAGGTGGCCGAGACCTACGACCGTCAGTCGGCCCCCCTCAATGCGCTGGTGGTCGTGGATGCCTCCGGCTCCATGGGCGAGGAGGAGGACAGCGGCCAGACCCGCTGGGACTCCACCATGGGCACCCTGTCCATGGGCGCACAGCTGTTCCCGGCCCGCGACAGCCTGGGACTGTGGCTGTTCTCCAGGGACATGGGCCCCGAAGGAGAGCCCTACATCGAGCTGCAGCCGGTGCGCGGCATCGAGGAGGAGGTCCCCGACGAGGACGGGCTCACCCAGCGCGAGGCCCTCCAGGCGGAGATGGCCCAGGCCGAGTACAAGGAGGGCGGCGAGACCGAGCTCTACGAGACCACGCTCGCGGCCTTCCGTGAGCAGCAGCGCAACTGGCAGCCCGGTCAGCTCAACGCGGTGATCCTGGTCTCCGACGGCGGCCAGCAGGTCTACGGCCAAGACAACCCCATGCGCATGGAGGAGCTCATCAGCACGCTCGAGCGGGAGCAGGACCCGGCCAAGCCCGTGCGCATCGTGACTCTGGGCATCTCCGATGACGCCGACGAGGTCGCCCTGGGCGCGATCGCGGGCGTCACCGGCGGCACCTACCACCAGGCCACGGATGAGCAGCAGCTGCAGCAGGCGTTCCTGGAGGGGCTCTCCACG
>NZ_JALXVH010000042.1 GCF_025149945.1 Kocuria sp. p3-SID1428 | reverse complement strand
TCAGGGCACCGAGCAGGTGCCGTTGGGCGAGAGCTCGGGCGTGTCCTCGGAGGAGGTCTCGGCGGGCACGGTGACCAGGCTCGCCGAGCCCAGGGGCCCTGCCCCGCCGATCGCCGAGGCGGCCTGCGGGTCCTCGCCCTGTGCGGACTCCAGCAGCCGCTGGACGTCGGCGTGGAGCTGGTCGTAGTCCGGGTAGGTCGGGAACATGGCGTCGTAGTAGGGCGGGCCGGCCGCGTACGTCACGAACTCGTGCTGCTTGGCCTTCATGGCCAGGTCCACGAACGCGCCCAGCGACGTCTGCGGGATGTCGGTCTCGACCACCTGGGTTCCGGCATCCGCAAGCTCCTCGAACTGGGAGACGACGTTCGCCGGATTCAGCTGATCCAGCATGGCCGCCTGGACGCAGCGCTGACGCGCCTGGCGGTCGTAGTCAGAGGCCTCCTGGCGGGAGCGGGCGTACCAGAGCGCGTGGTAGCCGTCGAGCTTCTGGACCCCGGGCTCGATGTAGCCGAGCACCTCATTGGGCTCGCCCGTGCGCGAGTTCGTGCCGCCACCCATGACGACCCGCCCGCCGACGTCGATCGTGATGCCGCCCAGGGCGTCGATGAGCTGCTCGAAGCCGTGCATGTCGATCATGGCGTAGCCCTGGACCTCGATGCCCAGCACACCGGAGGCGGCCTCCTTCATGGCCTCCACGCCCGGGTCCTCGACGTCGTCGCCGTAGATGTCCTGATGGTTCTGCATGACGTCCGTGTAGACGGCGTTGAGCAGGCACTCGTCGCCGCAGTTGTAGCCCTCCGGATAGATCTCGTGCATGGGCGACTCCTCGGGGAAGGGCACGTTCTGCAGGTTGCGCGGCAGCGAGATCGTCGCGGTCTGCCCGGAGTCGGCATCGATGCTCAGCACCGTCATGGAGTCGGGGCGAAGCCCCACGCGGTCCTCACCGGCATCGGCGCCCATGAGCAGGATGTTGTAGCGGCCGTCGACGGGACGGAACGGCATGCCCCCGGCGAAGATCTCGCCGACCGTCCCGCGGGTGACGTTGAGCAGATGGGCCGAATACAGCAGCCCTCCCGAGGTCAGGACCATGACCAGTGCCAGGCCTGCGCAGGCCAGGGCCCGCGGTCGGGTCTCGAGCAGGCCGGGGCGGATCAGGCGCAAGGTGTCCAGGAACAGCACGCCCCACCAGATCGCGGCGATCACCAAGGCGAGGACGATGACCCGCCCGGTCAGGGCGTTGGTCAGCAGGAAGACCAGGGGGCTGCGCCACAGCAGCGCCGAGAGCATCGTGACGATCAGCACCGCCCAGCACACGACGGTGATGGGCAGCGCGATGCGGCCCAGGCGGCGGTTGCCGGCGGCGATCTGGGCCGATCCCGGGAGCACGAGCGTGCCGAGGATCAGCAGCCAGGCCCGCCAGGTGCGCCGCCCGGAGGAGACGAACGACGGATCCCGCAGCGCGCGTGCCCACGAGGCCGTGCCGTCCCGGCTGCTGAGCGCGGCATCGGAGGAGACCTCGGCGGCGATGTCCTGGTCGTACGAGTCATACGAGTCGTCCTCGTTGTACGAGGCGTGCAGGTCGGCGTCGTCCAGGTCCTCGTGGTCGGCGTCGTCCTCGAGCCACTCGTCCTCGGCCCAGTGGCGGCCGGCGGGGCGGGCAGGCTCCGCAGACTCCTGCGGCCGGGCGGGTACCGCGGCCTCCGGGTCGGGGCGCGCGGCGTCTGAGCCCTGGGGCCGCAGGGAGTCGTCGGAGGTGGAGTCCTGGCAGGGGGCGCGGGAATCGTCGATCCGGCGCCGGCGGGGGTCGCGGGGAGGCTGAGGTCCGGTCACGGTGTCACTCGCTCGATCGGGGAGGCGGGGAAGGTGCCCCTGAGGGGGAAGCAGCCGGGACCGGAGCAGCGGTCCGCGGCGGGGTCACTCGGCGAGGCGACGACGCAGCGCGCGTCCCTTGTCCTGAGCGGAGGCGTTGAGGTCGGCGGCGAAGGCGTTGAGGTCGCGACGCAGCTGGCGGGCGCGGTCGTCGGTGCCGGAGGCGAGGATGCGCGCGGCCAGCAGACCGGCGTTGCGGGCGCCGCCGATCGAGACGGTCGCCACCGGGACCCCGGCCGGCATCTGCACGATCGACAGCAGCGAGTCGAGCCCGTCCAGGGTCTTCAGCGGAACGGGCACGCCGATCACGGGCAGGGGAGTGGTCGCGGCGATCATGCCCGGCAGGTGGGCGGCACCGCCGGCACCGGCGATGATCACGCGCAGGCCGCGCATCTCAGCCGAGGAGCCGTAGTCCAGCATCTCGGAGGGCATGCGGTGCGCCGAGACCACATCGACCTCGCAGGAGATGCCGAGCTCGTCGAGGACCTGGGCGGCGGCCTCCATGACGGCCCAGTCCGAATCCGATCCCATGATCACGCCGACATCGGGAAGCGCTTGGCTCACTGCTCACTCCTGGAACGCGGACCCGCGGCGGAATCCTGGTCTGCGAGGACGGCACCGGTGAGGCCTCCGTCCAGATCAGCCCACACGGTACTCGCGAACCCTGGACGGGACATGGAGGCCGCCTCGGCGGCGGCCTCAGCGGCCATCGCGCACCACGGCGGCAGCGTCCGAGGCCAGGGCGCGGACCTCGGCGGTCACCGAGCCGTCCGCTGCATCCTGCCGGTCGGAGAGGGCATTGACGTGCCCGACCTTGCGCCCGGGCTTCACGGACTTGCCATAGAGGTGGACCTTGGCACGCGGGTGCTCGGACATGGCCCGGGTCAGTCCGGCGAAGAGGTTCGGCTGCTGACCACCCAGGATGTTCTTCATCACGGCGACGGCTGCCAGGGGCTCGGTCGATCCCAGCGGCAGGTCCAGCACGGCGCGCAGGTGCTGCTCGAACTGCCCCGTCACGGCGCCGTCCATGGACCAGTGCCCGGAGTTGTGCGGGCGCATGGCCAGCTCGTTGACGAGCAGGCTGCCATCGCGGGTCTGGAAGAGCTCGACGGCCATTACGCCGGTCACATCCAGCTCGGCAGACAGCTCCAAGGCGATGCGCTGGGCGGCCGCCGACTCGTCCGGGCTCAGGTCCGGGGCGGGGCTGATGACCTCATCGCACACCCCGTCGACCTGGATCGACTCGACCACGGGCCAGCAGCGCTGCTCGCCGCTGCGGCGGCGGGCCACCTGGGCGGAGAGCTCGCGGGCGAAGTCCACGGCCTCCTCGGCCAGCAGAGGGGATGCGGAGCGGTCGAACCACGCGGCGGCCGTGCCGGTGCGGGCCTCGTGCTCCGAGCGCACCACGAGCACGCCCTTGCCGTCGTATCCGCCGCGCGGCGTCTTGAGGATCACGGGCCACTGCCCGTCGGCGAAGGCCACCAGGGCCTCGGCGTCCGAGACCTCCGCCCAGCGCGGGTTCGGCAGCCCCAGGCGCTCGACGGCCCTGCGCATCACGATCTTGTCCTGGGCGTGGATCAGCGCGTGGGGGCGGGGCTCGACGATGACGCCGTCGGCCAGCAGCGCCTCCAGGTGCGCATTCGGGACGTGCTCGTGATCGAAGGTCAGCGCATCCAGGCCCTGGGCGAAGGCGCGCAGCGCCTCGAGATCATCTCCGGCGCCCACCTGGTGGGAGGCAGCGGCCGGAACGGCGCCGGCCTCCGCGGACTCGGCGAGCACGCGCAGCTCGATGCCCAGCTCGGTGGCGGCCGGGCCCATCATGCGGGCCAGCTGGCCTCCGCCGACCACGCCGATCACGGGTCCGGTGGGGGCGAAGCGCCGGGAATCGGCGGCGGGATCGGGGCTGAGGGTGCTGTCGTGGCTCATCACACTCCCAGCGTAGTGCCGGGCGGGGTCCCTCCGCTGACAGGTTCGCAGTAGTACACTTCCGCAGGCCCTCGTTCCCTTCCGATGCGCGCGACCCGCGCAGCTGCGGGGACCGTCTCGAATCCGGAGTTCCACGCCATGACCGTTCGCTTCAAAGCCCTCTGGCACCTGTTCATCGCGGAGCTGATGAAGTTCGGGACCGTCGGCGGACTCGCCTTCCTGGTCAATGCCGGCGTGGTCGCCATGCTCATGGCCACCGTCTTCCAGGACGGCGGCCACCTCAAGGCCAAGGCGATCGCCACGGTCGTGGCCACGCTGTTCTCCTGGCTGGCCAACCGCTACTGGACCTTCAAGGACAAGCGCCAGGCGGACACCAAGCGGGAGGCCTGGCAGTTCCTGATCGCCAATGTGATCGGCCTGGCCATCGAGCTGTCGTGCATCGGCGTGAGCTACTACGTCCTGGGCCTGACCAGCGGCACGGCCTCGTTCATCTCCGGCACGATCATCGGCACCGTCCTGGGCACCGTCTTCCGATACCTGGCTTATCGCTTCTGGGTCTACGCCAAGCCGCTGGACAGCGAGCAGGGCTTCGCGCCCTCGACCGCCTCGGAGATGGCGGCGATCACGGGAAGCCTCCCGGTCGTGGGTCAGCGGCGGCCCCGTCGCCGCACCGGCAGCACCGCTCACGGGACTCCGGGAGCTCCGGAGTCGGCCATGGGGGACGACTCGCAGCCCACGCAGGCCCCGGATCTCAGCTCCAGGTGAGGCTCACGCGCTCGGCAGCCAGGTCGCGCTGCAGAGACGCATCCCGGGATCGATCGCTGAGCACCGCCGTGCCCTCGGCGGCCCAGATCGCCAGCAGCCCCACCAGGGTCTCGCGGTCCCACTGCTCGGCATCCAGATGCACCACCGGCGCCTCGCCCAGATCGGCGGCCCGGGCCTCTGCCTGCTCCCGCAGCTCGGCGAAGCTCAGGGTGCCGCCGCCCGTGACGAGGGCGGGGTCCGCCGCGGCGGGGCGGGAGGCCCCCGACCAGCGGTCCCCGTGGGAGCGGATCTCGGCGCAGTAGTCGATGTCCCCGGGCTCGAGCGCAGCGTCATCGGGAAGGCGCATGGCCAGCGCGGGGTAGGCCAGGATCAGGCGGTCCTCGGCCTCCGCCTCGGCCGCCGCCGCCGAGCCCGGGGGCTTGGGGAGCGCTTCGGCGGTCGCCCCGGTGCGATCGAGCAGGGCGCTGAGCCTGGCCTCGTCGTGCTGCGGCTCCAGCACGACGCAGGCGCCGGTTCGCCAGACGGCGACCGCCAGCACGAGCGTGCGCCAGTGCAGCGAGGGATCCAGGACCACTCGATCGCCGGGCATCAGGGTCAGGTCGTCCACGAGCAGGTTCGCCGTCTTGGCAATCCAGTTCTCGCTCACGCGCCCGGACAGCTCGACCCGTCCTCCGTCGGAGCCGTACCAGACGACGGCCGGAGTGGGGCGCTGGGCCAGCCGGGTCAGCAGGCCGGTGATCTCGGCGTCGGGTCGGCGGGCATCGGTGCGATCGTGCATGGGAATCCTCTCGAGAGGGCGGAAGCGGGCCTGCGGGGCAAGGGTCGGCGTGCCGGTTCCTGCGTGTGCCGCTGAGGGCATCATTCGAGGTCAGCGCCGGTGCCGATGCGACCTCGGCGGGGCGTCGGCAGGGAATCCGCGCTTGACGAAGGGCACTTACAAGCGTGTAATTAAGATCTCGAGCAGGTGATCTCCCGCTGAGGGGAGCTGACCTGCATCCCCCGCATCAGTCGTCGCCGCGATCCTACGGCTCGCGCGTCCTCGCCGCACGAGCCGGCCCCGTGACGCCGCACGAGCCGCCACGGATGCCGCGCACTGGAAGGACCGACATGGCAGAGCCCGCACGAAGTCGCGCAGAGCTGTCCGAGCCCGCACGCCGCCGACGCGGCGCCCGTGCAGTGCCCCAGGACTGGTTCCTTGACCCGGTCGACGGCGATTCCGCCTCTGCCGAGCCCGCCCGGCGCCTGAGCGCCCTGCCCGAGCCGGAGAACGCCGACTATCACGACGCCTCCGAGGTCCCTGGCTCCATCTGGCAGGCCGTGGCCGGCATCTACGGCGTGGACGACGACGAGGGCGAGCTCGCCTGGCAGACCGACGCTCTCTGCGCGCAGACCGATCCCGAGGCCTTCTTCCCGGAGAAGGGCGGCTCGACCCGCGACGCCAAGCGCGTGTGCGCCGCCTGCCCGGTGCGCGAGGAATGCCTGGACTACGCCATGGCCCACGACGAGAAGTTCGGCATCTGGGGCGGTCTCTCCGAGCGCGAGCGCCGTCGTCTGCGCCGCGCCGGACGCTGAAAGCCCCCTTGAGCGCTGTGGCATGGACGCAGCGGAAGGTAGCGTTCCACGAATGAGCACCGCAGAAGCACCGCTGGCTCGACTCTGCTCCCGGCAGACCTGCCGTCGACCCGCGCGGACCACCCTGACGTTCGTGTACTCGGACTCGACCGCTGTCATCGGGCCGCTGTCGGTGCATGCGGAGCCGCACGCCTACGACCTGTGCGTGCCGCACGCCCAGCGCATGACCCCGCCGCGCGGCTGGGAGATCGTCCGCCTGGAGGGCGTTCCCGAGTCCCAGGACGACAACGCCCCCGCCGCTCGGCTCGACGACCTGGTGGCGGACTCCGCCCCGCTGGCGCCGCTGAGCGCCCTGCCCGGCGCGGCGCGGGATGAGCGCTCGACCAGCCGCTCCGAGCCCGAGGCCCGCTCGGCCGGCCCCGAGGACTCCGCCGGGGATGATGCCCCGGGGAATCCCTCCGGCTCCGCCCCTCGGGGGTGGGGCCGCAGACGTCGCTCCCGGCTGCGGGCCGTCAGCGGGCCCGTCGCGGAGGGGGCGTCGGCCGGGACGGACGCTGATGAACCGTCCGAGGAGGACGCCGCGCAGGCCTCCGAGCTCGACGGGGATTCTGCCTTCGACTCCCTGATGGATGAGATCTTCGCCGACAGCACCACGGACTATGTGCCCGCGCGTCGAGGTGCGCGCTCCCAGCCCGAGGCCATGCGCCGCCCGCATCTGCGCCGCGGGCGCTCCTGAACCCGGCTGGGCCTCTGACCTGCCCCTACAATGGCCCACGGCGACCCCTCGACGACGTCGCCTTCGACCATCACCCCCGCAGCCGAAGGCCCCAGCACATGACCAGCGCTCCTGGCTCCAGCCCCTCGTCTCGACCTGCAGACAGCACCTCCTCCGAAGGCGCCGCCGAGCAGGATCCTCCTTCCGCCCGTTCCGCGAGCCGTCCGAACACGGGACGGCTCCCCTGGGTCCAGGACACCGCCGCCCATGAGGCGGTCGAGCGCGCTGGCCACCGAGGCCAGGGGATCTCCGAGCTGTCGGCGGGCCTGCTCGAGATCCTGCGCTGCCCCTTGACCCGCGGGCGGCTGCTGGCCCTCGACGAGCATCACCTCATGAGCGAGCTGCCGCACCTGGAGGGGATCCACCCGGTGTACGAGATCACCGACGGCATCCCCCACCTGCTGCCCGCGCAGGCCATGTCCGACCGGCGGTCCCGATGAGCCGGATGCGGCAGGCCCGTCCCCAGGAGTCGCTGACCTCCGGGTCGCAGTGGGCGCACCTGGGGCCTGCGGTCTCCGCCCAGCGCGACTCCGAGGCCCCGGAGCTCGATTCCGCCGCATCGCAGCGCCCTGCGGACGGCTCGTCGAGCGCGCCCGTGGAGCCCTGGAGCGCAGCGGCCCCGCAGTCTGCTGCGCAGCGCAGCGCTCGACCCGAGCCGGCCGCCGAGCAGCCCGGCGCAGGGGAGTCCCCTGAGCAGCAGGGCCCGGGGCAGGGCGGTCCGGATCGGACCCGCACGGCCGAGACCCGCTCGGGAAGCGCGACTCGGAGGCAGGGCCCGCCCGGGCGTCTGGGTGCGCTGGGTGTGCTGACTCGCGTGCTCGTGGCCCTGGCCGTCCCGCTGTCGCTGCTGGTGCTCGGCATCCGCCTGGTGGCCACGCCGCTGTTCCTGTGGGTCGAGTACCACCGTCCGGGCTTCCCCGAGGACCCCTACGGCTTCCAGGCCGAGGACCGCATGACCCTGGGCTCCCACGGCATGGACTACATCCTCAACTGGGCACCGGGTCCGTTCCTGGGGGAGGTGCGCACCTCGGACGGGCGCTCGTGGTTCACGCCCGAGGAGATCTCCCACATGACCGACGTGAAATGGGTCATGCAGATCGGCCTGTGGGCGGGAGTCGTGCTCGTGCTCGCGGCTCTCGTGCTGGGCCTGCTGCGCCGCCGCGACCGCGACGGACTGCTCACCTCTGTGGCCGTGGGCGGCTGGCTGACCGTGATCGCTGCCGCGGTGCTTGCCGTGCTGGCGGTTCTGGGCTGGCAGCAGTTCTTCGCGGGCTTCCACTCCCTGTTCTTCTCCGAGGGCACCTGGACGTTCTCCAGCTCCGACACCCTGATCCGGCTCTACCCCACGCAGTTCTGGATGGACGCGGCCGGGACGGTCGCGGTGATCACCCTTGTGGGCTCGGTGCTGGTCGCGATCCTGGCGCAGCGGGCGCGCTCAGGCCGGCGCGGACGTCGTCGGGCCTGAGCGAGCACGCCCCGGCAGACGAGCAGCCCCGCAGTAGCGCACGGCGCACCTGCGGGGCTGTCTGCTCGCCCGCTCAGATCCAGTTGTCGAACCACATGCGGGTCCGCCACTGGTCGTAGGGCAGGACCTGGGCGCTCCACAGCGGCCAGAAGAAGATCGCCAGGGCCAGCACCAGGCACAGCCACAGACCGACCGTGATCCAGCCGATCCGCGCCGGCCACAGCTTGGTGCGCGGCCCCGGCAGAACCAGCCCTGCGACTCCGGCCAGGACCAGGACCAGAAACGGCAGGTAGGGCAGGGCGTAGAAGAAGAACTTGGTGCGCTCCGGGTACATCAGCCACGGCAGCCAGCCGGCGGCGATCAGGCTCAGCAGGCTCGCCATCCGCCAGTCTCGGCGCACCGCCACGACCACCGCGGCCACGACGATCGCGACCAGGCCGACCCACCAGATCCCCGGGTTGCCCTGGTTGAAGATCTGCTGCGAGCACTTGGCGACCTCGCAGCCGGACTGGCCCTGGCCCGGGGATTCGTAGAAGTACGACGTCGGCCGCCCCAGGAACATCCAGTCCCACGGCTGGGACATGTAGGTGTGCTCGCTGGACAGGCCCTGATGGAAGTCGTAGGCGGAGACGTGGTACTCCCACAGCGAGCGCAGCGGGGCCGGGAGCCACTGCGGGCCGTCGTCGGGGTGCTCGGCGGCCCACTGTCTGCGATAGCCGCCGGTGGAGCGGAACCATCCCGTCCAGGTGGACAGGTAGACCACCAGCGCCACGGGGATCATGGACAGGAAGGCCGGGATGCCGTCGCGCAGCAGCCCCGAGGGCAGCCAGAGCCGCACACCGGCGCTGCGCCGGGCGGTGATGTCCCAGGCCACCGTGAGCAGGCCCAGGACGGCCACGAAGTAGAGGGCGTTCCACTTCACGCCCACGGCCAGCCCGCACGAGACCCCGGCGGCGATCCGCCACCAGCGGATGCCGAGTCCCGGCCCCCAGCTGAGGCTGCGGGCGCTCATCCTGCGGGCAAGGCGCCTGCGGGCCTCCTCTCGGTCCAGCAGCAGCAGCACGAAGGCCAGCAGGACGAACAGGGCCAGGAAGATGTCCAGCAGCGCCAGGCGGGAATGCGACAAGTGGAGGCCGTCGACGGACAGCAGCAGACCGGCGATCGCCGAGACGATGGGGGAGCGGAACAGCAGGGCTGCTGCGATCACCACCAGCACGATCATCAGCGTCCCGGCCACCGCGGAGGAGAAGCGCCAGCCGAAGGCGTCGCCGGCGCCGAAGAGCCGCATGCCCACCCCGATCAGGATCTTGCCCAGCGGCGGGTGCACCGCATAGGAGGGGGACTCGAGGGGCTGGGGAGGATTTCCGGAGGAGAAGCCGGCATCGGCGTCGTCGGGCCACTCGTGCTCGTAGCCGGTGAGCATGATCGCCCACGAGTCCTTGACGTAGTAGGTCTCGTCGAAGGCGATCTCCTGCGGCCGGCCCAGGTGCCAGAAGCGCAGGAAGGCCCCCAGCAGGATGCTCAGCAGCGGCAGCAGCCACAGGCGGGACAGACGCAGCGGTGTGCGCGGCAGCAGCCGCTCGCGCAGCTCGGCCTCCGTTGGAGCGGAGCGGCGCGGGGTCCAGGCCTCCGCTTCGAGGGCGGCCATCGTCGAGGTGAGCGGACGGGCCGGCTGCGGTGCGGGGGACGAGGGGGACACGGGCATCATGCTAGGTGAAGCGGCTCCGCGCGGGCCCGGGGACCTACAGTGGTCCGGTGAGCACCGATCGAGAAGACCCCGCCGACCGCCGCGACTGGGCCCGGATCGCCGGGCTTCCGCAGGGAGGCTGCCTGGTCCTGGCGGCCACCCCGATCGGCAACCTGGGCGATGCCTCCGACCGGCTGAGGGCTGCGCTGTCGGTCGCCGACGTGGTCGCTGCGGAGGACACCCGCCGCACTCGTCGTCTGGCCTCGGGACTGGGGATCGAGATCACGGGGCGGCTGGTGGCCCACCACGAGCACAACGAGGAGTCCAGCTCCCAGCAGCTGCTCGACGAGGTGCGCAGCGGCTCCATGGTGGTGGTGGTCTCCGACGCCGGAATGCCGACGGTCTCCGATCCCGGCTATCGAGTGGCCGCCGCGGCTGCCGCCCAGGATCTGGCGGTGACCTCCCTGCCGGGTCCGTCCGCAGTGCTCACGGCGCTGGCGGTCTCGGGGCTGCCCAGCGACCGCTTCGCCTTCGAGGGCTTCCTGCCGCGCAAGTCCGGGGCCCGTTCCGCGCATCTGGCCGAGCTGGCCGCGGAGAAGCGCACGATGGTCTTCTACGAGGCTCCTCACCGGATCGCGACCATGATCGAGGCGCTGGCCGAGGCTTTCGGGCCCGACCGGCCGGCGGCCATCGCCCGCGAGCTGACCAAGGTCTACGAGGAGGTGCTGCGCGGCAGCCTGGGGCAGCTGCACGAGCGCATCCGCGAGGACGGGCTGCGCGGGGAGATCGTGGTGGTCGTCCAGGGCGCCCCCGAGGCCGAGCCGGAGCAGGCAGAGGACCTGGTGGAGCTCGTGGAGCAGGAGGTCGCACGCGGGACCCGGCTCAAGGACGCCGCCGGTCAGATCGCCGCCGCGCACGGAGTCTCGAGGCGGGATCTCTACGAGGCGGTGCTCGCCGCTCGGTCCTGAACGTCGCCGAAGCGGGGCGCTAGCCTGGACGGGATGAGAACTTCCCGCCTGAACCAGACGCTGTGGCCGGACCCCGCCCAGCGACCCGCGACCGTGCCCGGTCAGACCCCTGAGGCCTACCGCCCCGAGCACTATCAGCTGCCGGAGGACGCGCCGTCGGGCCCGGGGACCAGGCGCCGCGGCGAATCCGCCGAGACCGGGCACAAGCGCGACCTGAGCTTCCCGGAGGCTCCCCAGCCGCTGCCGCTGCCGATCGTGGACAACCACACGCACATCGACATCCAGGACGGCAGGGTGCACATCGGGATTCCGGATGCCCTGGATGTCGCCCAGGACCTCGGCATCCGGGGGATCGTGCAGGTCGGCTGCGACATCCCGTCCTCGCGCTGGGCGGTCGAGGCCGCAGAGGCCGACGAGCGCATCCTGGCCGCCGTGGCGATCCACCCCAATGACGCCCCCGCGCTCGCGCAGAAGGGCGAGCTCGACGACGCCCTGACGGTGCTCGACGAGCTCGCCGGCCATGAGCGCACCCGGGCGATCGGAGAGACCGGGCTGGACTACTTCCGCACCGGCAAGGACCGCCACGAGCTGCAGCAGGACTCGTTCCGCGAGCACATCCGCCTGGCCAAGAAGCACGGGCTGGCCATGCAGATCCACGACCGCGACGCCCACGCCGACGTCGTGCGGATCCTGCTGGAGGAGGGAGCCCCCGAGCGCACCGTCTTCCACTGCTTCTCCGGCGATGCCGAGCTGGCGCGGATCTGCAACGAGAACGGCTGGTACATGTCCTTCGCGGGCACGGTCACCTTCAAGAACTCCCACGGGGTCCAGGCCGGGCTGCGGGAGGCGCGGCGCGAGCTGATCATGGTCGAGACCGATGCTCCGTTCCTCACCCCGCACCCCTACCGCGGGCGGCCGAACGCGCCGTACCTGGCGGTGCAGACGGCGCGCTGGATCGCCGAGCACCTCGAGACCCCGCTCGAGCAGCTGTGCGAGCAGGTCGAGCGCACCTCCCGCGAGGTCTACGGCGAGCACTGAGCGGCTCGGCCGATAGCATGTCCGACGTGCAGAGCCCAGATGCCCCGGAACCCGCTGTCCTCCCGCTGCTCGGCCCCGCCGAGATTCGGGAGCTGGCCGAGGCCGCCGGCATCCGCCCCACCAAGACCCTGGGGCAGAACTTCGTGATCGACCCCAACACGATCCGCCGGATCGTCGCCGCGGCGCGGCTGGAGGCGGATCACGACGACGGCCCCGTCGACACCGTCCTGGAGGTCGGGCCCGGGCTCGGCTCCCTGACTCTGGGGCTGCTGGATGCCGCCGAGCACGTGGTGGCGGTGGAGATCGATCCGCCGCTGGCCGAGCGGCTGCCGCACACTGTCGCCCGCTTCCGCCCGGAAGCCGCCGAGCGCCTGGAGGTCGTGCTGGCCGACGCCCTGCAGGTCGCCTCGCTGCCGCGGCAGCCGCAGGCGCTGGTGGCCAATCTGCCGTACAACGTGGCCGTGCCGGTCCTGCTGAACCTGCTGGCGCGATTCGGCTCGATCCGCCAGGGTCTGGTCATGGTCCAGGACGAGGTGGCCGACCGCCTGGCGGCCCGCCCCGGCTCCAAGGTCTACGGGGTGCCCTCCGTCAAGGCGTCCTGGCATGCCGAGGTGGAGAAGGCGGGGGTGATCGGCACGCAGGTCTTCTGGCCGGCGCCGCGGATCAGCTCGGGGCTGGTGCGCTTCCGCCGTCGCGCCGAGCCGCTGGCGCGCATCGGGGCGGCCGAGGCCCTGGGGCTCTCCGGCGATGCGGGGGAGGCCGCCGAGCGCGACGCCGTCTTCGCCGTGGTGGATGCGGCCTTCGCCCAGCGCCGCAAGACCCTGCGCGCCGCACTGTCCGGCTGGGCGGGCTCCGGTGCCCGCGCCGAGGATGTGCTGGTGTCCGCCGGCGTGAGCCCCTCTGAGCGCGGCGAGAAGCTCGACGTGCTGGGCTTCGCGCGCATCGCCGCAGCCGGTGCCGCCCGCGGCATCATCGGCGGACCCCGGGCCTCAGGCGCGGCGCTGTGAGCGCTCCGGTCCAGGCCACGGCCCCCGGCAAAGTCAATCTCTGCTTCCGGGTGGGCCCTCTGCGCGAGGACGGCTACCACCCGGTGGCCAGCCTGTACGCCGCCGTGGATCAGCTCGAGACCGTGCAGCTCGAGCTGGACCCGCGACGCCCGGCCGGATCCGTGGGGTGCGAGCTGCACGTAGTCGCAGGCTCCCTGGTGGCTCAGCAGGAGGCCGTCGGCGCGTTCGATCGCGGTCTCGTGCCGCTGGACGAGCGCAATCTGGCGGTGCGCGCGGCACAGACCGTGCTGGCAGAGGCGCCCGCCCTGGCCGGCGGTCTCGTGCTGCGCATCGCCAAGGCCGTGCCGGTGGCCGGCGGCATGGGAGGCGGCTCCGCCGATGCCGCAGCGGCGCTGAGCGCGGCCGCGCGGCTCGTCGAGCGCGAGACCGGTCACGCGATCGCCCACGACCGGCTCCTCGAGATCGGGGCGGGCCTGGGCGCCGACGTCCCCTTCGCCATGACGGGGGGAGCGGCCGTCGGGACCGGCAGCGGCACCGAGCTGCGCGCCGTGCCTGTGCGGGTCCGATGGCACGGCGTCCTCGTGGCTGATACCGGCGCGCTGTCCACTCCGGAGGTCTTCGCGACCCTGGACCGGATGCGCGCCGAGGGCGTTGCACCGACGGTGCGGGAGCCCGAGCTGGAGGTGCCCGCCGGGCTGCTGCGCGCTCTGGCTGAGGGCGAGTCTGCGGTCGGCGCGGAGGCGCTGGCCAATGATCTGCAGGCGCCGGCTCTGCAGATGTCGCCCGAGCTGCGGCGGCGCCTCGACGAGCTCGAGGAGCTGGACGCTCGAGCGATGGTCTCCGGCTCGGGGCCCACGATCGTCGCGCTGCCCCGCACGTCAGGTCATGACGACGGTGCGGAGTCGAGCCGGGTGCTGGCGGCACAGCTGCGCGAGCGCGGCCTGTGCGCCGTGGCCTGCACCATCGGCTGAGACGCCCGGCTTCCCGCCCGGACACGCACCGCAGACCAGGGGCGCGACCGTGTGCCTGCAAAGTCATGAAGCACCGTTACTGAAGGGGACGTCTCGTCCGAGTCCCTGGAAGGTGCTGTCGAAAGGCCTCATACTGGATGGCTTGAATGCCCGTGCGCAGGGGGCGTGCGGTCGAACAGCAGGGGAGAGGCATGGCAGTGGACAGCTCCGTTGCCGAGACTGAGCATCGGGGCGGATCGGAGAGCGGGGCCTCGGCAGCCGCACCGCGGCAGCGGTGGATCGACACGGTCAAGGGAACCGCGATCGTCCTGGTGGTGCTGGGGCACGCCTACGGGCTCCAGCAGGAGTACGGGTGGCAGGCCCACGGCCTGTGGAACGACGTCAACATCCTGCTCGGGCTGTGGCGGATGCCCGTCTTCATGGTCGTGGCAGGCTTCTTCGTCACTCGCTCGCTGGAGAAGTACGGCAGGCAGTACTGGCGTCGTCGTCCGCTGAACATGCTGTGGCTGTTCGTGGTCTGGACGGTCGTCTTCGCGGTCTCCTACCTGCTCATCGGAGCGGTCTCGGACACCCTGACTCCGGGGGCCAAGCTCGGCGAGTGGGTCCATGCGACGCTCACCTTCGACTCCTACCTCTGGTTCCTGATCGCCCTGGCGGTCTACTACGGCCTGCAGGCCGTGGTGGGGACGCGACCGCGGATCGGCGTCGTACTGGTGGCGCTCGCGCTGTACGTGCTCTTCGTCCCGGGTCTGGTCGACAAGGTCTCCTGGGGCAGCAACGAGGTGCCCCAGCACTGGCTGTTCTTCCTGGCGGGGGCTTGGGGCAGCAGCGCCATCCGCACCCGAGTGCCGCAGATCCCCGTGTGGCAGGGACTGGCCTGGTGCGTCGCCTTCGCGGTCTCGCTGCTGCTGTGGATGCCCACCCGCGACGTCCCCGTCCTGGAGCACTTCACAGCTGCGGTGCCGCCGCTGCTGGGGATTCCTGCGGGGATGTGGCTGCTGCACCTGCTCGACGGGCGCCGCGGCATGGGCTGGGCGCGAGCGGCGGGTTCGCGCAGCCTGCCGATCTACGTGCTGCACGCCATCATCCTGCAACTGCTGCTCGGCCTGATGACGCGCGTGGCCTGGCCGGAGGCCATGGGCACGGTGATGCTCTGGGCGGGTCCGGTCCTGCTCACGGTCCTCACCGTCGTCGTGGCGCTGGTCATCCACCGGGTCACCGTCTCGGTGCCGCTGCTGTGGGGCCTGCCGCAGCCGGCCGATCCGCCGGTCTCGCGCGGTCGCCACGCGGGCTGAGGCGCCTCAGACGTCCTGAGCGGCGCGCAGCGCCTGCCGGGACTGGTGCAGCCGCCGCGCGGCGGCCTCCTGCCCACCGCGGCGCGCGGCGGAGGAGAGCAGCGAGAGCAGGACTCCGCTGACGCGCACCCGCAGGGAAGCGGGGTCCACGACCTCATCGAAGACCTCGCGCACGGGGGCGATCGAGGGCGCGGACAGGGGAGCGTCGTCGTCCTGGGGGTCGCGCAGCTGCGCGCAGCGGTGTGCCAGGTAGCAGGCCAGGTCGTCGTCGAGCCGTCCAGGGCCCACGGAGTCCAGATCGAGCAGACCGGTGATGGGGCCCAGGGACGGGTCCAGCAGCCGGGGCCCCACCATGACGTTGCCGGCGTGGAAGTCGCCGTGGCCCGGGACCAGAGCGGCCTCCTCGCAGGTTCGCCGCGCGGCATCGATCGCATGAGCGTGGGCGCCCACCTCCTCGGCCGAGCCCGGAAGGGAGGCTGCGGCCGAGCGGGCGTAGTCCAGCACGCGCTCCGTCCACGACGGACGCCTGGTCAGGTCCATGACGGAGGACGGCAGGCGGTCCAGCAGGGCGAGCAGGTGCTCGGCCTGCACAGAGGCCGCCGGATCGCCGCGCTCCCTCTTCGAGGCGGGGTGACCCGGCACATGCGCCAGCAGCACGGCGCCGTCGCCGGAGGCGGCCAGGGGCTGCGGCACCGGGACGCCCGCCTCCCAGAGGCTCAGGTGGCGCCGCACGAGCTCCTGCTCGCGGGCCGGGCGCACGACCTTGTGCCAGGCGGCGGGGTCCTCGCGTCCGTGAGCGTCCAGACGCAGGACGGCGCGCCGGGTGGGACGGTAGGACAGAGGCATCGGGTGCAGCATCTCAGGATCCGGCAGGCCCAGCCCCAGGCTCGGATCGATCAGGGCCGTGGAGCTGCGAAGCCCCGGCAGCCAGGGATCCTCGGGCCACAGCCACCCGATCAGGGCGCAGCCTTCGGCCTCCACCGCGACGGGGCCGGGGTCGCCCCAGGAGGAGTCCGAGCCCGACTTCGGCAGCGCCGGCATGGCCCCGGTCGACAGGCACACGACGACCTCGTCGGGCTCCTGCGAGGGTAGCCTCCCGGGCCATGAGCTCCCGTTCGGAGGGTCGTGGCGCAGCCGCAGCGCGTAGACGCCGGTGACTCCGGCCCCCGGCCGGTGATGCAGCCCGATCCGCCGCCACGGCCTGGCCTCTGCGCTCGTGGACAGCCGACGCCGCCCGAGCGCCAGTCCGTGGGCGGCCAGCACGGAGTCCAGGGCCCGACGCAGACCGGAGCCGCGCAGCACCTCGACGGCCGCCAGCTCCGAGGCGACGCCGTCGGCGGGTGGGGCAGGGACCACGTCGTCTCCCCTCGGGATCTCAAGCCGGCGGCATCCTCATCGCGCGATGTCCCCGACGATAGCCCGAGGGATGTGCAGGAGCCCACAGCCGTCGGGGATCGCTCAGCGGATGACCAGGCAGGTGGTCGTCGCGTGGGCGATGAGACGGCCGTTCTCGTCGTGCACTCGGCCTTCAGCCGTGGCGGTGCGCCCGCCCACGTGGATCGTGGTGCCCTCGGCGCGCAGCCGCATGCCCTTCACAGACATCACCACGCGGCCCGCCTCGACCTCATCGAAGCTCATCCCGAGCAGCCGGCGGATCGACGGGACGGCGTCGGAATCGTGGTCCTTGAGCCAGCGTAGGGTCTCCAGGCCGGTCATTGCGGACCAGTCCGGGCCCTGTGCCTCTGCGGCGACCTGTGCGGCACCGGTCGTCTCGGCGGGTTCTCCCGTGGTCATGATCCGTTCCTCTCGTCGTGGGGCAGCGTCAGCCCTCCAACTGCTCGGAGAGCTCGAGCCAGCGCATCTCGAGCTCGTCGATCTCGTCCTTGGCGGCGTTCATGCGGGCGGTGATCTCGCCCAGGCCCTCGAAGTCGGTCTGGTCGTGGTCGGCCAGCTCCTGCTCGCGGGCAGCCACCGTCTCGCGCAGCTTGGACAGCTTGCGCTCGATCGACCCGACCTCCTTCTGCATGGCGCGGGACTCGGCCCCGGACAGGGAGGAGCCCTGCGAGGACGCGGAGGCGGCCATGGGGTTCGACTCGGAGGTCTGCAACGCGGAGCCGTCGGCCAGGCGCAGGTACTCGTCCACGCCGCCGGGCAGATGCCGGAAGCGGCCGTCGAGCACGGCGTACTGCTGATCGGTCACGCGCTCGAGCAGATAGCGGTCATGGGAGACGACCAGCAGGGTGCCCGGCCAGGTGTCGAGCAGGTCCTCCATGGCCGCGAGCATGTCGGTGTCGAGGTCGTTGGAGGGCTCGTCGAGCACCAGCACGTTCGGCTCCTCGAGCAGGATCAGCAGCAGCTGCAGGCGCCGCTTCTGCCCGCCGGAGAGATCCTTCACGGGAGTAGCCAGGTGCTCGTTGGTGAAGCCCAGCCGCTCGAGCAGCTGCCCGGGCGTCATCTCCTTGCCGCCGGTGACGTAGGAGGTGCGGTAGCGCCCGACCACATCGGAGACGCGGTCCTGGGCGACCTCCTCGAGCTCGCGCAGCTGCTGGGTGAGCACGGCGAGCTTCACGGTCTTGCCGCGGGTCACGGTGCCGGCCGTGGGCTCGACGTCGCCGGTGACGAGTCCGAGCAGCGTGGACTTGCCGGCGCCGTTGCGACCCAGGATGCCGGTGCGCTCGCCCGGGGCGATCCGCCAGGTCACGTCCTTGAGCACAGTGTGCTCGCCCGCCTCCCGGTGCCCGGTCTCCTCGTCGTCGTGCGCGCCGGTGTAGGTGACCCAGGCGTCCTCGATGTCGACCACGCGCTTGCCCAGCCGCGAGACGGCCATCCGCGACAGCTCCACGGAGTCGCGCGGCGGCGGGACGTCCGAGATGAGCTCATTGGCCGCGTCGATGCGGAACTTGGGCTTGGAGGTGCGTGCCGGGGCGCCGCGGCGCAGCCAGGCCAGCTCCTTCTTCATGAGGTTCTGGCGCTTGGCCTCGGCCACGGCGGCCTGGCGGTCGCGCTCGACGCGCTGGAGCACGTAGGCGGCGTAGCCGCCCTCGAAAGCCTCCACGATCCGGTCGTGGACCTCCCAGGTCATGGTGGAGATCTCGTCCAGGAACCAGCGGTCGTGGGTCACGACCACGAGCCCGCCCTGGGTGCGCGGCCACCGCGAGTTCAGATGCCGGGCCAGCCAGGTGATGCCGTCGACGTCGAGGTGGTTGGTGGGCTCGTCCAGGAACAGGACGTCCCACTCCTGCGCCAGCAGCGCGGCCAGGGCGGTGCGGCGTCGCTGCCCGCCGGAGAGCTCGCCGACCGGGGCGTCCCAGTCCAGGTCGGCCACCAGCCCGCCGATGACGTCGCGGACCTTGGGGTCCCCGGCCCACTCGTGCTCGGGGCGATCCCCGACGACGGCCTGCCCGACCGTCAGCGACGGCTCCAGGACATCTGCCTGATCGAGCATCCCGATCCGGGTTCCGGACCGCGAGGTCACTCGACCCTGATCCGGGGCGATCCGCCCGGCGAGGACCTTCATGAGGGTCGATTTGCCGTCGCCGTTGCGCCCCACGATGCCGATGCGGTCGCCGGCGTCGATGCCGACCGTGACGCCTTCGAGCACGGTGCGCGTGGGAAAGGACAGGTGCAGGTTCTCCCCGCCGAGAAGATGAGCCATGATCCGCCCAGCCTATCGGCCCCTGCCGAGGTCCGAGGGCCGCCGGCAGGCCGTCGACGTCGGCAGGCGGCTGAAGGCCGACTGATAGTCTGTGCCCGCACGCGCGGTGCCCGCGGCAGCCGCCGAGCAGCGGTCCCGCCGCCGCTGCGCCGCGGTGCGATCCGCCTTGGTGTAATTGGCAGCACCCCGGCCTTTGGAGCCGTGGAGTCTAGGTTCGAACCCTAGAGGCGGAACCGTCGGGACGCGGCGGCCCACCGGCTCGTCCCGCCCCCTCGACAGCCCATCCCAGAGGAGCACGACAGTCGTGAGCACAACGGAATCCGCCGAGGCACTGGTGCCGCCGGCCGCAGTGATCGTCCTGGCCGCGGGCAAGGGCACGCGGATGAAGTCCAAGACGCCCAAGATCCTGCATGAGATCTGCGGACGTTCCATGGTCGAGCACTCACTGGCCGCCGCGCGCTCCCTGGACCCTCAGCGCCTGGCCGTCGTGGTGCGCCACGACCGCGACCGCGTGGCCCAGCACGTCCTGGCCTTCGACCCGCAGGCGATCATCGCCGATCAGTCCGAGGTCCCCGGCACCGGCTCCGCCGTGCTGGCCGGTCTCGAGGCACTGGATGCCCAGCAGCGGGTCGAGGGCACCGTGGTGGTCACCTACGGCGACGTCCCCCTGCTCACCTCCCAGACGCTCTCGGATCTGGTCCGCGGCCACGAGGCCGCCGGCAGCGCCGTCACGGTGCTCACCGCCGAGCACCCCGAGCCGGGCAAGTACGGGCGCATCCTGCGCGATGCCGACGGCTCCTTCGCCGATATCCGCGAGTTCAAGGACGCCACCGAGGCCGAGCGCGCCGTGTCCGAGATCAACTCGGGCATCTTCGCCTTCGACGCCGAGGTCCTGCGGGATTCGCTGGCCGCGGTCACCACGGACAATGCCCAGGGCGAGATGTACCTGACCGACGTCCCCCGCATCGCCCGTGAGGCCGGCGGACGCGTGGACGCCGCGCTCATGGAGGACTACATGGAGCTGGAGGGCGCCAACGACCGCGTCGCCCTCGCGGAGCTCGGCCGCCACCTCAACCAGGTCACGGTGCGCCGCCACATGCTGGCCGGCGTGTCCGTCGTGGACCCGGCGAGCACCTGGATCGACGTCGAGGTCGCGATCGGGCAGGACGCCACGATCCTGCCGAACACGCAGCTGCACGGCATCACCTCGATCGGCGAAGACGCCGTCGTGGGTCCGGACACCACGCTCGACGACGTCCAGGTGGGCCGCGGTGCGAAGGTCGTGCGCACCCACGGCTCGGACTCCCGGATCGGGGCCGGCGCCTCGGTGGGCCCGTTTGCCTACCTGCGACCGGGCACCGAGCTGGGCTCCGACGGCAAGATCGGAACGTTCGTGGAGACCAAGAACTCCACGATCGGCGAGGGCTCCAAGGTCCCGCATCTGTCCTACGTGGGAGATGCCACGATCGGCACCGGCTCCAACATCGGCGCCGCGTCCGTGTTCGTGAACTACGACGGCGTGTCCAAGCACCGCACCACGATCGGCGATCACGTCCGCATGGGCTCGGACAACATGTACGTGGCCCCGGTGACGGTCGGCGACGGCGCCTACTCCGGCGCCTCCACCACCGTCCGCAAGGACGTCCCGGCCGGCGCCCTGGCGCTGACCGAAGGCCGTGTGGTGATCGTGGAGGGGTGGGTCGAGCAGCATCGGGCCGGCACCGCCGCCGCCCAGGCCTCCGCACGCGCCCGCACGGGTTCAGCAGAGTCTGGTACAACCGAAGGCACGGGCGCGGGAGACACCGCGTCCGGCACCGCGTCGGCCTCCGAGGCCGGAGAAAGCGAGTCACGATGACCGGGATCCTCAACAACGGCTCGAGCCGCCTCGTTCTGCTCTCAGGGCGGGCGCACCTTCCGCTGGCTGAGGACGTGGCGCGCGAGCTCGGGACGGAGCTCGTGCCGACCGACGCCTACGACTTCGCCAACGGCGAGACCTATGTCCGCTTCAGCGAGTCGGTGCGCGGTGCGGACGCCTTCCTCATCCAGTCGCACCCGGCGCCGATCAACCACTGGATCATGGAGCAGCTGCTCATGCTGGACTCGCTCAAGCGGGCCTCGGCGAACTCCATCACCGTGGTCTCGCCCTTCTACCCGTACGCGCGCCAGGACAAGAAGCACCAGGGCCGCGAGCCCATCTCCGCCCGCCTCATCTCGGATCTCTACAAGACCGCAGGCGCGGACCGACTCATGTCTGTGGATCTGCACACCGCGCAGATCCAGGGCTTCTTCGACGGCCCCGTCGACCACCTCATGGCCACCCCGATCCTGGCCGATCACGTGCGCACGCTCGTCGACGACGTCGACGACGTCACGGTCGTGTCCCCGGACACCGGACGCGTGCGCGTGGCCGAGCAGTGGGCGGAGCGCCTGGGCGGCTCGCCGCTGGCCTTCGTGCACAAGACCCGCGACATCACCGTGCCGAATCAGGCGGTGTCCAAGGAGGTCGTCGGCCAGGTCGCCGGGCGCACCTGCGTGCTGATCGACGACATGATCGACACCGCCGGCACCATCACCGGCGCCGTGAAGGTCCTCAAGGCAGCCGGGGCCAAGGACGTCATCATCGCTGCGACCCACGCGGTGTTCTCGGATCCTGCGGTCGAGCGGCTGAAGAGCTGCGGTGCCCGCAAGGTCGTGGTCACGGACACCCTGCCGGTGCCGCCGGAGCACCGCTTCGAGGGCCTCGAGGTCCTCTCGATCGCCCCGCTGCTGGCCCGGGCCATCCAGGAGGTCTTCGAGGACGGGTCGGTCACCAGCCTGTTCAACGGCCGCTCCTGAACCCCGTCTGCG
>NZ_JALXVH010000041.1 GCF_025149945.1 Kocuria sp. p3-SID1428 | reverse complement strand
GGTCGGCGGCGAGCACCAGTCCCGCACGCGCACGAGGAGCGATTCACCATGCATGAAGTCAAGGCCGTTGTCGTCAAGGCCAAGGACGAGGCCCCGGTCGTGGAGACGATCCTGGTCCCGGACCCGGGTCCCGGAGAGGCACTGGTCGACATCCTGACATGCGGCGTCTGCCAGACCGACATGCACTACCAGGTCGGCGGCGTCTCGGACGACTTCCCGTTCCTGCTGGGCCATGAGGCCACCGGACGCGTGGCCGCCATCGGCGAGGGCGTCACGAACATCGCCGTCGGCGACGAGGTCATCCTGAACTGGCGAGCAGTGTGCGGTCAGTGCCGCGCCTGCCACCGCGGCGAGCCCTGGTACTGCTTCGACACCCACAACGCCACGCAGAAGATGACCCTGCAGGACGGCACCGAGCTCGAGCCCGCCCTGGGCATCGGTGCGTTCGCGGAGAAGACCCTGGTCGCCGCCGGACAGTGCACCCGCATTCCGGGCGAGGCCCTGGAGCCCCAGCAGCGCGCTGCCGTCGGCCTGCTCGGCTGCGGTGTGACCGCAGGCCTGGGCGCGGTGCTCAACACCGGCGCCGTGAAGCGCGGCGAGTCCGTGGCCGTGATCGGCTGCGGCGGCGTGGGCACTGCGGCGATCGCCGGCGCCCAGCTTGGCGGGGCCACGCGGATCATCGCGGTGGACCTCGACGACGAGAAGCTCTCCACCGCCGAGTCCTTCGGTGCCACGCATACGGTGAACTCGAAGGAGAAGGACCCCGTCGAGGCCATCCGGGAGATCACCGGAGGACACGGAGCCGACCTGGTGATCGATGCCGTGGGCATCGCCCCCACGTTCCGCCAGGCCTTCGAGGCCCGCGATCTCGCCGGGCGCATGGTGCTGGTGGGCGTGCCGGAGCCCGGCACGACCGCCGAGCTCCCGCTGGACGAGGTCTTCGGCCACGGCGGGTCCATCAAGTCCGCCTGGTACGGGGACACGCTGCCCGAGCGCGACTTCCCCATGTTCGTGGACCAGTACCGCCTGGGGCGCCTGGACCTGGACGGGTTCGTCTCCGAGCGGATCACCATGGAAGACGTCCAGCCGGCGTTCGAGAAGATGAAGCAGGGCCGTGTCCTGCGCTCTGTCGTGGAGGTGTCGGAATGAGCACTGCTCCAGAGACCATCGCCCTGTCCGCCGACGGCTCGGTGCGTGTCGAGCGCGTCGTGACCAGCGGGACCTTCTCCCTCGACGGCGGCACCTGGGAGGTCGAGAACAACGTCTGGATCCTCGGCGACGACCAGCGCTGCCTGGTGATCGATCCCGCGCACTCGCCGGAGGCGGTGCAGGCGGCCGTGGCTGGCCGCGAGGTCACAGCGGTCGTGCTGACCCACGGCCATGACGACCACGTGGGCGTCGCCCCGCAGGTGGCCGAGATGCTCGGGTCGCAGACCTGGCTGCACCCGGCGGACCGCGTCCTGTGGGATGCCACGCACCCGGATGCTGCTCCCGATCACGAGATCGACGAGGGCACGCAGTTCTCGATCGGCCCGGTCACCCTCACGGCGCTGCACACTCCCGGCCACGCGCCGGGCTCGGTGTGCCTGCACTCGCCCGATCTGGGCACCGTGGGCGGCGACGGCCTGGTCACCCAGCCGCTGAGCGGCGTCGTGTTCTCCGGCGACACCCTGTTCCAGGGCGGCCCCGGAGCCACGGGACGCTCGTACTCGGACTTCCCCACGATCATCGAATCCATCCGCGAGCGACTGCTGAGCCTGCCCGATTCCACGGCGGTGCTCACCGGTCACGGCGATTCCACCACGATCGGGTCCGAGGCCCCGCACGTGCAGGAGTGGCTCGACCGCGGTCACTGATCGAGCGCGCCGATCCCGGGCTCAGCCCTCCGAGAGCATCCTCGCGACGGACTCGGTGCCCGGGATCGGCCGTTCGCCCGTGAGGTCCAGCGGCACGCGGCTGCGGCGGGCCATCAGCACGAAGGCAGTGGCCAGAAGTGCAGCCGCCGCCAGGACGGGCAGGAGCACGGCCGTCTCGTAGTCGGCGAGCTCGCCGATGACACCGGCCAGTCCCACGCCCAGTCCCATGCCCACCTGGATGAGGACGCTGGTGGCCGACGTGAGTCCGCTGACCTCGCTCAGCGGCGTGATCAGAGGGACCGTGGAGAACACGGCCACGATCGTGGGCCCGATCGCAGCGCCCAGCACCGCCAGCGTGAGGATCATGGTCACCGGCCGCGAGGGCACCGACATCATCAGCGTGGCCAGCACGGTGAGCGCCCCGAAGAGCACCCACAGGTTCCAGGGACGGCGCGGCTGTGCCCCTGCGGTGAGCACCGCCGCCACCGCTGCGGTCAGGCCCAGGGCCGCGAACTGCGCTCCGATGGTCTCGATGGCCTCCACCGAGGCCGTGAAGTAGACCAGGCACATCTGGATCGAGCCCAGCATCAGCCCGATGCATCCGCCTCCCAGCACCGGCAGGAAGCGCATGCGACGCTGTGTGCGCAGCCGGCCCCGCATGGCGGCATTGAGCGTCGGCGGGGAGGGCTCGAGCAGATGGTCCTCGGCGCCCTCGCCCAGGAGGTCGGCGGTGGGATGCAGCAGCAGAGCGGTCGTGCACAGCACGAGCAGCCCTGCAGCGGCCATGATCCCCAGCAGCGGCCCCATGGTGACTGCGAGCACCCCCACGATCAGCGCACCGAGGACCAGCGAGACGGCGTCCATGACCGCGTCGTGGCGCATGCTCGGCAGGATCAGGTCGATCCTGCGGCGCTGCTCCAGGATGGTGCGCCACCGCAGTCTCGTGGCGTTTCCCAGCTGCGGTGCGGACAGCCCTGCCAGCAGGCACAGCAGCCATGGCCATGCCTCCGTGGGCGCAGTCTGAGCCTGCTGCGAGAAGCGGAAGGCCAGCCAGCAGATCACACCCACGTGCACCAGCGTGTGCAGCAGCATGATCCACTGCCGGCGTCTGACATGGTCGCCGCGCACCAGTGCCAGCACGGAGACAGCCTGGCCGAGGTGAACGGCCCCGGCGCAGACCGCGCCCCACAGCTCGTGCCCGGACACGGCGGTCACGTAGGTCAGCACAGTCAGCGGCAGGATGACCGATGGAAGCCGCGCGATCAGGGTGAGCAGGAGGTACCAGCTGGAGACCAGGCCACGCAGCTGCGGGTAGTCCCCCGCCATCAGCGTGCGCAGCCGAGCTCGGCGGGTCGGTCCCACGCTCGCCTCACCCGTGACGGGGCCCTCGGGGACCGCTGTGCTCGAGGGGGACGGCTCCGCGGGGAGATCGCCCGCCAGGTCGAGGTCGGCCGGTGGCCCCGCGGGCGAAGCGCTGGCGCCTCCGGCTGCCTCGGTGCGCTGCGCTGACCCGGTCGCCGGGCTGCCACCGGCGGTGCCCGGCGTCGCGAAGCCGCCGATGGCCAGGGCTCGGTGGCCCCGATCCGGCAGCGGGGTGGCCAGCTCGCCGTGTCCGGACTCGGACGGCGCCGCCGCCCCGGAATCACGGGCGGGGGTGCCCGAAGCGGGACCCGACCTTCCGGAGGACCCGGGCTCGCCCCTGCCTTTGGAAGGCACCGGCGGGGAGCCGGCGGCATGGTCGGCTGCGGATTCGCGGCCGCTGCCGGAGCTGGGCCTGTCGCTCATGGGGCTCCTGGCTGCGTGCTGACGGATGCGTGGCGGCACCGGCCCTCGCGGTGCTCGGGACCCAGCCTATCGTCGAGGCACAGGACCGCCCCGACGGCGCCGCTTCGGGGCGCGTCCTGCGGCGCTCCTAGAATGAGGCCATGACCGCTGACTCGTCCTCTCCTGCGCTCTTGCCCGATCAGAGCCCCGCCGGTGACCTGCCCGGCAGCGCCGATCGCGTGCGCGCCGTCATGCTCGCAGCGGCGCTGGCCGACGCGCTGACGGCGCGCCTCGAACCCGCGCTGCCCCGGACAGCCCCGGCCGCGTCCTTCAGCCCGGGCACCGGCTCCGGTGCCGCCTTCGGGACGGCCCTCGAGTCTGCCCCGAACGATCCGCAGCCGGAGGCGCTGCGCATCAGCGCCGACACCCAGCTGACCCTCTACACGATGGACGGGCTGCTCGAGTCGATCGAGTGGGCCGCAGCCGGAGAGGGCGCCGATGAGACGGCCTGCCAGTGGCTGGCGCAGCTGCGCTGGCTGCGCACTCAGGACGTCGAATGGCCGGAGTCCGCGCCCTCCCCGCTGCCGCGCTGGATCGACTCCCACGAGGTCCTGCACGCGGATCACGGGCATCAGGGCGAGACCCTGGAGGCGCTGCTCACCGGGAGCATGGGCCTCGTGGAGCGCCCTGTCCTGCCGCAGGCCCAGGATCGCACCGCGGTGATCCGCTCGATCCCGTACGGTCTGCTGCCGGTCGGCTGGCGCTCCGTGGCGCCGCTGAGCATCGACGCCGCGGCCATCACCCACGGACGAGCAGAGGCGCAGACCGCCACGACCGCCCTGGCGCTGATGCTGCAGGCTGCCCAGGTCGAAGGGTGCAGGGGCACGCAGGCGCCTATGCGAGCAGCCGCGCAGGCTGCCCTGGAGGTCGTGGATCAGCTCACCCGCCCCACCCGGGGCACGACTGAGCCGCTGCGGGCGGTCCTTGACGAAGGCGACCCGGACCGCGCCTCTGAGCAGCCGCAGAGCACCTCGGCCCTCCGGGAGCAGGCCTCCCCAGGCCGCAGCCGGATCCTCGACGAGGAGCCACCGGAGTCCTCGTCGCGCGCGCTGGCCATCGGTCTGCGCTGCGCCCTGGAGGCAGAGCACACGGCGGCACCGGCCCCGGAGCAGTTCGAGATCGCGGTGGCCGCGGCCCGCCGGGAGCAGGGCTCCGAGGCCCGCGGCAGCGCCTCGCTGGCCGCAGCCCTGCTCGCGGCCGCCCATGGCGGTGCAGTGCTCGCAGCACAGCCGCTCGGACGGCTGGAGGCCCGCGAGGTCATCGAGCAGGCCTGCCGACGCTGGGTGCAGCTGCTCGGTCTCGAGGACTGAGCCGCCCGCATCGCCACCGGAGGGGCCTCCGGTGTCTCAGCGTCGCAGCAGTGACCTCAGACGGGTGTCGATCCATTCATCGGCCCGGGCCACGGCCTGGTTGACCTGTGCGGTGTCCAGGTCCTGGACCAGCGTGTAGGCCACCGACTGCATGGGCATGATCCGGGCATGCAGTCTGGCCCGGTGAAGGGTCTCGGGCGGAAGGGCGCCGTCGAGCGTGGACCAGCCGTAGGAGCAGGCCAGCGCGGCCACGTCCTGCGCGGGATCGCCCAGGCTGGCGTGGTCCCAGTCGATCACCCCGGAGAGCTTCTCCCCGGCCCAGATCATGTTCTGGCCCATCAGGTCCGAGTGCACCAGGTGCGGGGCCACGGTCTCCAGCTCGGCCAGCTCTCCGATGGCCCGCCGGGCCAGCTCGCGGTTGCGCGGGAGCAGGCGCGGCACGACGTCGTCGAGCATGATGCGACGGCGTCGATGGCCGCCCCAGTGCTGTCCGGGACGGTCCAAGGAGGCCTCGAACGACGCGGTGTCGGTCTCCCACAGCTGCTCGAGAAGGGAGGTCAGCTGACCGGTGTCGACTCGGCCCCAGCGGTGCTCGCCATGCACCCAGGACAGGGCCACCGCCGCATGGCCGCGGCTGCTGTGCACGCGGCTCAGCGGCCGCGGCGTGGCGAAGGAGTACTCGGGAAGATGCGAGAGGACCTCGGTGCGCCGCGCCAGGCTGCGCTTGGCGGCGGGGTTCTTGGCGATGCGCACGCACAGCCTCTCGTCGATCCCGACGACCACGTGCGCGGACCCGCTCGTGATGACCCGCCATGTGCTCGGATCAGGGTGCTCCCCGATCTCTCGCAGGGCGGCATCGACCACGTCGGCGTACGGGAGCATGCGCTTCATGCCCAGCGCGACCACCTCAGCGCTCCTCTCCCGGCGCCTGCGCGGAGGGTTCCTGGGCCAGCAGCGCGACCAGATGCGCAGCCAGGGCCGCCATGGCCCGGCCCCGGTGGCTGATCCGGTTCTTGTGCTCCGGATCGAGCTGGGCGCAGGAGAGCTCCAGGCCGTCGGGTCGCAGGACCGGGTCGTAGCCGAAGCCGTGCTCGCCGACCGGCTCGCGCAGCAGCGTGCCGCGCAGGTGCCCGAACTCGACGTGCTCGGCGCCCTCGGGTGTCACCAGCGCCGCCGCGCAGACGAAGCCGGCCGCCCGGTGCTCATCGCCGATATCGCCCAGCTGGGCCAGCAGCAGCTCGAGATTGGCGGTGTCGTCGCCGTGGCGCCCGGCCCAGCGCGCCGAGAAGATGCCGGGGGCTCCGTGCAGGACGTCGACGGCCAGCCCGGAATCATCCGCCACGGCGGGCAGCCCGGAGGCGCGGGCGGCGGCGTGCGCCTTGAGCAGCGCATTGGCCTGAAAGGTCGTGCCGGTCTCGCGGACGTCGGGAAGGCCCAGGGAACCGGCGTCCACCACGGCTCGCTCGACGTCCAGCTCGGGCAGTCGATCTGCGATCATGGCCCGCAGCTCGGCGAGCTTGCCGGCGTTGTGCGTGGCCAGGACCAGACGCGCCTCCGGCGGGATGCTCACCGCAGGTTCGGAGGCACCTGGCTCGGGGTCCTCCGGGGCGGAGTCGACGGACCCGCCGGGCGCGGCCGGTGCGACCTCCCGCGCGGCATCGGGCTGCTCAGGCATCCCGCGCCTCCGCGAGCGTGGCCTCCTGGATCTGCGCCAAATCGGCGCAGCCGGCGAGCGCCAGGTCGAGCAGGCCGTCGAGCTCACCGCGATCGAACGGAGCGCCCTCGGCGGTGCCCTGGACCTCCACGAAGGTCCCGGAGCCGGTGACGACCACGTTCATGTCGGTCTCGGCCCGGACGTCCTCGACATAGGGCAGGTCGAGCATGGGGACGCCGTCGATGATCCCCACCGAGACGGCGGCCACCGAATCGGTGAGCGGGTCCCCGGTGACGAGGCCCTTTCGCCTGGCCCAGGTCATGGCCTCGCTCAGCGCCACGTAGGCGCCGGTGATCGACGCGGTGCGGGTCCCGCCGTCCGCCTGGAGGACATCGCAGTCCAGCACCACGGTGTTCTCGCCGAGGGCCTGCAGATCGATCACGGAGCGCAGCGACCTGCCGATCAGCCGGGAGATCTCATGGGTGCGCCCCCCGATCTTGCCCTTGACCGACTCGCGCTGCGAGCGCGTGCCGGTGGCCCGGGGAAGCATGGCGTACTCCGCCGTGACCCAGCCGCGGCCCTCGCCGCGCAGCCACCGGGGCACGCCCTCGGTGACCGAGGCGGTGCACAGCACGCGAGTCTGTCCGAACTCGATCAGGGCCGAGCCCTCGGCCTGCGAGGACCAGCCCCGTGTGATGGTGATGGGGCGCAGCTCGTCGACGGCGCGGCCGTCGGCGCGGGGTCCGCTGCCGGATGAGGGAGCGGCGGGGGTCTCAGCCACAGGAGTCATGGCCGACAGCCTAGTCTCGCGCAGGGGCGAGCGGCCAGCCGCACGGCGGGCGAGCCCTCCGGGGCCTCAGCGGGTCTCGGCCCCTCGCGTGTTGGGATCGATCACGCGCATGGTGGTCGTGGTGGTCGGCACCGAGCGCCCGCGTGCCAGCACCCGCCCCGCGGTCCGATCCATATCCGCCACGATCCGGTACGAGGTCGATGGCTGCGCCAGGGAGATCGGGCCCGTGAAGGCCACGGCAGCCTCCCTCACGGCGCGCGTGGGCGAGTTCCAGACCGGCAGATGCGTGAGCATCAGCTCATCGGCATCGGCGGCGTCCGCGGTCTGCCCGGCGCGGAGCCCGGTGAGGTGGATCCCCCGATAGGTGTCGCGGTCCTCGTGATAGGCCGCCTCGCACAGGAAGAGATCTGCGCCGCGGGCGGCCTCGGTGAGCCCGTCGCAGGCATCGGTGTCGCCGGAGTAGGTCAGCACGCTGTTGCCGTCGGCTCCGTCGTACTCGATGCGCAGCGCGAACGGATCCTCGACCGGATGCTCGACCCGGTACGGGGTGATGCGGAACGGGCCGATCTCCACGGCCCGGCCGTCCTCCCACTGCCCGATCGTGAACTCGTTCTCGATCGTCTCCGCGGAGTCCAGGACGTGGGCGGCCTCCATGTAATCCATCATCCCAGCCGGGCCCCAGACCGGGACCGGGCCGGCCTCCCAGCCGCGCGGATCCCACTTCACCGCCACGTGCAGCCCCGCCAGGTCGACGCAGTGATCCGGGTGCAGGTGGCTGATCAGGACGGCATCGATCTCCGAGAGCTCGATGTGGCGCTGCAGCGCGCCCAGCGACCCGTTGCCGAGGTCCATGAGCACCCGCCAGGTCCGACCCTCATGATCGGTTCCGGTGAGCAGGTAGCAGGAGGCAGGGGAATCGGGGCCGGCGAACGAGCCGGTGCAGCCGATCACGGTCAGGATCATGAGACGGAGCCTTCATCGTCGGAGGCGCGGACAGGGGACGGACCGGCGGAGGCGCGGTCCTTCATGGCGGCGTGCTCGGCGAGCATCTGCGAGCTCACCTGGGACAGCGAGCCCGTGGGGAACTGCTCGGCCACCGAGCCCACGTGGCGCACCGCCGTGACCTCCGGGCCCAGGAAGCGCCGGGCCAGGATCTGGAAGGGCTCCGGGTCCCCCGTGGCCAGGAACTCGTGGGGCTCCTGCGTCGGCTGAACCCGGGCCAGGTCATGGCGCACCAGGGCGCGATAGACGTCCTTGGCGGTCTCCTCCGCGGAGGAGACCAGCGTGACCGTCTCCCCCATGACATACGAGATCACGCCGGTGAGCAGAGGGTAGTGGGTGCACCCGAGCACGAGGGTGTCCACCCCGCGCTCCTGCAGCGGGCGCAGATACTCCTGCGCGGTCTCGAGGACCTCAGGGCCCGTGGTGACGCCGGCCTCGACGAACGGCACGAAGCGCGGGCAGGCCACGGAGCGCACCTCGAGCTGCGGAGCGGCCGCGAAGGTGTCCTCGTAGGCCCGCGAGCCCACGGTGGCCTGGGTGGCGATCACGCCGATGCGGCCGTTGCGCGTGGAGGAAACGGCCCGGCGCACGGCCGGCTGGATGACCTCCACCACGGGGATGCCGTAGGCGCGCGTGTAGCGCTCCCGGGCATCGCGCAGGACGGCCGCCGAGGCGGTGTTGCAGGCGATGACCAGCAGCTTGACCCCGGAGTCCACCAGCTCGTCCATGATCCGCAGCGCGTGGGCGCGGACCTCGGCGATCGGCAGCGGACCGTAGGGGCCGTTGAGGGTGTCGCCCACATAGACGATCCGCTCATCCGGCAGCTGGTCGATGATCGCCCGGGCGACCGTCAGCCCGCCCACGCCGGAATCGAACACTCCGATGGGAGCATCGGGCGACGGACCCTCGACGGGTCCGTCTGCCGCTTCTGTGATCCCCGGAATCTCGCGCATAGGGCACCCAGGGTAGACCGGTGCCGCTCAGCAGCCTGAACCGCGCGCCGACGAGGTCACGGAGATCACTTCACACGATGACTCATGCGCAGCCCTAATCCCTGTCAGAGGCCATGCGGCGACTGGTCGTCCGCCTCGTCATCCTCCGGCAGCTCCAGCAGCATGGCCTGGATCAGGGAGTCCTGCAGCCACGAGACGAACCCGTAGACGACGGCCATGTAGGTCTCGGTGTCCTTGGGCTTCTTCCCGGAGGCCTTCTCCACGCGGCGGGCCTCCGCCTCCGAGTCGATGCCCAGCCGTGTCGAAAGCACCAGGCGGATGTCGTTGAGCGCCCGGGAGACGTCGATGGCCCCGGAGGGGCTCAGCCGCACGGGGTCGGATTCGAAGGCCAGCGCAGCCGCGCGCAGCGAGGCGACCTTCTGCTCGCGCAGGGAGCGGTCCGTGAAGCGGCGGAACTCCTCCGCCTGCCCGGGGTCCTGGCTGCCTGCCGGCAGCAGGCGCGCCACGGCCGGGTCCTCCGGCGCCTCGACGGGCCCGTCCCCGCCGAGCAGGGCCTCGAGCGGGTCGGCCTGCGGATCGGCCTGCTCCGGCTCGAGCAGGCCGATGATGTCCTGGCACAGCCTGACCAGCAGCCCGCGTTCGTCCGCCGACAGCCGCGCCGTCAGGCCGTGGGCCCCCGAGCGGAATCCGTGCGCCATCAGCTGCGCCCCCCGTCCGCGTCCTGGCCTCCGCCTGCGCGCTCGTAGGTGGCCATCAGGCCATAGCCGTGCAGGGCGGCGACATGGCGCTCGGCCTCCTCCAGAGTACCCTCGGCCACGATCGCCCGGCCCCGCTCGTGGACCTCGAGCATCAGCGCGTGGGACTTGGCCTGCGAGAAGCCGAAGTGCGTGCGGAAGACCCAGGTCACCCACGACATGAGATTCACGGGATCGTCCCAGACCACCACGTGCCACGGGATCTCCAGGGCGGTGCGCTGGGCGGTGTCGACCTCCGGGCGCTCATCCAGATCCGGACCGAGGCCGATGAGGGGCGTGCGGGTTCTCGTGCTGAGCTCCATAATGTGCCCCATCGTAGGCACCGGTCCCGACAGCGCATCATGAGGACCATGCCCGGGGACGGGACCGCACGGCGGGCGGCCAGTACAGTGGCCTGCGTGGAATCGAGCAACCGGACCTGGTCCCCCGCCCCGACGTCGCTGATGACGGATCACTACGAGCTGACCATGCTGCAGGCCGCCCTGCGCGACGGCACCGCGCAGCGGCGCAGCGTCTTCGAGGTCTTCTCCCGCCGCCTGCCCGCCGGACGCCGCTACGGCGTCGTGGCCGGCACGGGGCGCTTCCTCGAGGGACTGGCGAGCTTCCGCTTCGACGAGGACCGCCTGGCCTTCCTGGAGCGCACCGGCGTGGTGGATGCCGCCACCCTCGAGTGGCTCGCGGACTTCCGCTTCACCGGCGACATAAGCGGCTATGCCGAGGGCGACCTCTGGTTCCCGCACTCGCCGATCCTGCGCGTGGAGTCCACGTTCGCCGAGGCCTGCATCCTGGAGACCTACCTGCTCTCGGTGCTCAACTACGACTCCGCCGTGGCCTCCGCCGCCTCCCGCATGATCACCGCCGCGGGCGAGCGCCCGTGCCTGGAGATGGGCTCGCGCCGGGCCTCTGAGGAGTCCGCCGTGGCCGCTGCCCGTGCGGCCGTGATCGCGGGCTTCGCAGGGACCTCCAACCTCGAGGCCGGCTATCGCTATGACCTGAAGACCGTCGGCACCTCGGCGCATGCGTTCACGCTGCTGCACGACGACGAGGAGGCGGCCTTCCGCTCCCAGCTCGAGACCATGGGCGTGGGGACCACGCTGCTGGTGGACACCTACGACGTCGAGAAGGCGGTGCGCCTGGCCGTCGAGCTCGCCGGTCCGCAGCTAGGGGCCGTGCGCGTGGACTCCGGGGACCTGGTGGATCAGGCCGGTCGCGTGCGCGCCCTGCTCGACAGCCTGGGCAATCGCGACACCCGCATCACCGTGACCTCCGATCTCGATGAGCACGCGATCGCAGCGCTGGCCGCTGCCCCCGTGGACTCCTACGGCGTGGGCACCAGACTGGTCACCGGCTCCGGGGCCCCCACGTCCTCCATGGTCTACAAGCTCGTGGCCCGCGAGGGCGCCGATGGGCAGCTCGTCTCCGTGGCCAAGGCCTCATCCGGCAAGGTTTCCGTCGGCGGGCGCAAGTCGGCGCTGCGCCGCCTGGATCCGCGCGGCACCGCGACCCACGAGATCGTGGGGGTGGGCCACGATCCCGCCGACGACGGCGACGACCGCCCCCTGATGCAGGACTTCGTGCGCGGAGGCGAGCTGGTCGACGGCTGGACCGGCCCCAAGGGCGTCCAGCGCGCCCGGCAGCGCCACGCCGACTCCGTGCGGGAGCTCCCGCGCTCGGCCACCCGCCTCTCCGAGGGCGAGGCCGCGATCCCCACCGTGCTCGAGAACTGAAGGGAACCCTCCTCATGCGCACCGCACTGATCGTCGTCGACGTCCAGAACGACTTCTGCGAGGGCGGCTCGCTGGCCGTCGACGGCGGCTCGGACGTCGCAGCGGCGATCTCCGAGCACATCGAGCAGCACCACGGGGACTACGAGGCGATCGTGGGGACCCTGGACTGGCACATCTCGCCGGGCTCGCACTTCTCCGAGGACCCTGATTTCCGGACCTCGTGGCCCGTGCACTGCGTGGCCGAGACCGAGGGCGCCGACACCCACGACGAGTTCGAGACCGACCGCATCGAGGCCTGGTTCCGCAAGGGCGAGTACGAAGCCGCCTACTCGGGCTTCGAGGGCGTCCTGGCCCCGGAGACCTCCACGCCCCTGGGGGCGGTGGAGGAGGACGACGAGGCCGACGACGAGGAGCCGATCGGCCTGGACGACTGGCTGCGCGATCGGGAGATCGAGGCCGTGGACATCGTGGGCCTGGCCGCCGATCACTGCGTGCGCGCCACCGCCCTGGACGCCGCCGACGCCGGCTACGAGACCCGGGTGCTGCTGAGCCTGAGCGCCGCCGTCTCCCCCGATTCCCTCGAGTTCGTCATCGACGAGCTCGGCGACGCAGGCGTGGAGGTCGTGCGCGACTGACGGGGCCCCGCCTCGCACCGACGCGCTGCGCCTGCTGCGGCGGGACTTTCCGCATCGAAGCGTCTCGCCCCGGTGCGTCCTACTTCCGCCCCACGAACCAGTTCTGCATCTTGGCGATCCGCGCCTCGATCTGCTCCTCGGTGGCCTGGGCCACGGCCGGTCCCCCGCACTCGCGGCGCAGGTCGTTGTGGATCACGCCGTGCGGCGTGCCCGTGCGCGCGGACCAGGCCGAGACGTTCTGCGACAGCTTCTTGCGCAGCTCCTTGAGCCGGCGGTGATCCGGAACGGACGACGCCTGCTGCGACTGATCGGCTGCCGACTGCGAGCGCCGACGGGCGTGCTCGGACTGCCGCTCGCGCAGCAGCGTGGTGACCTGCTCGGCATCCAGCAGCCCGGGGATGCCCAGGTAGTCGGCCTCCTCGTCGGTTCCGGCGGCCACTCCGCCGCCGAACTCGCCGCCGTCGAAGAGCACGCCGTGGAAGGACGCGTCCGATTCGAGGGCCTTGAACTCGCCGCCGGCCAGCTGCGAGGACGCCTTCTCCTCGCGATTGGCGGCGGCGAGCTCGTCGTCGTCCCACCCCTGCTCGGAGAGGTCCACGAAGTCCGGGCCCTGGGCGACCGGGCGGTCCAGGGCGTGATCGCGTTCCAGCTCCATCTCGTTGGCGTGCGACATCAGCAGCGGCACCGAGGGCAGGAAGATCGAGGCGGTCTCCCCCCGCTTGCGCGAGCGCACGAAGCGCCCGACGGCCTGGGCGAAGAACAGCGGGGTGGAAGTCGAAGTGGCGTAGACGCCCACGGCCAGGCGGGGGACGTCGACGCCCTCGGAGACCATGCGCACCGCCACCATCCAGCGCTGGTCCCCTTCCGCGAAGGCCTCGATCCGCTCGGAGGCGCCCTTGTCGTCCGAGAGGACCACCGCGGGCTGCTCCCCCGTGATCCGCTCGAGCAGCGCGGCGTAGGCCTTGGCATCCTGGTGATCGGTCGCGATCACGAGCGCCCCGGCGTCCGGGACGGTACGCCGGACCTCGGTGAGGCGGCGATCGGCGCCCTGCAGCACGGACGGGATCCAGGCGCCGTCGGGAGCCAGAGCCGTGCGCCAGGCGTGGGCGGTGATCGACTTGGTGAAGCCCTCGCCTAGCTCGGCGGCCATCTCCTCCCCAGCCGAGGTGCGCCAGCGCATCTGCCCCGAGTAGGCCATGAAGATCACGGGGCGCACCACGTGGTCCTTCAGAGCGTCGCCGTAGCCGTAGGTGTAGTCGGCCTTCGAGCGCCGGATGCCGTCCTTGTCCTCCTGGTACGTCACGAACGGGATCGGGGAGGTGTCCGAGCGGAACGGCGTGCCGGTCAGTGCGAGTCGGCGCGCGGCCGGATCGAAGGCCTCCTTCAGGCCATCTCCCCAGGAGCGGGAGTCGCCGGCGTGGTGGATCTCGTCCATGATCACCAGCGTGCGCCCCTGCTCGGTGCGGGCCCGGTGCAGCAGCGGCTTCATGCCGACCTGCGCGTAGGTCAGCGCCACCCCGATGAATCCTCGGGCGTGGCTGCCGTCGGCGTTCTTGAAGTTGGGGTCGATCGCCAGATTCACGCGCGCGGCGGCATCCGCCCACTGCCGCTTGAGGTGCTCGGTGGGGCACACCACCGTGATCCGATTGATGGTCCCGCGGTCCACGAGCTCGCGGGCCAGACGCAGTGCGAACGTGGTCTTGCCGGCACCCGGCGTGGCCACTGCCATGAAGTCGCGAGGCTCGGCGGCGAAGTACTTCTCCAGGGCCTCGGCCTGCCAGGCGCGCAGCTTGCCTGCGGTGCCCCAGGCGGCGCGCTCAGGGTAGGCGGGGGGCATCTCGGCGGCGGGACCGCCGAAGAGCGAGGGCTGGGAGTCATCGGACACGGGCGAGGCAGGTCCTTTCGCGGATCGCGCAGCGGGCCTCCGGCGGACGCGCTGCAGGGGCGCCCCGCTGGCGCGGCGGGGCTGGAGAAGGCGGAGCTGACGGTTCGGACGGGGCGCACGAGCAAGGCCCCGTCGATCCCGACGGGGCCGAGTGCGCGAGGGCTCAGATCACTTGCCGCCGTCCTGCGGAGCGCGCAGGCCGTCGTAGATCTCCTTGCAGGTGGGGCACACCGGGAACTTCTCCGGGTCGCGTCCCGGGACCCAGACCTTGCCGCACAGCGCGATCACGGGATCGCCGGTCACGGCCGACTCCGTGATCTTCTCCTTGCGGACGTAGTGGGCGAAGCGCTCGTGATCGCCGGGCTCCTCGAAGGTGCGGGTCTCCTCCCGCTCGAGGGTCGAGGTGCCGCCGACGGGCTCGGTCGAGGTGCCCCCGCCGAAGGGCCAGGGACCCGCCACGGGGAGGGTGTCGTCGTGGAAGCTCATAGCGGACAGTGTACTCCGCGGCCCCGACAGCACCCGGCCCCGGCGCGGTGGGCGGCGCCGGGGCCGCGGCCTGTCATGAGCGGTAGGACGAGACCTGCTGGTAGAGCTCCGGTGCTCGGGCCTCGAGCCACCGACCACCGATGACCACGCCGCCGAAGGCCAGGCCCAGCCCTGCGATGATGCCGACGGCCAGGCCGATCCAGCCCCACAGGGCCTGCCCGGTGAGCATGTGCACCACCAGCGGAATGCCGGCCAGCATCATCGCCGCACCGATCAGGAGCATGACGGCCATCTGCATCAGCACGTTGAGGAACGTGAATCCCGGGGGCGTCTTCAGGGGCGAATCACCGGGAAGCGGCACGGGATACGTGTAGCGCGCCGAGAGCACGCAGCTGATCCCGCCGCCGCCGAGCAGGCCCAGCAGGGCCATGCCGATCACGCCGGGCAGCAGGTGCCAGGTCTGGGTCATCGCCGCGCCGAAGATCAGGGCGGCGATGCTCAGCACCCCTCCCACGACGATCAGGGAGATCAGCCTGCCCAGGCGGTCGTCGCGCCCGCGGAGCCCGCTGAGCACGTGCAGGCTGAAAGCGGAGTGGTCGTAGGCCACATCGGCCGAGATCGCGAAGCCCATCATGGCGGCCACGAGCGGGCCGGCGAACAGCAGGGGCCCACCCTCCCCGGACCCGGTGTTGAACCACAGCAGCCCTAGCAGCACGGGGATCATCACGATCGAGGCCGCGTAGCGGGGATCCTTGAGCCAGTAGATGATGCTGCGCGCCGCCACGGCCGCCCAGGGCGCAGCGGGCACCCGGCCCAGCAGCCCGACACCGCGCACGCGCGCGCCGGACCCGCGCGCCGGAGCTGTCGCGTGCTCCAGGGAGCGCTCCAGCAGGCGCATCCACAGCAGCCACACGACGGCGCCGGTCGCAGCGACCACGGCCAGTCGGGCGACGGCCGCGAGCAAGGCTCCGTCCGCCAGATCGGCGGGGATCGCCCACAGTGCTCCCCAGGGGGTCCAGGAGGCCGCCGCTGCGATCTGCTCGAGGTCGAGCGCACCGCTTGCCACGAGCCCGGTCAGACCGCCGATCAGGGGCCCCATCAGGATCAGGATCGCCAGGCCCAGCACGGAGGCGGCGTCGCCGACCAGTCGGCTGCGCTGCAGCCCCTCCAACGCAGCCGCCAGACAGCGGTTGCCCAGGACCATCAGCACCCAGCCGATGGGGACGAGCACGAGCCAGCACAGCAGTGCCGCAGCGCTGGTTCTCCAGGCCAGGCTCAGCGCCAGCAGTCCCAGCAGCGTGACGGGGCCCGCGAGCCCGACGGCCGCGCTGAGCAGCTGTCCCAGTGCCAGCCCGGCGCGCGGGACGGGATACAGGGCGAATCTCCCGGCATGCACCGTGGCATCGGCGCGGCCGGTGACCAGCGAGGCCACCCACCAGCCGATGGTGGCGACGGCCCCGGCCAGCACGACCGGCACCGCGACCTCCCGGGGCTCGGCTCCCGCACCGCCCGTCCAGGCCACGCCGACGACGGTGGCCACGAGACCCAGCAGGTAGAGCCCTCCCAGGATCGTGCCCACCAGGGTCCACGTGCTGCGGCGCATGGATGCAGCCGTGAGCCGGGCCTTGAGGCCCACGACCAGCCGCGCAGTGGCGAGCACCGACGGGCCCTGGATGCTCGACCTCGCGCCAGGGGCGGGCAGGGCGGCGGCATTGCTGGTCGCGGCCTCCCGCACGTCGGTCTGCGGGCCGCCGTCGTGCTGGTGGTTCATCGGGGCTTCAGCCACGTCAGCTCCTCTCCGGCCCCCTCGACGCCGCCGACGGTCTGTACGAAGACCTCCTCGAGCGAGCGGTCCCCGCGGACCTCCTCGACGGTTCCGGCAGCCTTCAGCACGCCGTCGTCCATGATCGCGACGTGGTCGCACATCCGCTGGACCAGGTCCATCACGTGGCTGGAGACGATCACCGTGCCGCCGGCCTGGGCGAAGCCGTGCAGCAGCTCGCGGATCCGCGCCGCCGAGACGGGGTCGACGGCCTCGAACGGCTCGTCGAGCACCAGCAGATCCGGGGCGTGGATCATGGCCGCGGCCAGCGCGATCTTCTTGGTCATGCCGGCCGAGTAGTCCTGCACCGCCGTGCCCGCGGCCTCCATGAGGTCCATGGCCTGCAGGAGGTCCTCGGTGCGCTCGGCGACCGTCTCGCGGTCCATGCCGCGCAGCAGACCGGAGTACGTCACGAGCTGACGACCGGCCAGGCGGTCGAAGTGCCGCACGCCGTCTGGCAGCACCCCCATCCGGGCCTTGGCGGCCCGAGGATCCGACCAGACATCGATCCCGGAGACCAGGGCCCGGCCCTCGGTGGGGCGCAGCAGGCCGGTGAGCATGGACAGCGCTGTGGTCTTGCCGGCGCCGTTGCGGCCCACCAGGCCGTAGAAGGCCCCGCGGGGCACATCCAGGCTCAGCCGGTCGACGGCCACCGAGGGCTCCTTGGACGACCCGAAGACCTTCGTGAGTCCTCGCAGGCTCACCGCGGATTCGGAGGGCGAGATGGGGGTCTGTGTCATGAGTCCCACCATAGGCACGACGGTGCCCCGGCGACCTCCCCCGCCGGGCGGAGGATCACCGGGGCACGGATCGCTGCCTCCTTCCCCGGAAGGAGGCAGCGATCATCGAGGACGTGCTCAGAACAGCGCGCGCATCAGCTGTCCGCGAGCCGCCACCACACGGGGATCCTCCGAGCCCACGACATCGAAGAGCTCGACCAGGCGCTGGCGGACGGTCTCGCGCTGCTCCCCCGCGGTGCGGCGCACGAGCTGGAGCAGCCGGGTGAAGGCGTCCTCCACATGACCGCCCGAGACATCCAGATCCGCCACGTCCAGCTGGGCGGCGATGTCCTGCTGGTCCTGTGCTGCGGCCTGGCGCACCGCGGCGGCGTCCATGGCGGTCACCCGGCGCAGCAGCTCGACCTGGGCCAGGGCGAGCTTGGCCTCGTGATCGCCCGGGTTCTCCTTCAGGGCCTGCTCGTAGCTGGCCTTGGCGCCGTCGAGGTCACCGGCCTCCAGCTTGTCCACGGCCTCCTGGTGCAGCGGCGGCAGCGGCTTGGCCTGCTCCTCGTCCTGTCCGGAACTCGGCTCGGCAGTGCCGGTGACGCCGTTCTGCTCGGCCAGCTGCAGCAGCTCGTCGAGCAGGGAGCTCAACTGCTCGGCGGGGATCGCGGACTGCCCGATCGGCACCGGGCGCCCGCCGATCATGGCCACCGTGGTGGGCACCGACTGGGCCTGCAGCGCCTCGGCGATCTGGGGCAGCTTCTCGATATCCACCGCGCCCAGCACCAGACGACCGGCGCGCTGATCGATCTGCTCGGCGACCTGGTCCACGAAGGTGCGGGACTGCTCGGAGTAGGTGGCCCACAGGACCAGCACGACCGGCACGCTCGCCGACTGCTCGGCGACGGCCTGGAACTGCTCGACGGTCTCGATGTCCCGGCGGTAGCCTCCGCTCTGACCGGCACCGCTCTGGGGCTGGGCCTGAGCGCCGTCTGCCGGAGCAGAGGCGGCCTGGCCGAGGTCGACGGCTCCGCGCACCGAGGCCGGCAGCTGCTGTGCCTGGTCATCCTGCGGTGCGGAATCCGGCGCACCGGTGCCTGCGGGGATTCGGGGATCGTTCGGAATGCTCATGCTCCCGATTCTAACGACGGCCTCGCCGCGCCCCCCCCCGCGTGAGGCCTCCGTTCTCGCTGTCGGCGCACGGGTGCGCCGGCTGTGGGAGTCTGTCGGCCGTGCGCTGTGTGATCGCTGACTGCTCCGTCGACTACGAGGGCCGCCTGAAGGCCCATCTGCCGCTGGCCCGTCGCCTCCTGCTGGTGAAGGCCGACGGATCCGTGCTCGTGCATTCGGATGGGGGCAGCTACAAGCCCCTGAACTGGATGTCTCCCCCGGCACGGCTCACCGAGACCGCCCCGGACGAAGACCAGGCTGCCGCCGGCGTCACCGAGGTGTGGACGGTCAGTGCGGTGAAGTCCGACGACGTCCTGCGCGTGCTCATCCACGCTCGCCACGAGGAGCTCTCCCACGAGCTCGGCATCGACCCGGGGCTGATCAAGGACGGCGTGGAGGCGGACCTGCAGCGCCTGCTGGCCGAGCAGCTGGACCTGGTCTCCACGGGCACCACGCTCGTGCGCAGGGAGTTCCCCACGGCGATCGGCCCGGTGGACATCCTGGCCCGCGATGCCTCCGGAGCCACGATCGCGATCGAGCTCAAGCGCCGCGGCGACATCGATGGCGTGGAGCAGCTGACGCGCTATCTCGAGCTGCTCAACCGCGATCCGCGCCTGGCACCGGTGCGCGGCATCTTCGCCGCCCAGCAGATCAAGCCGCAGGCCCGGACCCTGGCGGCAGACCGGGGCATCGACTGCCTCACGCTCGACTACGACGCCATGCGCGGCGTGGACGACGTCGACTCCAGGCTCTTCTGAGAGACCGGCTCTGACGGCTCAGGGGCTGGAGGCGCTGCCCGGCCCCTCCAGCCCCTGAGCACTTCCGCGCGGGCCTTGTCAGAAGCCGCCCTGCAGACGTCGGTCCACGGCGGCTCCGACGGCCGTCAGGTTCTCCACGAAGTGCTCGTAGCCGCGGTCGATGTGCTCCACGCCGCCGACCACCGTCTCGCCGTCGGCGCGCATGCCCGCAATCACCAGCGCGGCACCGGCACGGATGTCCATGGCCTCAACGGGCGCGCCGGAGAGCTCATCCACCCCGTTGAGCCAGGCATGGTGACCGTCCAGGCGAACATCCGCACCAAGGCGCTCGAGCTCGGCGGTGAAGCCCCAGCGGGCCTCGAAGACGTTCTCGGTGATCATCCCGGGACCGTCGGCCACCGCGTTGAGCGCCACGGCGAACGGCTGCAGGTCCGTGGGAAAGCCCGGGTACGGGAAGGTCGAGAAGTTCACCGGGCTGGGACGCTGCGGGCCTCGCACGCGGAAGCCGTCGTCGTGCACCTCGATCTCGCAGCCGGCGTCGCGCAGCTTGTCGAGCACGACCTCCATGTGGCCGGCCTCCGCTCCCTGCACCAGGACCTCTCCCCCGGTGATCGCCGCGGCGAAGGCCCAGGTCCCGGCCACGATGCGATCCGGCACGGTGCGGTGGACGACCGGGCGCAGACGCTCCACGCCGGTGATCGTGAGCGTGGCGCTGCCGATCCCGTCGATCTGCGCTCCCATGTCCTGGAGCATGAGGCAGATGTCCACGATCTCCGGCTCGCGGGCCACGTTGTCCAGCACGGTGACGCCGTCGGCCAGTGTGGCCGCGGTCATGAGGTTCTCGGTGGCTCCCACAGACGGGTACGGGAGCCGGTAATGGGCGCCGTGCAGCCGCCCGTCGACAGAGGTCTTCAGGTAGCCGCCCTCGGTGCGCAGGTGCGCGCCCATGGCCTCCAGACCGGCGCGGTGCATGTCCAGGCCGCGGGTGCCGATGGCATCGCCGCCGGGCACGGCCACCTCGGCCGCACCGCTGCGCACCGTGAGCGGCCCCAGCACGGAGATCGAAGCCCGCATGGCACGCACGAGGTCGTAGTCGGCCTGATGATGCAGGTCCTCCGGGACATCGATCGCCACGGTGCGGGCCGTGCGGTCGTAGTCGACCTGGCAGCCCAGGCGCCGCAGCAGCTCCGCCATGATCGAGACGTCGTGGATCTCCGGGACGTTCGTGATCGTGGAGCGGCCCTCAGCCAGCAGCGTGGCCGCCATCAGCTTGAGGACGCTGTTCTTGGCCCCACGGACCGGCAGCGTCCCGTTCACCGACGTGCGGCCGCGGACGACGATCTTGTCTTCCATGTTCTGGCTCTTCCTGCTCTGCCGGCCCGCAGCACATCGGGTGATGACGGATGTGCCGCCGGCTGCAACGACATGAGACCGCCCGCCCCCGCAGACGAGGCTGCGGGGGCGGGCGGTCAGATGGATCACTTCTGCGCGGCTGCGCCCTCACTGAAATGATCGGCGACGATGGTCACGCGGTTGCTGTCGACGGAGACGATGCCGCCATCCACACGACCTTCCACGCGGTTGTTGTCGATCGGGTCGATGACCACGCGGCCCTCCTGCAGGACGCCGGCCACCGGGACGTGACCGGCCAGGATGCCGATCTCGCCCTCCATGGTGTTGACGATGACCTGCCGGGCCTGACCGCTCCACACGGACTGGTCGACCTCGACGACCTCGACGATCAGCGGATCAGCCATGTCACTTCTCTCCGGTGGAGCGCTTGATCGAGTCCCACTGCTCCATGACATCGTCCAGGCCGCCGACGTTGTAGAAGGCCTGCTCGGGGACGTGGTCGAGCTCGCCGTCGCAGATCTTCTTGAACGACTCGATGGTCTCCTTGAGCGGGACCGTGGAGCCCTCCACACCGGTGAACTGCTTGGCGGTGTAGGTGTTCTGCGACAGGAACTGCTCGATGCGGCGGGCGCGCGAGACGACGACCTTCTGCTCCTCGGACAGCTCGTCCACACCGAGGATCGCGATGATGTCCTGCAGCTCCTTGTTCTCCTGCAGGATCGACTTCACGCGGGTCGCGACGTCGTAGTGCTCCTGGCCCACGTACTGCGGGTCGAGGATGCGCGAGGTCGAGGCCAGCGGGTCGATCGCCGGGTACAGGCCGCGCGAGGCGATCTCACGGGACAGGTTCGTGGTCGCGTCCAGGTGGGCGAACGTGGTCGCCGGAGCCGGATCCGTGTAGTCATCGGCCGGGACGTAGATCGCCTGCATGGAGGTGATGGAGTGCCCGCGCGTGGAGGTGATGCGCTCCTGCAGGACGCCCATCTCATCGGCCAGCGTGGGCTGGTAGCCCACGGCCGATGGGATGCGGCCCAGCAGGGTCGAGACCTCCATGCCCGCCTGCGTGAAGCGGAAGATGTTGTCGATGAACAGCAGCACGTCCTGGTTCTGCACGTCGCGGAAGTACTCGGCCATGGTCAGGCCGGTCAGCGCGATGCGCAGACGCGTTCCGGGCGGCTCATCCATCTGGCCGAACACCAGGGCGGTGTCCTTGAGCACCCCGGCCTCGTCCATCTCGACCCAGAGGTCGTTGCCCTCACGGGTGCGCTCGCCCACGCCGGCGAACACGGAGGTGCCGCCGAAGTTGCGGGCCACACGGGTGATCATCTCCTGGATGAGCACGGTCTTGCCCACGCCGGCGCCGCCGAACAGGCCGATCTTGCCGCCCTGGATGTAGGGGGTCAGCAGGTCGATCGACTTGATGCCGGTCTCCAGCATCTCGGTCGCGCCCTCGAGCTCAGAGAAGGGCGGGGGGTCCCGGTGGATCGACCAGCGGTCCTTGATCTCGAGCTGGTCCGAGGGGACATCGAGGGAGTCGCCGACCACGTTGAAGATGTGTCCCTTGACGACATCGCCGACGGGCACGGAGATGGGGGCGCCGGTGTCGCGCACCTCGGTGCCGCGGACGAGACCGTCCGTGAGCTGCAGCGAGATGGCGCGGACCATGTTGCCGCCGAGGTGCTGGGCGGTCTCCAGGTTGATCGTCTTCTGCTCGCCCTCGAACACCAGGTCGGTGCTCAGCGCGTTGTAGATCTCCGGCATCTGGTTCTCGGGGAACTCGATGTCGACGACCGAGCCCTTGACGCGGGCGACGCGACCGACGGCGCCAGCGACAGGCGCGGTGTCCTGCTCGTTGATGGTGGAAGTCATGTCTCTCACTTCACTTCTCGTGGGTGGCGTGGGGAAATGCTGCGGCGCCGTGGCGCTGCGGGGATCACAGGGCCTCAGTGGCCGAGACGATCTCCGTGAGCTCCGTGGTGACCTCGGCCTGGCGGGCGTTGTTCATCTGGCGCGTGTACTTGTTGATGAGCTCGCCCGCGTTGTCGCCGGCGGCCTTCATGGCCCGCTGGCGCGAGGCCAGCTCCGAGGCGGCCGCGTGGCACATGCTCGAGTAGATCCGGGCCCGGATGTAGCGCGGCAGCGCGACGTCCAGGAACTCCTCCGGAGACGGCTCGAAGTCGAAGCCGTTGTCTGCGGTGGTCACCTCGCCGTAGGCCTCCGCCACATCGTCCTGGATGTCGTTGGCGTCGACGACCTCCAGCGGCAGCAGCCGCAGCACGGACGGAGTCTGGGTGACCAGCGAATCGAAGCGCGTGTACACCAGGTGGATCTCGTCGATGCCGCCGTCCTCGTAGGGCGTGGTGTAGAGCTCGACCAGCAGCTCGGCGAGCTCCTCGGCCCGCTGCGGCTGGGGGCTGTCGGTGTCGCCCTCGAAGGCCCGCTCGTAGTCGCGGTCGCGGAAGTCGAAGTTCTGCTTGGCCTTGCGTCCGATCAGGTACACCTTGGACTCGGTGCCCTGGTCGTCGAAGCGGGCCATCAGCTTGTCCGTCTTCTTCAGCACGTTGGCCGAGTAGGCACCGGCGAGGCCGCGGTCCGAGCTGAACACGACGACGGCCGAGCGGCGCGAGGTCTCCGTGCGCTGATTGAGCATCGGGTGGCTCGAGGTCCCGGACTGGGACAGCACCTGCGACAGAGCACGGGTCAGCGCGTTGGCGTACGGCGAGGCCGCTGCCAGGCGCTGGCGCGACTTGCTGATGCGCGAAGTCGCGATCATCTCCATCGCCTTGAAGATCTTCTTCATGGACTGCGTGGAGGAGATCTTCTGGCGGTAGACCCGGATCTGGGCTCCCATGAAGCTTCC
>NZ_JALXVH010000040.1 GCF_025149945.1 Kocuria sp. p3-SID1428 | reverse complement strand
GCCCCCGCCCCCCCCCCCCCCCCGGGCCCGGGCGGGGGGGGGCGCTCGTCGTCCTCCGGAGCCCACCAGAGCATTCCGGCCGAGCAGAGCCGGAGGTCCGGCAAGGGGTGGACAACTGCTGCCGACTTGACCTATTCTATTTCTTTGCGTCGTCCCTGAGTTCTGCGTGCCTTCATATAGCGGTGGGCGCCCCTCGGACCCGAGCCGCCGGCTCTGCGACCCGCGTCGGAACGATCCCCGCACGGCCTCCTGCGCCCCGTGCGAGCCGCCCCCGCGCCCGCAGCGCCGGCCCAGCCGTCTTCCGAGTCCTCCGGACGGGAACCGCGCGATTCACCTGCAGATCTGTGGAAGGAATCTCACTTTGGTCGCCTCGAGCACCGATTCGTCCGTCACCGCATCCCAGGCAGGAGGCAGCGTGCCCCGCCGCGTCTCCTTCGCCAAGATCCACGAGCCCCTGGATGTCCCCAACCTCCTGGCCCTCCAGACCGACAGCTTCGACCGCCTCATCGGCAATGAGAAGTGGCAGGAGCGCCTGCGCCTGGCCCTGGAGGCCGGCGAGACCGGCGTGGCCACCACCTCCGGTCTCTCGGACATCTTCGAGGAGATCTCCCCGATCGAGGACTTCCAGGGCACCATGTCCCTGTCCTTCACCGAGCCGGAGTTCTACGACCCCAAGTACACGGTCGACGAGTGCAAGGACCGTGACGCCACCTACTCGGCCCCGCTGTACGTCAAGGCCGAGTTCATGAACAACACCACGGGCGAGATCAAGCAGCAGACGGTCTTCATGGGCGACTTCCCGCTCATGACCGACAAGGGCACGTTCGTGATCAACGGCACCGAGCGCGTCGTGGTCTCGCAGCTGGTCCGATCGCCCGGCGCCTACTTCGAGCGCGGCCAGGACCGCACCTCGGACAAGGACATCTACTCGGCGCGCATCATCCCGTCGCGCGGCGCCTGGTTCGAGCTCGAGATCGACAAGCGCGATCAGGTCGGCGTGCGCCTGGACCGCAAGCGCAAGCAGTCCGTCACGGTGCTGCTCAAGGCCCTGGGCTGGTCCGAGTCCAAGATCCTCGAGGAGTTCGGCGAGTTCGACTCGATCCGCGCCACCCTCGAGAAGGACGCGACCGAGACCCGCGACGACGCCCTGCTGGACATCTACCGCAAGCTGCGTCCGGGCGAACCGCCCACGGTCGAGGCGGCCCAGCAGCTGCTGGACAACATGTACTTCAACCCCAAGCGCTACGACCTCGCCAAGGTCGGCCGGTACAAGATCAACCGGAAGCTCGGGATCGACAAGCCCTTCTCCGACCCGGATGCCTCCGTGCTCTCGGTCGAGGACATCGTCGCCATGATCCGCTACCTCGTCACGCTGCACGCCGGGGGAGACTCCATCGAGGGCGTGCGCGACGGCGAGACCCGCGACATCCGCATCGACATCGATGACATCGACCACTTCGGCAACCGCCGCATCCGCGCGGTCGGCGAGCTGATCGAGAACCAGATCCGCACCGGCCTCTCCCGCATGGAGCGCGTCGTGCGCGAGCGCATGACCACCCAGGACGTCGAGGCGATCACGCCGCAGACCCTGATCAACATCCGTCCCGTCGTGGCTGCGATCAAGGAGTTCTTCGGCACCTCGCAGCTGTCGCAGTTCATGGATCAGAACAACCCGCTCGCGGGCCTGACCCACAAGCGCCGCCTGTCCGCTCTGGGCCCGGGCGGCCTGTCCCGCGACCGCGCCGGCATGGAGGTCCGCGACGTCCACCCGTCGCACTACGGCCGCATGTGCCCGATCGAGACCCCTGAGGGCTCGAACATCGGTCTGATCGGCTCGCTGGCCACCTACGCCCGCATCAACCCGTTCGGCTTCATCGAGACCCCGTACCGTCGCGTGCGCGATGGCGTGGTCACCGATGAGGTCATCTACCTGACCGCCGATGACGAGCGCGGCGCCACGATCGCCCAGGCCAACGCGCCGCTGACGGATGACCTGCGCTTCGCCGAGGACGCCGTGCTGGCCCGTGCCGCCGACGGCTCCGGCGAGGCCGTGCTGGTCGAGCCCGCGGACGTCGAGTTCATGGACGTCTCCCCGCGCCAGATGGTGTCGGTGGCGACCGCCCTGATCCCGTACCTCGAGCACGACGACGCCAACCGCGCGCTCATGGGCGCCAACATGCAGCGTCAGGCCGTGCCGCTGCTCATGTCGGAGGCTCCGCTGGTGGGCACCGGCATGGAGCGCTACGCCGCCATGGACGCCGGGGACTCCGTGCTGGCCGTCAAGGCCGGCGTGGTCACCGAGGTGGCGGCCGATCACGTGGTCGTGGCCAACGACGACGGCACCGAGAAGGAGTACACGATCGGCAAGTTCGTGCGCTCCAACCCGGGCAACACGTACAACCAGCGCGTGGTGGTCTCCGAGGGCGATCGCGTGGAGCCGCGCACCGTGCTGGCCGACGGCCCCTCGACCGATCACGGCGAGCTGGCCCTGGGCAAGAACCTGCTCGTGGCCTACATGTCCTGGGAGGGCCTCAACTACGAGGACGCGATCATCCTGTCCCAGCGCATGGTCTCGGACGACGTCCTGACCTCGATCCACATCGAGGAGCACGAGATCGACGCCCGCGACACCAAGCTCGGTGCCGAGGAGATCACCCGGGACATCCCGAACGTCTCGGAGGAGGTCCTCTCGGCTCTGGATGAGCGCGGCATCATCCACATCGGCGCGGAGGTACAGGCCGGTGACATCCTGGTCGGCAAGGTCACGCCCAAGGGCGAGACCGAGCTGACCCCGGAGGAGCGCCTGCTGCGCGCGATCTTCGGCGAGAAGTCCCGCGAGGTCCGCGACACCTCTCTGAAGGTGCCCCACGGCGAGTCTGGAACGGTCATCGGCGTGCGCGTCTTCGACCGCGACGAGGACTCGGATGACCTCCCGGCCGGCGTCAACCAGGTCGTGCGCGTGTACGTCGCGCAGAAGCGCAAGATCACGGACGGCGACAAGCTCGCCGGACGCCACGGCAACAAGGGCGTCATCTCCAAGATCCTCCCCCTGGAGGACATGCCGTTCCTGGCCGATGGCACCCCCGTCGATGTCATCCTGAACCCGCTGGGCGTGCCCGGGCGCATGAACCTCGGGCAGGTGCTCGAGGTCCACACCGGCTGGCTGGCCAAGCAGGGCTGGAAGGTCGAGGGCGACCCGCAGTGGCTGGATCGCCTCACGGACTTCCCCAAGGAGACCGGCCCCACCAACGTGGCGACCCCGGTGTTCGACGGTGCCCGCGAGGACGAGATCTTCGACCTGCTGGATCACTCCAACGTGACCCGCGACGGAGATCGCCTGATCAACCACACGGGCAAGGCGCAGCTGTTCGACGGCCGCTCCGGCGAGCCGTTCCCGGATCCGATCTCGGTCGGCTACCAGTACATCCTGAAGCTGCACCACCTGGTGGACGACAAGATCCACGCCCGCTCGACCGGTCCGTACTCGATGATCACGCAGCAGCCCCTGGGCGGTAAGGCCCAGTTCGGCGGCCAGCGCTTCGGCGAGATGGAGGTCTGGGCGCTGGAGGCCTACGGCGCCGCCTACACGCTGCAAGAGATCCTGACCGTGAAGTCGGATGACGTGCACGGCCGCGTGAAGGTCTACGAGGCGATCGTCAAGGGCGAGAACATCCCGGAGCCGGGCGTTCCCGAGTCGTTCAAGGTCCTCATCAAGGAGATGAAGTCCCTGTGCCTGAACGTCGAGGTCCTCTCGGCCGATGGCCAGACCGTCGAGATGCGCGATGCGGATGACGAGGTCTTCCGCGCCGCTGAAGAGCTGGGCATCGACCTGTCCCACTCCGAGCCGAGCTCGGTCGAAGAGGTCTGATCACCTCTTCACGTCGACCGCCCACTCTTTTTGAAGACTGCTTAGAAAGGGATCAAGGATCCTCATGTCCAACGATTCTTCGCTCAACCTCATGCGCATCGGCCTCGCCACGGCCGACCAGATCCGCTCCTGGTCCTACGGCGAGGTCAAGAAGCCCGAGACCATCAACTACCGCACGCTCAAGCCGGAGAAGGACGGGCTCTTCTGCGAGAGGATCTTCGGCCCCACCCGCGATTGGGAGTGCGCCTGCGGCAAGTACAAGCGCGTGCGCTACAAGGGCATCATCTGCGAGCGCTGCGGCGTCGAGGTGACCCGTGCCAAGGTGCGCCGCGAGCGCATGGGGCACCTGGAGCTCGCCGCTCCGGTGACCCACATCTGGTACTTCAAGGGCGTGCCCTCTCGTCTGGGCTACCTGCTGGACCTGGCGCCCAAGGACCTGGAGAAGGTCATCTACTTCGCGGCCTACATGGTCACGAAGGTCGATGAGGAGGCCCGCCACGAGGACCTCCCGAACCTCCAGGCCTCGATCGACCGCGAGAAGAAGGCCCTCGAGGACCAGCGCGATGCCGACGTCGTCGCCATCGCCGGGGACCTCGAGACCGATTTGGCCGAGGTGGAGAAGGAGGGCGGCAAGGCCGCCGAGAAGCGCAAGCTGCGCGATGCCGCCGACCGCCAGATGGCCAACGTGCGCAAGCGCGCCGACCGCGAGATCGACGCCATCGACCGCGTGTGGGAGCGCTTCAAGAACCTCAAGGTCAACGACCTCGAGGGCGATGAGGCGCTGTACCGCCAGCTGCAGGACCGCTTCGGCATGTACTTCGAGGGCTCCATGGGCGCCGAGGCGATCAAGGAGCGCCTGGAGACCTTCGACCTCGCCGCGGAGGCCGATGCCCTGCGCGAGACCATCGCCACGGGCAAGGGCCAGCGCAAGTCGCGCGCGCTCAAGCGCCTCAAGGTCGTCAACGCGTTCCTGTCCACCGACAACTCGCCGCTGGGCATGGTCCTGGACGCCGTCCCGGTCATCCCGCCGGAGCTGCGTCCCATGGTCCAGCTCGACGGCGGCCGCTTCGCGACCTCTGATCTCAACGATCTCTACCGTCGCGTGATCAACCGCAACAACCGCCTGAAGCGCCTGCTGGATCTCGGCGCCCCCGAGATCATCGTGAACAACGAGAAGCGCATGCTCCAGGAGGCCGTGGACTCCCTGTTCGACAACGGTCGTCGCGGCCGTCCCGTCACGGGCCCGGGCAACCGCGCGCTCAAGTCGCTGTCGGACATGCTCAAGGGCAAGCAGGGCCGGTTCCGCCAGAACCTGCTCGGCAAGCGCGTCGACTACTCGGGCCGCTCGGTCATCGTGGTCGGTCCGCAGCTGCGCATGCACCAGTGCGGTCTGCCCAAGCAGATGGCGCTCGAGCTGTTCAAGCCGTTCGTGATGAAGCGTCTGGTGGATCTGAACCACGCGCAGAACATCAAGTCGGCCAAGCGCATGGTCGAGCGCTTCCGCCCGCAGGTGTGGGACGTGCTGGAAGAGGTCATCACCGAGCACCCGGTGCTGCTCAACCGCGCCCCCACCCTGCACCGCCTGGGCATCCAGGCCTTCGAGCCGCAGCTCGTCGAGGGCAAGGCCATCCAGCTTCACCCGCTCGTGTGCTCGGCCTTCAACGCCGACTTCGACGGTGACCAGATGGCCGTGCACCTGCCGCTGTCGCCCGAGGCCCAGGCCGAGGCGCGCGTGCTGATGCTGTCGTCGAACAACATCCTCAAGCCGTCCGACGGCAAGCCGATCGCCCTGCCCTCGCAGGACATGATCATCGGCCTGTACCACCTGACCACGGTCCGCGAGGACGAGGTCGGCGCAGGCGAGAGCTACTCGTCGGTGGCCGAGGCCGTCATGGCCTACGACGCCCACAAGCTGCACCTCAACGCGCCGATCAAGGTCCGGGTCGAGGACTTCGTGCCGGCCGAGGGCTGGGAGGCTCCGGAGGGGTGGACCGAGGGCGAGACCGCCACGGTCGAGACCACCCTGGGCCGTGTGATCTTCAACCAGCAGCTGCCGGCCGGGCATCCCTGGTTCGAGGGCGTCGCGGACAAGAAGTCGCTGTCGCGTCTGGTCAACGACCTCGCCGAGGACCACTCGATGGGCGTCGTGGCGCAGACCCTCGACAACTTCAAGGACGCAGGCTTCCACTGGGCCGCCTGGTCGGGCATCACCGTGGCGATCTCGGACATCGCCACGCCGCCGTCCAAGCCGCAGATCATGGAGGGCTACGAGGCCCAGGCCGCCAAGATCCAGACCCAGTACGAGACCGGTCTGATCGACGACGACGAGCGCCGTACGGAGCAGATCGACATCTGGACCAAGGCGACCGACGAGGTCGCTGCGGCCATGCGCGAGAACCTCGGCCGGCTGAACAACATCAACCGGATGGTCTCCTCGGGTGCACGAGGCAACTGGATGCAGGTCCGTCAGATCGCGGGCATCCGCGGCCTGGTGGCCAACCCCAAGGGCGAGATCATGCCCCGTCCCATCAAGTCCTCGTACCGCGAGGGCCTGACGGTGCTGGAGTACTTCATCGCGACCCACGGCGCCCGCAAGGGCCTGGCCGACACCGCGCTGCGCACGGCGAACTCGGGCTACCTGACCCGTCGTCTCGTCGACGTCTCCCAGGACGTCATCGTCCGCGAGGGCGACTGCGGCACGGATCGCGGCCTGACGCTGCCGGTCTCCGAGACCTCGGAGACGGGCCAGCGCGTGCTGGACGCGGAGGTGGAGAACACCATCCACGGCCGCGTACTGGCCGTGGACGTGGCCGATGCCAACGGCGAGATCGTGGCCCAGGCGGGCCAGGACCTCTCCGATGCGCTGATCAAGGCGATCTTCGACGCCGGCGTGGACGAGGTCCGCGTGCGCTCGGTGCTGACCTGCGACTCCGCCGTCGGCGTGTGCGCGGCCTGCTACGGCCGCTCGCTGGCGACCAACAAGCTGGTCGACATCGGCGAGGCCGTGGGCATCATCGCCGCGCAGTCGATCGGCGAGCCCGGCACGCAGCTGACCATGCGCACGTTCCACACGGGCGGTGTGGCCTCCTCGGACGGCGACATCACGCAGGGTCTGCCGCGAATCCAGGAGCTCTTCGAGGCCCGCACGCCCAAGGGCGTCGCGCCGATCTCGGAGGTCGCCGGTCGCGCCACGATCGAGGACACCGAGAAGGGCGTGCGCGTCGTCATCACCCCGGACAGCGGGGACGAGGACTTCGCCTACCCGGTGCTGCGCCGCGCCAAGCTGCTCGTGGCCGACGGCGAGTCGGTCGAGGTCGGCCAGCAGCTCGTGGCCGGTGCGGTGGACCCCAAGGAGGTCCTGCGCATCCGCGGCCGCCGTGCGGCTCAGAAGCACCTGGTGGACGAGGTCCAGGGCGTGTACCGCTCCCAGGGCGTGGGCATCCACGACAAGCACGTGGAGGTCATCGTCCGACAGATGCTGCGCCGCAACACGGTCATCGAGTCCGGCGACACCGATCTGCTGCCGGGCGAGCTCGTGGACGACGTCCGCTACCGCGAGGCCAACCGCAAGGCCGTGACCTCGCAGCAGCGCCCGGCCGCCGGCCGTCCGGAGCTGATGGGCATCACCAAGGCCTCGCTGGCCACGGACTCGTGGCTGTCGGCCGCCTCCTTCCAGGAGACGACCCGCGTGCTCACGCAGGCCGCCATGGAGGCCAAGTCGGATCCGCTGGTGGGTCTGAAGGAGAACGTGATCATCGGCAAGCTGATCCCGGCCGGCACCGGCCTGGCTCGCTACAACGATGTGTCCGTGGAGCCCACGGAGGAGGCCAAGGCCGCCCTGTTCACCGACAGCGGCGCGTACGCGGACTTCTCCTACGCCGATGACTCGTCGCTCGGCGAGTTCCAGGCGATCCCGCTGGAGGACTACGACTTCGGCGCCAACTGATCCGGTCGGCTTCCTGAGCCGCCGCTGATCGGCCAAGGCCCTCGCCCTGCACGGGGCGAGGGCCTTCGCGCTTGCCAGGCTCTGGCGGAGGCACCGGGGGCGAGCCCGCTCATGAGACGACATGCGGCGCGGGCCGGACCGCGCGGCGGCGGCAGTCCCTAGCGTGCCTGTCACGACCACGCACCGAGCAGAGCCCTCCGCCGACCGAGTCCTCCGCCGCGCCGGCGTCGGCCCCGCCTCCGATCCTGCCGGACCCCGTCATCGGGCCCGCGCCGCCTGCTGACGAGGAGGCCGACGGCCGATTCCTGATCGGTCGGGCCGTCCGGGATATCACCGGCTGACCCGGCGGCGTGGGGCTCCTGGGCTACGGGTCCACGAGCCAGCTGGGGCTCGGCGCCCACATGCGCCAGCACGCGCGCCTTCGTCATCGAGGATCCGGCCGACGGCTCGCACGTGGCGCTGGTCGTGGCCGATCTCATGTGCCCCGCCGAGGGGCTGCGCCAGGCCGTCATCGGGCGCCTGGCCCAGCAGGCGCCCGGGCGCTGGTCGCAGGCCACCGTGAGTCGCGGAGCAACGCACAGGCATGCGACTTCGGGCGACGCCGGCTACGACGAGCTGCAGAACGTCACGATCCTGGGCTTCCAGCCCCAGGTCCTCGAGGCGCAGGTGGAGGGCATCGTCGCCGCGATCCTGGCCGTCGACGCCGACCGCGCAGAACGCAGCCTGCGGGTCAGCCGCTCGGAGCTGGCCGATGACGGGGCCAACCGGTCCACGGAGGCCTTCCGCCTCAACCCCGAGGACCTGCGCGCCGCACTGCCGAATGGTCTGGACACGTCCTCGACCACGCTGCGGATGGAGCGCGGGGGAGCGGTCGACGCCGTCGTGAACCGGCTGGCGGCCCACAGCACCTCGCTGACGAACACCAACCGCCTGGTCTTCGGGCACAACAAGGGCTATGCCCAGTACGCCCTCGAGCGCCTGGGTCACGGGGTGGATCTCACCGCCCAGCAGCGGCCGGCATTCGTGGCGGCCTTCGCCAACTCGAACTCCGGTGACATCAGCCCGAACCTGAACCTGCGCCCGGGCAGTGGACATGCGCGGCTACCAGGTCCGCCCGGAGTTCTCCGGCACGGGCCGCACCGAGCGCACCGGATGGGCGATCCTGGGCACTCCCTTCGGCGCCGGATCGCAGGAGGACGGGCCGGGTCCGAGCATCCTCAGGGAGCGACTCTGGAACAACCCCTTCTCGGCCACGCTGGCCTCGTGGCGCTATCGGAGCGGTCGCTACGAAGCGGCCGTCCAGGCCACCCAAGTCCACCCTGCTCCCGGTCCGGGCCATGGGCTGGGTCCAGCAGCAGGTGCCCGTCCAGCTGATCCGCCTGGGCAGGTTCTGGCTGGCGGTCATGCCCGGCGAGGTCACGGCGGTCGTGGGCGTGATGTACCGCCGTGCGGTCGCGGAGGTGGCGCTGGGGCCCGTGCCGCGGGATGAGTCGGCCACGGCGCTGCGCTAGCTGCAGGGCGCCGACCGCCGATCTGCCCATGCCGCTGCGCTGCTTCTGGGATGTCTGGACCCAGCCCTCGGATGTGAGCGCGGGCCAGGTGGCCCGCGCCGTGTTCGTGGGGGCGAATCCGAACAACAGCCTGCGCCACAGCGACTCGTACCCGGTGCTTGCGCGGCTGGTCGACGGCAGCTGGGTCAAGCACCTGGGCGACCAGGACGTCGACACCCGCTTCCGGTGGGAGGACAAGCTGTTCTCGCGCTCGCTCGTGACCCTCGAGTGGACCGTGCCCAGCGGCGCCGCCGGCACCTACCGCTTCGTCTACCGGGGCGGTCGGCGCACGGGCCTGGGGGCGATCCGCCCCATCACCGGGACGAGCCGGGAGTTCCGCGTCGTCTGAGCTGTGGGCGCGCTGGGCCGATGAGCAGGTCCGGGCCGCGGCCCGCCCGTCGTCCTGCGCTGCCGGCCTCTGTCGAGCCTTTTGCCCCGTGCCCGCCGTGCCGCGGGGACGGGGCACAATGCCTCCCATGGCGAACTCCTCCTCCGGCGACTCCATGCTCTCGCGCATCGACCGGGTCCTGGCCGCCTTCAGGCGCGAGCGGCCGCGGATGACCCCGGCAGAGGTGGCCCGCGCTGCCGGGCTGCCGCCGGCCACGGCGCATCGGCTGTGCGCCGACCTGGCCCAGGCCGGGTGGCTGACCCGCGAGCCCGGCGGGTCGTACTGCGTGGGGACCCGGCTGTGGGAGCTGGCCACGCGCTCGGCGCCGGAGACCACGGTGGCCGCGGCGGCTGCTCCCTTCCTGCTGGATGTCCAGTCGGTGCTGCGCCAGCACGTTCAGCTCGGGCGGATCGAGGGGGACGAGGTGCTGTTCCTGCAGAGACTGTCCCATCCCGGCGCGCGGCCCATCAGCTCCGCGACAGCGAGTCGGCTGCCGCTGCACCTCTCGGCGACGGGGCTGGTGCTGCTGGCGCATCTGCCCGCGTCGGACAGCCGCGCCTATGCCCAGCGCGTCCTGCAGCAGGGGCAGCGCCTGCCGCAGGGCGGCCCCGAGCAGCTCGAGGAGGTGCTGCGCGGCATCCGCTCCACGGGGCACTGCATCCAGACCGGCAATCTCGAACCCGACCGCACGGGCATCGCGGTCCCGGTCATCGCCGAGGGCGGAGCGGTGCTGGCGGGTCTGGGCGTCGTCGCGGACCGCCGACAGGGGCCCGTGGATCCTGCTGCCGTGGTGCAGACGCTGCACACCGCCGCCCATGGGATAGCCCGAACGGCGCACCCGGGTCGCTCTCCCGTTGAATGAGCACCGTGTGGTGCGGACCACCTGCCTCTGCGGACACTGTGCGAACAGACGTTCATCAGGAGGCCACGTCATGAGCCAGCACGCACAGCAGCCCGCCTCACCGGCGCCCGAGCTGCTCGAGACCCAGGTCGCCGTCGTGGGGGCGGGGCCCGCCGGGCTCATGCTCGCGCACCTGCTGCGCCGCGAGGGGATCGAGACGATGGTGATCGAGAAGCGCGATCCCGAGTCCATCCGGGCCACGCACCGCGCCGGGATCCTGGAGGCCGGGACGGTGGACATGCTGGTGGACTCCGGGGTCGCTGGCCGCGTGCTCACCGAGGGCCACGAGCACCAGGGCACGTCGCTGCGCTTCGAGGGGCGCAGCCACCACATCGACTTCCAGGGGGCTGTCGGGCGCTCGGTATGGCTCTACCCGCAGAACGAGGTGTTCTGGGACCTCAAGGAGGCTTCCGAGCGCGACGGCGGCACGGTGTTCTGGTCGGCCGACGAGGTCGCCGTGCACGATGTCGACTCGGATCGGCCGGGCGTCACGTTCATCGACTCCGAGGGGGCGGCACGGGAGATCCGCTCGAGGATCCTGGTCGGCGCCGACGGCTCCCGATCGGTGTGCCGCAAGGCGATCCCGGAGGACGTGCGGACCGATCACTTCACGGAATACCCGTTCGCCTGGTTCGGGATCCTGTGCCAGGCCCCGCCGAGCCATCACGAGCTGATCTACACCCGCTCCGAGGCCGGGTTCGCGCTGATCTCCCAGCGCTCGGGCGACGTCCAGCGGATGTACTTCCAGTGCGATCCCGCCGAGGATCCCGAGGACTGGACCGATGAGCAGATCTGGACCCGGCTCCAGGAGTGCGTCTCCGGCCCGGACGGATTCCGCCTGAAGGAGGGCCCGATCATCGAGAAGACGGTCCTGCCCTTCCGGTCCTACGTGTGCGAGCCGCTGCGCCACGGCTCCCTGGTGCTCGTGGGCGACGCCGGTCACACCGTCCCTCCGACCGGCGCCAAGGGGCTGAACCTCGCCTTCTGCGACGTCCGCGTGCTGGCGCCGGCGCTTGTGGCGCTGCTGCGCGACGGCGCCGAGCAGCCGCTGGCCGGCTACTCCGCAGCGGCGCTTGAGCGGGTATGGAAGGCGCAGAACTTCTCGTACTGGGTCACCCGCATGCTGCACCGCAGCCGCGAGGACTCCGAGTTCGACTCCCGGCGCCAGCTCGGCGAGCTGCATGCGATCACGGACTCACCGTACGGCCGGGCCTACTTCGCCGACTCGTACACGGGCTGGCAGTCTTGAGACTGCGCTGAGTCCGCGGTGCGCCCATGCGGGCGCACCCCTCACTCCCAGGTCCGGCGACGGACCGCACTCCGATCGCACTGTGTGCGCTATGCGAACAAGTGTTCATTTTCGGAGTGATCCACGTTATCCTCAGGTGCCGGAGAGCACGGGCAGCGGCCCTGGGGGTGGCGGGGCCGCAGGCACCTGCGGCAGCACCTCGCCTGCCCGGCTGATGAAGGAGATGACCATGGCGGAAACCCCCGTCTCGTCCTCGGACGCGGCAGCGGACTCCCAGTCGGTCCTGAGCGCGGAGATGGACGCGATCTCGGAGAGCTACGCGGCCTCCGGATCCGTCGAGACCCAGCCTCGACTCGACTACGCGCCCTATCGCAGCTCGGTCCTGCGCCACCCCACCAAGGATCTGCATCACGCGGATCCGGAGACCGTCGAGCTGTGGGCCCCGGCCTTCGGCCCTCGTGATGTCCACGCCCTCGAGTCGGATCTCACGATCCAGGACAAGGGCGAGCCCATCGGCGAGCGGATCACGATCAGCGGACGCGTGCTCGACGGCGAGGGCCGTCCGGTGCGCCGCCAGCTGGTGGAGATCTGGCAGGCCAATGCGGCCGGCCGGTACATCCACAAGCGCGATCAGCACCCGGCGCCGATCGACCCGAACTTCACCGGTGTGGGCCGCTGCCTGACCGGCGACGACGGCTCCTACTCGTTCACCACGATCAAGCCCGGTCCGTACCCGTGGAAGAACCACTACAACGCGTGGCGCCCGGCGCACGTCCACTTCTCACTGTTCGGCACCGAGTTCACCCAGCGGATGGTGACCCAGATGTACTTCCCCGGCGATCCGCTGTTCGCCCTGGATCCGATCTATCAGGCGATCGTGGACCCCAAGGCGCGCGAGCGTCTGGTGGCCAGCTATGACCACGACCTCTCGGCCCATGAGTGGTCCCTGGGCTACAAGTGGGACATCGTGCTCACCGGAACCCACCGCACGCTCATGGAGGAGGACACCGATGTCTGAGAAGCTGACAGCCACGCCCGGTCAGACCGTCGGGCCCTTCTACGGCTACGCCCTGCCGTTCGACGGCGGCGAGGAGCTGGTGGAGCGCAGCCATCCGCAGGCCGTGCGCCTGCACGGCGTCGTCTACGACGGCAACGGCGATCCGGTGCCCGACTCCCTGCTGGAGATCTGGCAGGCGGATGAGAACGGGCGGATCTCGCAGGAGCCCGGCTCCCTGATCCGCGACGGCTACACCTTCACCGGCTTCGGTCGTCAGGCCGTGGACAACGTGGGGGCGTACTCGTTCACCACGGTGGCCCCCGGTCCCACCGAGCCCGGGGCGGCCCCGTTCATCGCCATGACGGTCTTCGCCCGCGGTCTGCTCAACCGTCTCTTCACGCGGATCTACCTGCCCGAGGACCAGGAGGCACTGCAACGGGATCCGCTGCTGTCCTCGGTGCCGGCCGATCGGCGCGAGACCCTGATCGCGCGCCGCGAGCAGGACGGCTCGCTGCGCTTCGACATCCGGCTGCAGGGCGAGGACGAGACGGTCTTCCTGCGCTACCCGCAGCACGCGGACTGATCCGACAAGGGGCCGGGGCGACGTCCATCGTCGCCCCGACCCCTCCGCCGCGCGAGGAATACTCGCGACGGCATCACCACCATCTTCAGAGCATCGCGACGACAGGACCACGACGAGACGCATGGCAGCACAGGACGCCGACTACGGACTGCTCTTCCCCGGAGCCCATCGGGCCCGGGGGCTCACCGGTGATCGACAGGTGCTGCGCTGCCTGGTGCGAGCGGAGACCGCCTGGGTCGCGGCCCAGGCGCAGCTCGGGCTCGTCCCGGACAGCGCCGCGGAGGCGGCGGCCGACGTCCTCACGGACGAGGTGCTCGATCGCAGCTTCGACCTGGCGGATCTCGCCGAGCGCAGCGAGCTGGGCGGGAACCCGGTGATCCCCATGCTCGCGGATCTGCGCGCAGCGGTGCGGGAGATCGACCCGGAGGCCGTCGGCGCCGTGCACCGCGGACTGACCAGTCAGGACGTTCTGGACACCGCCCTGATGCTGATGCTGCGCGAGGCCCTCCAGCATCTCGATGACTCCCTGTCCCAGGCGCAGTCCGCGCTGGCCGGACTGGCCCAGCGCCACCGCCACGCTCTGTGCGCCGCGCGCACCCTGACGCAGCACGCACTGCCCACGACCTTCGGCCTGCGCTGCGCCCAGTGGCTCGAGGGGCTGGCCGACGCCCATGAGCGGCTGGACCGGCTGAGCACACCGGTTGCCATCGGCGGCGCCGCCGGCACCCTGGCGGGATCGCGGGCCCTGTTCGAGCAGCAGGACGATCCCCAGGGCGGCAGCGCCCGCGCGGCGGAGATCTCCGAGCAGGCCCTGCAGCTGCACGCCGTCTGGGCCGCGCAGCTCGGGCTGCATGAGGCGCCCCACGTCTGGCACACCTCCCGCCAGCCCGTGCTGGACGCAGGTGCGGCACTGGGCAGTCTCTGCGCGGCGATCGGAAAGATCGCCGACGATGTCCTGCTGCTCTCGCGCCCCGAGATCGGCGAGCTGCGCGAGCCCACGGGCCCGGGCAGGGGCGTGTCCTCGGCCATGCCGCAGAAGCAGAACCCCGTGCTCTCGGTCCAGCTCAAGCGCACCGCCCTGAGCGCACCGCAGCTGCTCGCCTCGCTGTTCACCGCGGCCTCCTCTTCGATCGACGAGCGCCCGGACGGCGCCTGGCACGTCGAGTGGCCGGCGCTGCAGCAGCTGCTGCGGCTGAGCCTGACGGCTTGCTCCCAGCTGGCGGAGCTGCTCCAGGGGCTTCGCGTGGATGCCGAGCGCATGGAGGAGAACCTGCGCGCCTCGGGGCCTGCGCTGGTCTCCGAGCGGATCGTCACGGCCCTGAAGCCTGCGGTGCAGGACGCGGACGGCGACACGGGAGCCCAGCGCATCCAGGCCGTGCTGGCCCGGGCCGGTGCGGATGTCCAGGCAGCCCTCGACGGCCTGGCGGAGATCACGGCGCAGGGGCGGGACGCCCAGGGCCAGGCCGTCGACCGACAGCGGCTGCAGCAGCTGTGCGACCCGCGCGGCTACCTGGGTGCGGCCGATCTGCTGATCGACCGTGCCGTCGCGCGCCAGGATGAGCGAGAGGCGCTGCCGAGCCGCGGCGCCGGGACAGGAGAGGACTCATGAGTGTTCCGAGCATCCGCCTCGTGGAGCTGAGCGCACCCGCAGCCGCGCAGGACGACCAGCGCCCGGTGCTGCTGCTGGGACCTGCGCTCGGCACAGCGGTCGCCCCGCTGTGGGGCGGGGTCGCGCGCGAGCTGGCAGGGCGCTTGCGCATCATCGGATGGGAGCTGCCGGGCCACGGCGGCGCACCGGCCGGCACCGAGGACTTCTCGATCGAGGAGCTCGCCCAGGGCGTCCTGGCCGCCGTGGATGCGGTGCAGGAGCCCCTACCCGAATCCTCGTTCTGGTACGCGGGCTGCTCCGTGGGCGGGGCCGTGGGGCTGCAGCTGCTGGTGGATGCGCCGCAGCGCCTCCGAGGGGCGGCTGTGGTGGCCTCCGCCGCGCAGCTGGGCGATCCCGAGCGGTGGAGCGAGCGCGCCGCGCTGGTGGAGGCCGCGGGCACTCCTACCCAGGTCATCGGCAGCGCCCAGCGCTGGCTCACCCAGGGCTTCATCGACCGCGACGCCGCCGCCGGCACCGGGATCACCACCGGACTGCTGCACGCGCTGCAGTCCGCGGACCGCCACGGCTATGCGCAGGTCTGCCGCGCGATCGCCGCATTCGACCTGTCCGGGCGCCTGGGCGAGATCGCCGCCCCCGTGCTCGCGGTGGCCGGCGAGCAGGATCCCTCGGTGACTGAGCAGGCCGTGCGGGACTGGGCGCAGCAGGTCCCCGGCGCGCGCTTCGAGCTGATCGGGCCGGCCGCGCACATGATCCCGGCCGAGCAGCCCGCTGAGCTCGCCGAGCAGATCATGGCTCTCGTCGGCGAGACCCAGGCAGCTGCGCCGGCCACAGCCCCGGAGCCGGCGCAGGCCCCGCGCGCCGGCGGCGATCGCACGGCCTCCCAGGCTCACGCCGACGGCATGCGGGTGCGCCGCGAGGTGCTCTCGGATGCCCATGTGGAGCGCTCGGAGGCCAGCAAGGACGAGTTCACGGCGGAGTGGCAGGACTTCATCTCCCGCTACGCCTGGGGTGAGATCTGGACCCGTCCGGGCCTGGACCGGCCCATGCGCAGCGCCATCACCCTGACCGCCCTGATCGCGGCCGGGCACTGGGGCGAGTTCGAGATGCACGTGCGCGCCGCCCTGCGCAACGGGCTGAGCCGCGAGCAGATCAAGGAGATCCTGCTGCAGAGCTCGATCTACCTCTCCGTGCCCTCCGCCAACAACGCCTTCTCCCATGCCAAGGCGGTCTTCGACCGTCTCGATGCGCAAAGCCCCAGTGCTGCCGCGCCCACCACGACAGACCGAGCAGCACAGGACGACGAAGGAGTCACCTCATGAGCACCTCAGCCGGCGGCCGCAAGGACGCCTACATCTACGACGCCGTGCGCACGCCGTTCGCCAAGATCGGCGGCGCCCTGTCCACGCACCGGCCCGACGACCTGGCCGCACTCGTGGTGCGCACCATGGTCGATCGCGCGGAGGGGCTGGACCCCGAGACCATCGACGAGGTCGTGTTCGGCAACGCCAACGGGGCCGGCGAGGAGAACCGCAATGTCGCCCGCATGGCCACGCTGCTGGCGGGCCTGCCCACCTCGCTGCCGGGCACCACCGTCAACCGCCTGTGCGGCTCCTCCCTGGATGCCGCCATGATGGCCTCGCGCCAGATCGAGGTCGACGAGGCCGACCTCATGCTCGTCGGCGGCGTCGAGTCCATGTCGCGCGCGCCCTGGGTCCTGCCCAAGACCGAACGACCGTTCCCCATGCAGGACCTGCACCTGGCGAACACCACGCTGGGCTGGCGGCTGGTCAATCCGGAGATGCCGGAGGCCTGGACCGTCTCGCTGGGCGAGGCCACGGAGCAGCTGCGGGAGAAGCACGGGATCACCCGTGAAGAGCAGGACGTCTTCTCGGCGCGCTCCCACCAGCTGGCGGCGAAGGCCTGGGACGAGGGCCGCTACGACGACCTCACCGTCACGGTGAAGGCGAACACCAAGCGCGGCACCGACGTCACCCGAGATGAGACCGTTCGCGCGGATGCGACCCCGCAGACGCTGGGCGGGCTGCGCACAGTGTTCCGGAAGGACAACGGCACGGTGACGGCGGGCAACGCCTCGCCCATGAACGACGGCGCCTCCGCCGCCTGGCTCGGCTCCGCGAAGGCGGCCGAGCTGCTGGGCCGCAAGCCGCTGGCGCGCATCGCCGGCCGCGGGGCCGCGGCCAACGAGCCGCAGTTCTTCGGCGAGGCCCCGGTGGAGGCTGCGAACCTGGCCCTGAAGCGCGCCGGGATCGGCTGGGGGGATGTCAGCGCAGTCGAGCTGAACGAGGCCTTCGCCGCCCAGTCGCTGGCCTGCATCCGCCAGTGGGGGATCGAAGAACCGATCGTCAACGCCTGGGGCGGGGCGATCGCCATCGGCCACCCGCTCGGCGCCTCCGGCGCCCGCGTGCTGGGCACCCTGGCTCGGCGCCTGCAGGCCGAGGGCGGGCGCTGGGGCGTGGCCTCGCTGTGCATCGGCGTGGGCCAGGGCCTGGCCGTCGTGCTCGAGAACACCGACGCCGCCTGAGCCCGGCGCACCGGAAACCGAACGACCATTCGCAATGGAGAGAGCATGCTGAGCATCGTGGACACCGCGGCACAGGCCGTCGAGCAGATCGAGGACGGCTCGACCGTCATGATCGGAGGCTTCGGCGTGGCGGGTCAGCCCGTCGAGCTGATCGATGCCCTGATCGCCCAGGGCGCGAAGGACCTGACCGTCGTCAACAACAACGCCGGCAACGGCGATGTGGGACTGGCCAAGCTGATCCAGCTGGGACGGGTGAAGAAGATCATCTGCTCCTTCCCCCGCCAGTCGGACTCGTGGCATTTCGATGAGAAGTACCACGCCGGTGAGATCGAGCTCGAGGTGGTCCCGCAGGGCAACCTGGCCGAGCGCATCCGCGCCGCCGGCGCGGGGATCGGTGCGTTCTTCACGCCCACGGGCTACGGCACACCGCTGGCCGAGGGCAAGGAGGTCCGCGAGTTCGATGGCCGCCATCAGGTCCTCGAGTACCCGATCGTGGCCGACTACGCCCTGACCAAGGCGCACACCGCCGACACCGCGGGCAATCTGACCTACCGCAAGACGGCGCGCAACTTCGGCCCGATCATGGCCGCGGCGGCCCGGACGTCGATCGTGCAGGTCTCGGAGATCGTGGAGCGGGGGCAGATCGACCCGGAGACCGTGGTGACCCCGGGCATCTACGTCGACACCGTCGTGCGCATCCAGGCCCCTCAGACGCCCGACGCGGGCTGAGCCCCGCACGGATCGGCACCGCCGCCGCATGTGCGCCCGTGGCGATCCACCGCCAGCAGACACGCCACCGCAGCGGCAGCCAGGCCGCGCAGAGAGCGAGACACGATCATGAGCACTCCCCAGACCCAGGACACGGCGCTGGACAACCAGCAGCTCGCCGAGCTCGTCGCCCGCGACATCCCCGCCGGCGCCTATGTGAACCTCGGCATCGGCCAGCCCACGCTGGTCTCCGACTACCTCACCCCGGAGGACGACGTCACCCTCCACACCGAGAACGGCATGCTCGGCATGGGCGCGGCCGCCCACGGCGAGGACGTCGACCCCGATCTGATCAACGCTGGCAAGATCCCGGTCGTGGAGACCGACGGCTGCTCGTACTTCCACCACGCGGACTCGTTCGCCATGATGCGCGGCGGCCATCTGGACTGCTGCGTCCTCGGCGCCTTCCAGGTGGACCGCAACGGCAACCTGGCCAACTGGTCGACCGGCAGGCCCGGTGCCATCCCCGCGGTGGGAGGGGCCATGGACCTGGCCACCGGCGCCAAGCAGACCTTCGTGATGATGGGCCTGCGCACCAAGAAGGATCAGCCCAAGCTGGTCGAGCAGTGCGACATGCCCCTGACGGGCGTGGGGTGCGTCTCGCGCGTCTACACCGACCGCGCCGTCTTCCTGATCGAGGGCGACGGCCGCGTGGTGGTGCGCGAGACCTTCGGCGCCACGTTCGAGGAGATCCAGCAGCTCGTGCCGTTCCCGCTCGAGCAGGCCTGAGGGCAGCAGCGCAGATGGCAGTCGAGCATTCCGCCGACGGGTCGGGGGAGTCCGAGCGCGCCGCCGGGGCGTCGTCGCGCTCGGGCACGGACACCGTGCAGTCGCTGGCCCGCGGGCTCGGCGTGATCACCGCCTTCGACGCCGGGCGTCCCCGGATGACGCTGTCCGAGGTCGCTCGGCGCAGGGGGCTGTCCCGGGCGACTGCCCGCAGGCTCCTGCTGACCCTGGAGCAGCTGGGCTACGTGCGCACCGATGGCCGCGACTTCGAGCTCACCGCCAAGGTGCTCGAGCTCGGCTACGCCTACCTCTCGGCGCTGAGCCTGCCGGAGATCGCGGCGCCGCACCTGCGCCAGCTCTCCGAGACGGTGGGGGAGTCCACCTCGGTGGCCGTGCTGGACGGCTCGGACATCGTCTACGTGGCCAGAGTCCAGGCGCGGCACATCATGAATGCGGCGATCTCGGTGGGCACGCGCTTCCCTGCGCATGCGACCTCCATGGGCCGTGCGCTGCTCAGCGAGCTGCCGGACGAGGAAGTCCGGGCCCGCTGCCAGGCGGCACTGGCGCATCCTCCGGCCCGCCGCACCGTCTCGACCCTCGACGGGCTGCGTCACCGCCTGGCCGAGGTGCGCCGCACCGGGTGGGCGGACGTGGATCAGGAGCTCGCGGCCGGGCTGCGGTCGGTGGCAGTGCCGGTGCGGGACACCCGCGGGCAGATCATCGCCGCCGTCAACGTGTCCATGCGCGTGGGCGCCACCGAAGAGCACTGCGACCCCCTGCGGGTGATCCTCCCGGCGCTGCGGGAATGCGCCGGCGCCATCCAGCAGGACCTGGCCGCCGCAGGTGCCGGGCGTCACCAGGACCCCGCCATCGCGGGGCATGGTCGCATCTGATACACTCCTCTGGATTGGCTCGACCATCCGTGGTCGCTTCCAGTGGCAGGTATGGACTCCGTCCTCAGGCACGCAGGGTGTGCCCGAATGCCACTTTTTGTCATGCCTTGAGGGATTTTCCCCTGTTGCTGCGCCCGTCGCATCCGCCGACACCGTGCAGCGCCCCTGAAGGCTACGGCCGCGGGACCGCGTCGAGCGGCCCATGGCAGGCCTTTCCATTGAACGTCGCGCGCCGCACCGGCGCGCCACCATCAGGAGACGATGTGCCCACTATCCAGCAGCTGGTCCGCAAGGGCCGCACCCCGAAGGTCGTGAAGACCAAGGCGCCGGCCCTCCAGGGCAGCCCCATGAAGCGCGGCGTCTGCACCCGCGTCTACACGACCACGCCCAAGAAGCCGAACTCCGCGCTGCGCAAGATCGCGCGTGTGCGCCTGAACAACGGGGTCGAGGTCACGGCCTACATCCCCGGTGAGGGCCACAACCTGCAGGAGCACTCCATCGTGCTCGTGCGCGGCGGCCGAGTGAAGGACCTCCCCGGCGTCCGCTACCGCATCGTGCGCGGCGCCCTCGACACCCAGGGCGTCAAGGGCCGCGGCCAGGCCCGCTCCCGCTACGGCGTGAAGAAGGAGAAGAAGTAATGCCTCGTAAGGGTCCCGCCCCCAAGCGCCCGCTCGTCGTCGACCCGGTCTACGGATCCCCGGTCGTCACCCAGCTGATCAACAAGGTCCTCCAGGACGGCAAGAAGTCCACCGCCGAGCGCATCGTCTACGGCGCGCTGGCCGGTGTCGAGCGCAAGTCCGGCGAGGAGCCGGTCGCCACGCTCAAGAAGGCCCTGGAGAACATCAAGCCGGCCCTCGAGGTCCGCTCCCGCCGCGTCGGCGGCGCCACCTACCAGGTGCCGATCGAGGTCCGCGCGGGCCGTTCGCAGGCGCTGGCCCTGCGCTGGCTCGTCGGCTACTCCAAGGCCCGTCGCGAGAACACCATGACCGAGCGTCTGATGAACGAGATCCTGGACGCCTCGAACGGTCTGGGTGCCGCTGTGAAGCGTCGCGAGGACACTCACAAGATGGCCGATTCGAACAAGGCCTTCGCCCACTACCGCTGGTAATTCCGGCTCCGCTGGTAGCATCGGCACGGTCTGCCGCCCCTGATCCGGGGCGGCAGACCGCCGGGAACACCTCAGAAGGGACTCACCGTGGCACAAGACGTGCTTACCGACCTGAAGAAGGTCCGCAACATCGGCATCATGGCGCACATCGACGCCGGCAAGACCACCACCACCGAGCGCATCCTGTTCTACACGGGCATCAACCACAAGCTCGGTGAGACCCATGAGGGTGCGTCCACGATGGACTGGATGGCGCAGGAGCAGGAGCGCGGCATCACGATCACCTCCGCGGCTACCACCTGCTTCTGGAACGACAACCAGATCAACATCATCGACACCCCGGGCCACGTGGACTTCACGGTCGAGGTCGAGCGCTCCCTGCGCGTCCTCGACGGCGCCGTCGCCGTCTTCGACGGCAAGGAGGGCGTGGAGCCGCAGTCGGAGACCGTCTGGCGCCAGGCGGACAAGTACGACGTCCCCCGCATCTGCTTCGTCAACAAGATGGACAAGCTCGGCGCGGACTTCTACTTCACCGTCGACACCATCATCAACCGCCTCAAGGCCAAGCCGCTGGTCATGCAGCTGCCGATCGGCTCGGAGAGCGACTTCGTGGGCGTCGTGGACCTGGTCCACATGAAGGCCCTGGTCTGGGAGGGCGACTCCAAGGGAGATGTCTCCCTGGGTGCCTCGTACAAGACCGAGGAGATCCCCGCTGATCTCCAGGAGCGCGCTGAGCAGTACCGCGCCGAGCTGGTCGAGAACGTGGCCGAGGCCGATGACGAGCTCATGGAGAAGTACCTCGGCGGCGAGGAGCTGACGATCGAGGAGATCAAGGCCGGCGTCCGCAAGCTGACCATCGCCTCGCAGGCCTACCCGGTCTTCTGCGGCTCCGCGTTCAAGAACCGCGGCGTGCAGCCCATGCTGGATGCCGTCGTGGACTACCTGCCCTCGCCGTTCGACGTCGACGACGTCCAGGGCCACTCGGTGCGCGACGAGGACGAGGTCATGACCCGTCCGGCCGACCGCACCGCGCCGTTCTCGGCGCTGGCTTTCAAGGTCGCCGCGCACCCGTTCTACGGCCAGCTGACCTACACCCGCGTCTACTCGGGCACGGCCAAGGCCGGTGAGCAGGTCCTGAACTCGACCAAGTCCAAGAAGGAGCGCATCGGCAAGCTGTTCCAGATGCACTCCAACAAGGAGAACCCGGTCGAGGAGATCCAGGCTGGACACATCTACGCGATCATCGGCCTGAAGGACACCACCACGGGCGACACCCTGTGCGATGCGGCCAACCCGATCGTGCTGGAGTCCATGTCCTTCCCGGCCCCGGTGATCTTCGTGGCCATCGAGCCCAAGACCAAGGGCGACCAGGAGAAGCTCTCCACCGCCATCCAGAAGCTCTCCGCTGAGGATCCCACCTTCACGGTCTCCCTCAACGAGGAGACCGGTCAGACCGAGATCGGCGGCATGGGCGAGCTGCACCTGGACATCCTGGTGGACCGCATGAAGCGCGAGTTCCGCGTCGAGGCGAACGTGGGCAAGCCCCAGGTCGCCTACCGCGAGACCATCCGGAAGGCCGTCGAGAAGGTCGACTACACCCACAAGAAGCAGACCGGCGGCTCCGGTCAGTTCGCCAAGGTGCAGGTCTCCTTCGAGCCGATCGATCTCGAGGCCGAGGAGCTCTACGAGTTCGACAACGCCGTCACCGGCGGTCGCATCCCGCGCGAGTACATCCCCTCGGTGGACGCCGGCATCCAGGACGCCATGCAGCTCGGCGTGCTGGCGGGCTACCCGGTCGTCGGCGTGAAGGCCACGCTGCTCGACGGCGCCTACCACGACGTCGACTCCTCGGAGATGGCGTTCAAGATCGCCGGCTCCATGGTCTTCAAGGAGGGCGCCAAGCGCGCAAACCCGGTTCTGCTCGAGCCGACCATGGCCGTCGAGGTCCGCACGCCCGAGGAGTACATGGGCGATGTCATCGGCGACCTGAACTCGCGCCGCGGCATGATCCAGTCCATGGAGGACGTCTCCGGCATCAAGCTCGTCAAGGCCAGCGTCCCGCTGTCCGAGATGTTCGGCTACATCGGCGACCTGCGCTCCAAGACGCAGGGCCGCGCGGTGTACTCGATGTCCTTCGACTCCTACACGGAGGTCCCGAAGAACGTCGCCGAGGAGATCATCCAGAAGAACCGCGGCGAGTGAGCCTGTCGGCGGCTTCCCCTCGAAGCCGCCGACGGCCCCACGAGCCGTGAGCGCGGGCCCGCTCCCGAGCGGGGCGGGCCCGTCGCACCGACCGATTTCTCACCCCCAACCAGCCCGACTACACTTGCAGGGGATTCCGCCCGCTGAGCGCCTCTGCACGCGTCAAGGGCGAGCAAGTTCGCATCATTCTCTAGGAGGAACCACCATGGCGAAGGCCAAGTTCGAGCGCAGCAAGCCGCACGTCAACATCGGCACCATCGGTCACGTCGACCACGGCAAGACCACGCTGACCGCTGCGATCTCCAAGGTCCTGGCCGACAAGTACCCGGACCTCAACGAGGCCCGCGACTTCGGCGGCATCGACTCCGCTCCGGAGGAGCGCCAGCGCGGCATCACGATCAACATCTCGCACATCGAGTACCAGACCGAGGCGCGCCACTACGCCCACGTCGACGCTCCCGGCCACGCCGATTACGTCAAGAACATGATCACCGGCGCGGCGCAGATGGACGGCGCGATCCTCGTGGTCGCCGCCACCGACGGCCCCATGGCCCAGACCCGCGAGCACGTCCTGCTCGCCCGCCAGGTCGGCGTGCCGACCCTGCTGGTCGCGCTGAACAAGTCGGACATGGTCGATGACGAGGAGCTGCTGGACCTCGTCGAGATGGAGGTCCGCGAGCTGCTCTCGGACCAGGAGTTCGACGGCGACAACGCTCCGGTCGTGCGCGTCTCGGCTCTGAAGGCCCTCGAGGGCGACCCCGAGTGGGTTGCCAAGATCGAGGAGCTCATGCAGGGCGTCGACGAGTTCATCCCGGACCCGGTCCGCGATACCGATAAGCCCTTCCTCATGCCCGTCGAGGACGTCTTCACGATCACCGGCCGCGGCACCGTCGTGACCGGCCGTGCCGAGCGCGGCACCCTGCCGATCAACTCCGAGGTCGAGATCGTCGGCATCCGCCCGATCCAGAAGACCACGGTCACCGGCATCGAGATGTTCCACAAGCAGATGGACGAGGCCATGGCCGGCGAGAACTGCGGCCTGCTGCTGCGCGGCCTGAAGCGCGACGACGTCGAGCGCGGCCAGGTCGTCTGCAAGCCGGGTTCGATCACCCCGCACACGGACTTCGAGGCCAACGTGTACATCCTGTCCAAGGATGAGGGTGGGCGTCACAACCCCTTCTACACGAACTACCGCCCGCAGTTCTACTTCCGCACCACCGACGTCACCGGCGTCATCTCCCTGCCCGAGGGCACCGAGATGGTCATGCCCGGCGACAACACCGAGATGTCGGTCGAGCTCATCCAGCCGATCGCCATGGAGGAGGGCCTCGGCTTCGCCATCCGTGAGGGCGGCCGCACCGTGGGCTCCGGCAAGGTCACCAAGATCACCAAGTGATCATCGGCTGACTGACCCGGGTCGCCGGCTCGTACGAGCCTGATCCGGGACACCGCGAGGGCCCCCCCCC
>NZ_JALXVH010000004.1 GCF_025149945.1 Kocuria sp. p3-SID1428 | reverse complement strand
GTGCCACGACGAGCGATGCTGCTGATGAGCGTGTAGATCAGGAAAGCGATGATGGTGGCGGTGATCATGGCCACGCACCCCAATTGTCGGGATTGTCCAGGACAGGGGTATTTCCGAGAATATCGACGCGGGGGTTGTCATTGGAAGGCGGTATAGAGAGATCCTTTCTCGCCGCTGTGAATATATGTGAGGTGACGTAGTCCCCTCCGGGTTGGGGATGCGTTACGCGACCCGACGCGGCGGGTGGAGGGTTCAAACGGCGCTCGGGCCCTCGGGGGTGGAATTCTGTCTCGTATTTGAGGCGAAGATTTTTTGCTGTGAATCTCCTGTCGGCGTGGCGCGGCTGTGGGGGTCTTCGGCGGGTGCTGGGGTGACCGGCGCGTCGAGGAGTGCTCGGGCTGAGTCGTAGGCCTCCGCTGCTCGTTGGTCCTTGGGGCGTGTGTCTGGCAGCGGCTTGGTGGGGTCTTCCCAGCCGCTGATCTGCCTGGCGAGCAGGACGGAGTCGACAGTCTCGGAGGGGTGGTGATTGAGGGTGAGCCGCCAGGGCTCATCGACGGTCTGGGTCCGCAGCGTTGCGAGCCGGTCGTCGATCTTCGTGACGAGCTGTTGAACGGTGGCGGCCTCATCCGGAGTCTCCGGAGTAGGCAGTCGCAGCGAGCCGTGGATGCGTTGGGCATCGGTGCCGGCGGGGTGTGCTTGGAGAGCGGAGAGGGCTTCGCGTGGTGCGTCAGGAACTTCGGTGGGGAGGTCGCGACCGGCGGCGACGGCGTTGACGATGGCGGGCCAGTGCTCGGAGTTGGCCCATGCATCTGCGGTCTCGGAGCCGTGGGCGTCGCGGATCCATTGGACGGTCTGTCGGGTGGCGATGGCCTGACCGGTGTAGCGCAGTTCGTCGGTGAGGCGGGTCAGGTCGTTGTCCCAGCCGTGGGCGTGGTCGCGGATCTCGTGGGCGGTCAGCTCCGTGTCGGTGCGATCTAGGACGCGGGAGAGCTGGTCCTTGGCCGTCTGCGGGGTGAAGCGGTGGAGCAGCTGCCAGGGGTCGGGCGACTCGTCATCCGGTGCCGGAGGGGGCAGCACGGCAGTGTTCGAGTGCTTGCCGCGCGTCATGGAGACGTAGAACGTCTCTCGCGAGGTCTGGTTCGGGTCGACAGCGGTGATCGCGCGGTCGACGGTGACCCCCTGGGCCCGGTGGGCGGTGGAGGCGTACCCGAGCTGGGTGTTCTCGAGGACAGCATGCGGCAGGTGGACGGTCGCGCCGTTGTCTCGCGCGGCTTCGAGTGTGCCGTCGTCGTTGAGGGCGGTGACGGTCAGGAGGTCGCCGTTCTTGATGAAGTCGCCCTGGTCGTCGAGCACCAGGCGTTCATTTCGGCGGGTAAGGATGCGGTCGCCGAGCCCGGCTACGGAGGCTCCGGAGAGAGCGACGGTGGTGGTGTGGTCGATCTCCTTGGTGCTGCGCAGTAGGTCTTGGGCCTGGAGGTTGAGGCGGTCGACGGATTCCTGGGAGGCCGACAGCAGCAGCGCACTGCCTTGGGTGCGGGCTTCGGCCCACTGATCGAAAGCGGTGGCTTCGACGGCTTCGGGCTCGTCGACCTGGGTGATGCGGTCGTGGTCGAGCAGCGGGTCGATGGCGTCGTGGTCGCCTTGGCGCAGAGCGAGGGAGTTGGAGGCTTCCCAGTCGTTCTTGAAGCGCCAGACGGATTCGAGGGTGGCTGCGGTGACGTTGGGCTGGTCCTGGTGGCGCTCGATCCAGCCGAGGGTGCCGCCGGCCTCGATGGCTCCGAGCTGGGACGGGTCTCCGACGGCGACGATGCGGGCTCCGGCGGTCTCAGCCTGTGCGCGCAGTCGATCGAGGGAGTGGGTGCCGGCCATGGAAGCCTCGTCGACGATGACCATCTGGCCGGGGCGCATCTGGTAGCGGTCCTGGGTGGTCTCCAGCTCGGTCAGGGTGGCGTTGAGCCGGCGTAGCGTGCGCTGCTGCTGTGCGGTGGGGGCGCCCGGCAGCTCGTCGAGCAAGTGGGTCATCTGCTGTCGGGTGGCGGTGATCTTCTCGTGGCGGCGGGCTGCTCCGGGGCCTTCGGATTCCCAGAGCCACTTGACGACGTTGTCGGTGGGGACATCGATCTCTTTGCCGAGGACGGAGGCGGCTACGGCGGAGGGTGCGAGGCCGACGATGCTGCCGGGACCGTGTTCGTCCTCCCAGACCTGCCGCAGCGCGGAGAGGCAGGTGGTCTTGCCGGTTCCGGCGGGGCCGATGAGCGCGGACAGGGACTGGTCTGCGGTCGCCAGGCGCAGCGCTGCCTCGCGCTGGTCGGGGGCCAGGGAGTGGCCGTCTCCGACGGTGACGGCATCGAGGATCTGTTCGGCGCGCTGCCGATCGGTGATGGTGGGCGCCCCGGTGTTGGTCGCAGCGGTGATCAGGCGCTCCTCAGCGGAGAGCTGGTCCTGGGTCGCGTAGGAGGCTGAGTCGTTGAAGGCGTGATCTCGACCAGAGCTGAGACCGGGCTGCGCGTCGGAGGAGTGCTGGAACCGGGTGGGGGTCAGGCGCACGGTCTGATCGAGGGCCTGATCGGTGAGTTCGTCGAGGAGCCGATCGCGTTCGTCTGCGCTATGGCAGCGCACAGCGGCCAGGGAACGGGAGATCTCGGCGTGGACGTTGGCGCGCGTGAAGCTGGTGCGCTGGGCCGCGACGGCGGTGACTGCCCGTGAGGCGATCTCCTCCAGAGTCTCGGGCTGCGGATCGGAGGCTGTGGTGATGGTGGGCTCGTGGCCTGTGGCAGCGGCGACGACGTCCTGGGCGGTGTGCCCGAGGGCCGATGCCTGGAGACGCCAGTCGCTGGACTTCTCCTCCAGGGACCGGAGGCTGTCGGGATCCTTGGCGGTGCGGGTCGAGAGCGTGGCCTGCTGTCGGATCCGGAGGAGGTCCTGGCCGGTGGGTGCCGCCCCGTGGTCGGCCTCCCACTTGGCGATCAGCCGGTCCTTCTCGGCCTCGATCACGCGAGAGCGGGAGGCGAAGGCGTCGATGAGTTCGTCGGGGACGCCGGCGAGTTCGATGCGCGCGTTCCGATCAGCGACGGTGAGGCCGTCGTGGTCGTGGGCCGGTTCGCCACGGACTTCGGCTCGGGTGCCGAGGGTGCGTGCGAGTTCGTCGAACAGGATCCCGTTGAAGCGCTCGGAGGCTGCCACCACGTTCTTGTGCAGGGCGACGGAGTCCAGGGTGGTCCAGGCGCCGTCGGAGGCTCGCTGGACCCTGTTAGCGATCACGACGTGGGTGTGCAGCTGGGGGTCGCCGGCTCGGGAGTCCCAATGGTCGAACGAGGTGGCGATGAGCCCTCGGGTGGCGACCTTGGCGACGCCGGCATGACCGGCTCGGGTCTGGATGACTCGATCGTCGAGCCAGGACAGCGAGTCGTCGATCGCGCGGCGATGCGCGGCATGCACTGCTGCCTTGGTCTGGTCATCGGCCATGGCCCACAGCACGGAGACGGACTTCGGCACGGAGAACGTGAGATCGAAGCCGGCAACGGATTCGCGCTCGGACTTAGCGACCTTGCCGGCAGCGGTCTTCGCCCCGGCGGGAGCTTGCTGCTTGGCGATCGGTGCTCTGCCGAGTCGTTCGCCGGTTTCGGGGTGAGCGGAGTCCTCGAGGAGCCGGCGGGCTGCTCGGGAGGTGACGCGGGTGCCGGGGTCGATGCCGAGTCCGGCGATGCCGGCACCGATCCAGCGTCCGGGAGGTGCGCCGGCCTCGGTGTAGTAGCGGGTGAGGTCGCGGCTGCCGGTGCCGGCAGGGGCGGCGTCGCCGACGGTGACCTGCTCGATGTAGTAGCTGACGGACATCTTGGAGATAGAGACGGTCATCGGGTGGTCCTTCCGGTGCTGCCAGGACGGGCTGCCGGGCGAGCGGCAGGTCGGTTCTTGCGGGGCGGGGTCTTTGCCGTTGCTGGCTTCGGGTCGGCGGCAGGGGCCTGCCGTTGCCGCTGGTAGGTCGTGAGGACCTCTTGGTCGAGACCGGCAAGCGGCACGTTCGAACCGGCGGCTTGCCGGGCGATGCGAACGGCAAGGGCTTCCCACTGCCGGCGAATCTCGCGCGCTGCCGTCAGCTCGGGGGATATCTCCCGGACGGTCTGCCGCAGCCGCTGGACCTCGGCAGCGTGCTCCCGGACGGTCTCGTGGGCCTCGATGACCTGGTCCTGGAGCGAGGCATTCTTGGCGCGCAGCCGGTGCTGGTCCTTTCCGACGGAAGTAATCGCCCGCTCAGCGCGACGTCTCTCGGAGGCGGCCTCGGCCTCCAGCTCACGCATCCGGCGACGGTCAGCGTCGCGCCCGGCACGCAGCCGGGCGATCGTGCGCTCCTTGCCGACGAGCTGCCGCTCGCGCTTGCGCAGCTCGAAGTCCGGAGCGAGAGGGCGCACGGTCGCGGGCGGGTCGGACTCTGGCTGGCCGCGCCGACGGCGTCCGGCGGCGCGTTGCTGGCAGCGCAGGGAGCAGAAGCGGCGGTTGGGGCGGGCGTCTGCGGGCAACCGGACCCGGCAGACGGCGCAGTGCGTGGAAGGGCTCATAGAGGCCTATCGCGCGGCGTGCCGTTGACGTATGTCAACGGCAGTGCACCTTGGTGCCAGACGTGTGTGCAGTGATTTGTCTTGAATCTTGTGCAGGCAGGCTGGCCCCCCCTTGGGGGCCAGCCTGCCTGCAGGGTGTGGGGCTGGTCTGTCCTGGCCTCGTGGCCTGGGCATGACTCAGCCCCTCCAGCGGGGGGGGGATTACCTGGAGGGGCTGAGGGCCTATGGGAGCTGCCTGTCGGTCAGCTGAGTCGGATGAGGATCTTCTGCCCGGGGTAGATCAGGTCAGGGTCGGTGATGATGTCCCGATTGTCCTGCCAGATGGTCTGCCAGCCGCCCGGAACGTCGTAGTGCTCGGCGAGATCGCTGAGGGTGTCACCGGAGATGATCACGTACTCCTGCTGGCCGAACAGGTAGTGGTCGGGGATGTCCGATCGCTCGACACCGTTCTGGAACAGACTGGCCTGGAAGTCGGTCAGGGGCACATCGGCAGGATCTTCCGTCGGTGCCGGCTCGGTGACCGGTGCTGCCGACGGAACGGTGCCGGCGCTCGGAGCGGGCGCCGTCGGTGCCGGCGCCGCAGCCGTTTCCGGTGCCGGTGCCGGTGCCGGATGACGCTGCGGAAGGACGGGAGTTGCCGGTGCCGCAGCCTTTTCCGGTGCCGCCGCCGGAGCGGGTGCCGGTGCCGGTGCCTCGACGGGTCCGACCGGTGCCGGCTGCTCGACGGGTTCCTCGGGCGCCGGTGCCGCCGGTGCCGCCGGTGCGGGCGCCGGCTGCTCGACGGGTGCCGCCGGCTGGGGTGCCGGTGCGGGCTGTGCGGCAGGAGCCTCAGGCTCCGGTGCCGGTGCCGGCTGCTCGACGGGAGCCTCCGGCTCCTCGGCAGGTGCCTCGGGAACCTCAGGCTCCGGTGCCGGCTGCTCGGCAGGTGCTTCCGGCTCGGGCGCCGGATCTTCGGCAGGTGCTTCCGGCTCCGGTGCCGGTTCCTCGACGGAAGCCTCCGGCTCCGGCTCCTCGAGTCCGGGGTCGATCTGACCGGAGTCGACCGGGTCGGACGGCTTCGTGGTGGTCCCGGGGTCGATGGGGAGGTCGATCGAGTCGTCAGCGGTGGCCGGCGTGATGGCGGTGAGGCCGATGACGGGGGTGATCGTCAGGGCTGCGAGGACAGTGCGGATGCGGGTGTTCATTTCCGGGCTCCTTCTGCGGTGGTCATGGTCGTCGTGGTGATGGTCGGAAGGATGGGCCCCTTGGGATCGAGCTGAATGATCTCGGAGGCCGGCGTGTGGCAGGTCGTCGGTGATGACCGCGACGCAGGCGGTGGAAGTCGGATGGGCTGCATGCTCACTGGTCCTTTCAGTCGGAGGAATCCGGTGCGAAGGCGGCAAGGGTGCCGCGATGGTCGACGACGATGTCGCCGGAGTCGGTGAGGCCGAGCAGGTCCTCGGCGGTCGACGGCGCCGGAAGGGTCTGACCGCCGGGAGAGATGAGCACGGAGGTTCCATCGGTCTGCTGAGCGATCCATCCACCGGGAACCGCGATGATGGCGCGGTTGCTCGTGGACAGGTCGGAGACAGGGGAACCGATCTCTGCGGTGCGGAGGTTGATCGGGGTCGTGCCGGCAAGCAGCTGCTTGCCGTCGACGGAGGGGACCACGCTCATGCTGTTCCCCACGCTGGGGAGGTCGTGGGTCTCCACGATCTTTCCGTTTTCCGCGTCATGGATCGCCAGCACGCCGCCGGAGCCGCCGTCGGACCAGATGACGGCTGCGAAGTCGTCAGTCGCCCCGAGCCACTGCGAGATCGTGGCGTCGTCGGAGGGGCCGATCAGGCGGGTCGAGGACAGCTCCTCACCGTCGGTGTCGGCGTGGACGAGGGAGCCGCCTTCAGCGCTGGAGGCCCACAGGAACCCCGCATTGTGGGCCGGGGCGATCGGAGAGGCGGATGAGCCCGGGGACTTGTGGGTCTGGAACCCATCGGCGGTCACGACCTGGATCTCGTCAGGGCGGACATGGTCGCGCTGGGGGACGGTGAAGGCGGTGCTGCCGCGCACGACCAGGCGGCCCTCCTCGCCGATCTCGTTGTCGACGAGTCCGTGGTCCTTGGACCACGTCATGACTCGTCCCTCAGCCGGCAGCAGCAGCGCCCCGTCTTCCAGGGAGTAGACGTTGCCGTCGAGGGACGCCGGGAGGGTGACGGAGCCGGTGGGGTCACCGTTGTCGGTGCGGACGATGTCGAGAGTCCGGCCTGAGACAGCGCCGATGTGCTCACCGTCCGACGTCATTCCCGTGCTCTGATCCGTCGCACCAACGACTTCCCACGTCGAGGTGCCAGAGAACCCGGCTGGAGAGATCGCCTGATTCTGGATCGGAGCCGGCGACGACGATTCCTCGGTTGGTGTCGCCGAGTTCTCGGGCTCCTGCGACTCGGGCGCGCTGTTGGGCTGAAGGTCATCGTTCGAGAGCATGGCGTTGGCGCCGAGACCGAGGCCGGCGAGCACGAGCACGGCGGCAGCGCTGCTTGCGAGCACCAGACTGCGACGCTTCTTGCGCGTGGCCTGGGCTGCGTTCTCGTCGTCATCGACGAGGTCGTCCATGAGGTCGTCGGGGTCCTCGGTGTCCTCATCGACGTCTCGCTGGGCGACGTTGTCCTCCGTCGGCGTGGGGTCGATCGACTTGGCGTCGTCGTGATCGGTGCCGATGGTCTGGAGGATGATCTCGACGTTGCCGGCACGAGCGGCAGCCTCGGCCTGGCTGAGTGCGACTGCCAGGGTCGAGACCTCGCGATCGTCGGGTCCGTCGTCGAGGGGGACGGTCATGGTCCACGGTGAGAGCAGCAGCCGGAAGTCGACGGGCTCGGGGGGCGCGCTGTCCAGCAGCGTCCTGGACCCGTCCGGGCGCAGCTCCCAGACACGCAGCGTCTCGGAGCCGTCCGCGACGGCGATGGTCGCGGGTCGATCGGTCGCCCGGGTGTGCTGCGCGATCGCGGACCAGACGTCGTCGACGCGTTGCTGCGGCATCCGCCGGTCACCGACGCTGAGCGTCAGCGTTGGAGTGAGCGTGATGGTGGTCGTCACAGGATCCCCCCCCTGAAGCGAATGAGCGAGGACGTCTGCGCCCTCCCCGCCTTATCGCAGGCCGGCCTGGGTCTGTAGTGCAGCGAACTGATCGCTTAGGGGGATCGGCGGGCTAATCAGTCCTGGGTGAGGACAGCGAGACGGCACGGTGGCACCTGCCGATCGTTCTCGGAGGCTCGTGCTCAGGTTCAGGCGTCACGTCACGCCGGCGGCGCCCAAGGGAGCGCAGCGACCGTTGGGTGTCGGCGGAACGAGAGTCCAGGGGCCGAGCCTCTGGAGCGGGGTCCGGGGCGGCGGTAGCCCCGGGGGTGAGTTCACGAGGACGAATCCAGCGGGGGAATCTGACGGACCGCGCGGGTCAAGGACTCTGTGTCGAGGCCGACGTAGATCTGCGTTGTGGCCACGGAGGCGTGCCCGAGCAGTTCTTGCACCGCCCTGAGGTCTCGACTGCCGCTGTAGGCGGTCGTGGCGAACCGGTGGCGGAGGGTGTGCCCAGTCCACCCAGAACCGAGCAGCCGGGAGAGGTTCTTACCGACGTGGTCGGGGTGTCAGTGACCCGTGAAGCGGCCTGGGAAGGCCCAGCCTCCGCGCGTTTTGATGATCTCTAGGTGAGGGGCAAGGACTGGGTGGATCGGGATGAAGCGTCGTCGCCCTCCCTTTCCAGTCACAAGGAGGAAGTCGCCTTCGATGTCGTCCGCATGGACGCGAGCGATCTCCGAACGGCGTAGGCCACCGAACGTGGCGAGGAGGATCATCAGGCGCTGTCGGGGTGTCTCTGCTCGCTCCAAGGCCGATCGGACGGTTTCAGTTGGAGTCGGGCGCGGGGTTGCTGGCGGGATCTTCACGCCAAGTAGCAGCGCTGCTGGATCATCAGGGCGACGTTGCGTTGCGTTCTCCCACTGGAAGAAACGACGAATCGTGGCTCGCGCAGACTTGCGGCTGTTCGGTGACCAGGACGGGTTGGCGACCCATGAGTGGAGCACGTCTGCGGTGATGTCGCGAGGGCCTGCGGGGGCGGCGTGCTCAGCGAGCTTCAGCAGGCCCCAGCGGCGGAGCCTGATCGTTCCTTCTGCCTGGCCAGCTGCGCGGAGCCAGGTGGAGAAGTCATCGATGTCCCGGGACCACTGTTTAGATGCACACATGAATTGATCTTGCAGGGAGGAGTCCCACCCACAAAATCAATGTATCCGCATGTGCTGTTGGAGGCTAACCCATGACATTGCAAGGAGAATGCACCGTTGCGCGAGCGGATAATCGAAGGGTTACTGGTTCGAGTCCAGTCGGGGGAGCAGTGAATAGAGGGCCCCACTAGGCACGATGCCTAGTGGGGCCGTTCTCGCCCCGAACCAGAAACTAGCAGGATCCCACGCTTTCCCCGCGTTTTCGATTCGGCTGTCTGGTCCTAGGCTGACTGTATGGATGAGCCAACATGCCGCAGCTGCCAGACCGCCGACTACCTCCGCATCCTCGACTACTCGGAGAGGGAGACCTGGGAGAGGACCATCCCCGTCAACGGAGGCACGATCCGCAAGCCCGCGTCCAAGGCCGCGGAAGCATCTTTCTTCTGCGCCAGGTGCGGGGCCTTCAACGGTCACTCCGTCCCTGACGATTGGGCTCCCGCTGACGGCCAGGTCTCGGACGAGGAGATCCTTGCGAGGTTCGGTGCCTACTGGAAGAGCCCGTCACAACGAGTGGAACCCATGCCTGACGGGCGCGGCTACAAAATCACCGGCCGTTGATGAATCAGTCGCCGAGGCTTTCGAGCGCCGCCGACACATCCGGGGCCACGGACGCCCGCTGAACGTAGTGCTTCGAGGTCACCGCCGTGCCCGAGTGTCCCAGCACCGCAGCCGCGTCCTCCGTGCCCGAGGACCGATCCACGAGCGTGGCCACCGTCTTGCGGAACGTGTGCCAGGTGACCCAGTCGAAGCCGCGCAGGTGCTCCGATCCTGGCGTCACGCCACTGCCGCTCGAGGTTGTTCACCTCCCGCAGCGTCCCCGTGGACGACGGGAACACCAGATCGCGGGTGTTCGGCAGCTCCTCCACCGATCGACGCAGCAGCACATCAGCGGCGAACCGCGGCACGGACACCGTGCGGAACCCGGCCGCCGTCTTGGCGTGCCCCTGTCGGACCAGACCGGCCTCCGTGCGGACCACCGTCCCGCTGATCGTCACCGTCACGGGGGAGGCCCCGAGGTCTACGTCCGCCCACCGCAGGGCCAGCAGCTCACCCACACGGGCGCCCGTCCCCAAGGCCACGTCCACGACCTCCGCGAGGTCCTGCGCACGGGCAGGCCCGTGGGCGGCCGGCTGTGCCAGGTAGGCGCGCAGCCCGCGCCGCAGAGCCCGCACCTCCTCCACGCTCAGCGCCCGCACCGCCTTGGGCTGGCGCCCCGGCAGCCGCGTGTCCGGCACCGGGTTGGCCCGCACAGCATCATGGCGAGCGGCCAGCCCGAACATCTGCGCCAGCACCGTCTTGGCCGTCTTGGCCCGCCCGGGTGTCTCGGCCGCGACGCCCTTCAAGAAGCGATCCAGCTGTCCGGTGGTGGCCTCCCACAGCGTCAGCCCGCCGACGCCCGGAACGATCACCGTCTCCACCGTGCGCCGGTACTGCGCCACCGTCTGCGGCGGCCGCGAGGACTGCGCGATCTCCGCCACCCACACCTCGGCCAGTGCGGCCACCCGCATGGACGGGGTGATGTGAGGTCGCCGGCTGCGGCCATACGCTGCGAGAAGGTGCGCTCGAGAGCGCGCCGCGCCGCGGTCGCGCTCGTGCTCGTGGCCTCGAGCTGCCGCGTCTTGCCGGTCAGATCCCGGTAGCGGGCACGGGCGCGCACGCGGCGCTTCCCGAACTCGGTGGTGCTGATCTCACCCAACGTGCCGATGGGCAGCTGCGGCCTAGGCATCGGTCTCGCCTTCCTCGCCCAGGGCCTCGGTGGTGCCCTTTCGGCTGTGCCTCTGATGGATCCCTCGTGCTGACTGGAGGGCGAGCTCTCGGTATTCCTCGTAGCTGTACATCTCGGCGGCCGCTGCAAGGCCGATGACACCTTCCATGGCCACATCGCCGGGGCTCTCCCTGGTGATGGTGGAGGCTTCTGCGGCGTCCATGCCCTGCAGCGCGTCCGGCGATGCCTCCAGCACCACGGTCAGCGAGATCTGGCGTCGGATATAGGTGGGCGGATTCAAGCGGTCAGCGCAACATCTCCTGTGAGATGGGACAGTCACTGACCACAGGAGGATCCGGATGCAGGGCAAGCACGGTCATCTCAGCCGGGAGCAGAAGCAGCTGGCGCTCAGGTTGCACGCGAGGGGCTGGCGGCTGGTCGATATCGCCAAGGAGATCGGCTGCAGCGCGCCGATGGTCGGGGTCATGGCCCGGAGCGGCAGGCACCTTGATGCCAAACCGCTCGGCTGGAAACCACGCCAGGGCTGCCTGACGATCGATGAGCGCGAGCAGATCCTTCTGGGGATCAATCGTGGCGACACATTCACCGCGATCGCCGGGCAGCTGGGGCGTGCGGTGTCGACCGTCAGCCGTGAGGTCAAGCGCGGTGGGGGTCGCTGCGAATACTCGGCTTGGCGCGCACATGAACGTGCCCGCCAGCAGACTCGTCGGCCGAAGCCGTTCAAGCTCAGGCCCGGCCGACTGCTCGAGGAGGTCGCCAGTCGGCTGGAGCAGTTGTGGTCGCCCGACGAGATCGCGGTGCGCCTACGGTTGGATCATGCCGATGATCCGCAGATGCGTGTGAGCCACGAGACGATCTACCAGTCGCTGTTCGTGCAGGGCAGAGGCGAGTTGCGCCGTGAACTGGCCCGGTGCCTGCGGTCCGGAAGGACGGCTCGCAAGCCTCGCGGGGCCATCGAGGGTCGTGGCCGCATCCCCGGCATGGTGATGCTCAGCCAGCGCCCTGCCGAAGCCGACGACCGTGCAGTGCCCGGGCATTGGGAGGGCGACCTCATCCTTGGTCAGGGCAGCCGCAGCGCTGTCGGGACGCTCGTCGAGCGCTCGACACGGATGACATTGCTGCTGCACCTGCCCGATGGCAAGAGCGCCGAGCAGGTCGAGGCAGCAATGCGCGAGGCGGTCAGCAAGCTGCCGTCTTCCTTGGCCCGAACGATCACCTGGGACCAGGGCGCGGAGATGGCCAAGCATGCTGCGTTCACTACCGCCACGGGCATTCCGATCTACTTCTGCGATCCTCACTCGCCCTGGCAGCGCGGCAGCAACGAGAACACCAACGGCCTGCTGCGCCAGTACCTCCCCAAAGGCACCGACCTCAGCGGCCTTAGCCGCAGGGAACTCGACATGATCCAGGACAGTCTCAACGGACGCCCTCGGAAGACATTGGGCTATCTGACACCATCAGAGAAGCTCGCAGAGTTCCTTGCGCTCACCGCTTGAATCCGCCATGTGGAAGCCGTCGGCGCGGACCGCAACGGGCTGTCTGTCAGCGTGCCGTCAGCCGCCGTTTTCTTCCCGGTCCCGTGAGTCTCCAGCCACTGCCGCAGCGTTCCCCGGACGATCCCGAGGTCCTCCGCGATACCGCGGAGCGTCGCTCCCGGAGTCGACTCATACAGGTCGACCGCCTGCCGGCGGAACTCCTCGGAGTAGTTCTTTCTGGCCATGGTTCATAATCTCGCTTCCCCAGCCAATGCTGGAATCAGCGTGTCCACGAACAAGGGTCAGGCCCCAAGTTCGTCCACGCCCTGAACCAGCATCACCTCATCGGATCCATGGGCCAAGTCGGTGCTGCCGGTGATAACGCGGCGATGGAATCGTTCTTCGCACTGCTCCAGAAGAACGTCCTGGACCGCAAGCGTTGGCGGACCCGCGACGAGCTCCGGATCGCGATCATCACCTGGATCGAACGTACCTACCACCGCCGTCGCCGACAGGCCCGCCTGGGCCGATTGACCCCCATCGAATACGAGACCATCATGAACCCCGCCGTGGACCTCGCGGCCTGAAACCCCAACTGTCACCTGTTCGTGCGGCAGTCCCCTGTCGGCCGCTGAGGCCGGTGAGGACTTCGATGTCGCTTTCGTGCAGAAGATGATTCCACACCACAACAGCGGGATCATCGAGTTCCTCGAGCCGCAGTCTCGCGCCGTGCACCCGCAGCTGCGCGTGGCGGCCACCTCGGGGATCACCACCCAGCAGGCCCAGGTCGCGGACTTCCGCACCTGGCTCGCCGGCCGCGCCTGATCACCGAGCTGAAACGGCGCGATCGGTGGGGCCGCCCGTTAGGGTGGCCCCACCGATCAACGACAGACTTCCATGTTCCGACCGTGCGAAAGGGGAGACCATCGTGTACTCCGGAATCGTGGCCATGGCCCTGGTGGCGATGTCGGTCGTCGTTCTCCTCTACGCGCTGCACCGCACAGCAGTGATCACGGCCGACCCGCTGACGGTGCTGCCCGCTCAGTCCGGGTGGATGCCCCAGGAGCACGCGCTGTCCCGGTTCCACGCCCGCTGGTACCTCGCCTCGATCGTGTTCCTGGCCTTCGACGTCGAGATGCTCTTCATGTACCCGTGGGCGGTGGTCGTGATCGAGAAGGGGATCTCCGCGGTCGTGGAGATGTTCCTGTTCCTCGGGGGCCTGCTCGTCGCCGTGGCCTGGGCCTGGCGGGAAGGAGCCTTCCGATGGGCCTGAACGAACTCCTCGCCCGCTTCGCGGTTCGGGCCGCGCAGGTCCTCGTCGTCGAGGTCCCGGGACACTGGGACGCGCGCATGGAACTGGAGCAGCAGCTGCTCCGCCGCGGGTGGCGGCCGGCCTCAACACCGGCCGACGCGGACGTGCTCGCCGTGTGCGGTGTCCCCGGCCCCGAGCTCTCGGAGCTCGTGGACCGGCTCTGGGAGCAGATGCCCGGTCCTCGCGTCCGCGCCGACATCACCTCGCCGGGAGGGGTGGGACCAGCCCTCGACGACGCCGCAGCGCTCCTGCTCGACACCCCGCACCACCGGACGGACGCCCGGGAACGGCCGCAGGAGCCCGAGATCCCCGAGGACGTGGATCATGGGGGCCACGGGGGCATGGACCACGGCGAGATGGACCACGGCGAGATGGACCACGGCGGTCATGGCGGTCATGGCGGCATGGACCACAGTGGTCACGGCGGGATGGACATGGCCCCGGGGGGAATCGCCCTGGCCGGGGGCGGGGAGGACCGTGACGGGCTGGAGATGGACGTGCTCCACCTTCCGCTCGGTCCCGTGCTGCCGTTCTGGCCGGCCGGGCTCGTGCTGCACTGTTCCCTGCAGGGGGATGTCGTGGTCGACGCCGAAGCCTCCGTGGTCGACGGCGCCGGAGCAGGCGGACCGGGTCCCGGTCCCGCGCCGGCGGCGGTGGTGGTGTGGTGCGACCAGGTCGTGGCGTTGCTGGCCCTGGCCGGGGCCGAGGACGCGGCATCCGGCGCCCGCCGCGCCCGGGACGCCCTCCTGCACGGCGATCGGGGCGCCGCCCGGGCCGCCGCCGAGCGGCTGCACCGGACGATCCGGAGATCACGGCTGCTCCGCTGGTCGCTGCGAGGCCTGCTGCCGCTCGACCCGTCCGCTCTGGAGCACCACGGGTTGCCGCGGCACTGCCTCGGGGACGCCCACGACCGGCTGCTGTCCCGGGTGGAACGGATCCGGGCCGAGGCCGGTGGCGCGGTGCCGGTCCCGGTGGAGGACGGCGCGGTGCCGTGGGCGGTGCTGCCAGAGCTGGTGACCGGGCTGGAGCTGGCCTCCGTGCGGCTGGCCGTGGCGAGCCTGGGCCTCGATCCGCATCCTGCCGTCCAGGAGGTGGGGCATGGCTGAGAGCGTGGTGACGACCGTCCCCGGCGGATGGGCCGTGCTGGCGGGGATCCTCCTGTGCGGGCTGGCCTTCTTCGCCGTGGCTCTGGATGCGGCGCTCTCGGCCCGGGCGCAGGGCACCGGCGGTGGATGGGGCGCGCCGCTGGGCCGTACGGCGCGGTTGCTGCGGCAGCGGCGCCGGACCACAGTGGCCGCGGACACCCTGCTGTGGCGGGTCGGTGGCGCGGGCATGCTGGTCGGAGCGTTCCTGATGATTGCGGTGCTCCCGCTGGGGGAGTGGACGCTGGCGGACCTGGACGTCGGCGTCGTGTGGTTCAACACCGTGGACGTCATGGTCTGGGCGCTGGTCTGGCTGGCCGGCTGGGGTGCGAACTCCGCCCACGGCCTGGTGGGCGGCTACCGCTTCCTGGCGCACGGGCTGGCCTACGAGCTGCCGCTGATGTTCGCCCTGGTGGCCCCGGCGATCGCCGCCGGCAGCCTGGCCGTGGGGGACGTCGCCGCGGCCCAGGACGGCGTGTGGTTCGTGGTGTGGATGCCGGTGGCGTTCCTCGTCTTCCTCATCGGCGTGACCGGCTTCTCCGTATGGGGCCCGTTCGCCCCGGCGCTGGCTGCCGACATCGGCGGCGGCGTGCTGGCCGAGCTCTCGGGGGTCGACCGCCTCGTCCTCCAGGCTGGGCGCTACCTGTTCCTGACCGCCGGCGCCGCCTTCTCGGTGCCGCTCTTCCTCGGTGGGGGCGCCGGGCCCGTCCTGCCCGGCTGGGCGTGGGTGCTGGTGAAGACCGTGCTGGTGCTCGCGGTGCTCGTGTGGCTGCGGCGGAGGATCCCGCTGCTGCGCCCGGACCGGTTCATGGAGATCGGCTGGGTGGTCCTGCTCCCGGCCGCCGTGCTCCAGGACCTGGTCGTGTCCCTCGTCGTCGTCTGGAAGGGCTGAGCCGTGCTGGTCGGAATCGTGTTCTGGGTGCTCGCCGTGGTGGCCGTGGCCGCGGGGGCGCTCGTGTTCGTGGTGGACTCCATGGCCCGGGCCACCTATGCCCTGGCGCTGTCCTTCATCGCCGTGGGGGTGCAGATCCTGCTGCTGGGCCAGAGCTATCTGGGGATCATCACGATCCTCATGATGGTGATGGAGATGGCGGTGATGGCGGTCTACATGGTGATGTTCATGGGCATGAACCCGGCGCTGATGCCCATGGACATGACCCACGGGAAGAAGACCGCGATCGGCGCCTCGGCCGGGGTTTTCGTGCTGCTGGCGGCCGGGGCGCTGCTGGTCCCGTGGCCGGAGCGTCGCGGCGCCCCGCCGGAGGACCTCACGCGTGCGCTGGGCCTGGAGATCATGGGCGAGAAGATGCTGGTGATGGCGGTGGTGGGCCCGGTCATGGTGGCCACCATCGTGGCCGGGGTGGTCCTGGCCGCCCATCGCACCCGCTACGACCGGCTCGGTGACGACCTGCGCCGCCGCCCGGCCGACGACCCGCAGCCGGGGGGTGTGGGCCGATGACCTTGGAAGCCGTGCTGGTCGTGGCCGCCGCGCTGTTCGCGGTGGGGCTCTACGGGGCCCTGTCCCAGCAGGTGGTGGTGATGGTGATGATGGGCCTGGAGCTGATGATCAACGGGGTGCTCCTGGCCGCGGCGGGGTTCTGGTGGTTCCTGGCCCCGGACCCCTCCGGGCAGGTGCTGCTGCTGGTGGTCCTGGCGGCCATGACCGTGGAGATGGCCATGGGTTTCGCCGTGGCCACTCTGCTGCACCGCAGGCGGCAGACCGACATGACCGACATGGCCGAGGAGCTCTCCCGATGACCGCGTCCCAGGCCGTGCTGCTGGCGGTGGTGGTGCTCCCGGCCACCGTGGGCGCGGTGCTCGCCCTCACCCGGGCGGAGCGTGCCGCGGCCCCGGTCGCGGTGCTCACCGCCGCGGTGACCACGGTCCTCGCGGCGGTCGCCGCCCTGACCCGGCCCGCCCTGTCCTACCCGTTCGTGGCCGGCGCCGACTTCGCGCTGGAGGTCGACGCCCTCGCAGCAGTCACCCTCCCGATGGTCGCGGGAGTGACGCTGCTGGTGCTGGTCTTCGCGGCCGGCAGCATCCGGGCGGGCCGGCCGCGGTTCCACGGGCTGATGCTGCTCTTCGCCGCCGCGGCCCTGGCCACGGCCGCGGCCGCGAGCCTGCCGGCGCTGCTGTTCGCCTGGGAGCTGATGGGCGCGACCTCCTACGCGCTGATCGGGTTCTGGTGGCGGGACTCCGACCGCGTCTCGGCCGGGCTCACGGCGTTCGTCACCACCCGCACCGCGGACCTGGGGCTCTACGTCGCCGCCGGGGCCGCCCTGGCCGGGGGCGCCGGGATGGCGCTGTCCGCCCTGCCCGCGGCGGAGGACCCGTGGCGGCACGTGATCGCGGCCGGGATCCTCGTGGCGGCCCTGGGCAAGGCCGCGCAGCTGCCCTTCTCGTTCTGGCTCTCCGGGGCGATGCAGGGCCCCAGCCCGGTGAGCGCACTGCTGCACTCCGCGGCGATGGTGGCCATGGGCGGCTACCTGCTGCTGCGCGTGGAGCCGCTGCTGACCTCCACCGGGTGGGCGGGCCCGGCCGCCGCGTGGATCGGGGTGGCCACCGCGGTGCTGATGGGGTTCGTGGCCCTGGCCCAGCGGGAGCTCAAGCAGCTGCTGGCGGCGTCCACGGTGGCGCAGCTGGGCTTCGTGGTGCTGGCCGCCGGGGTGGGCGCGGTCAGCGGAGGCGCGGCCCACCTGGTGGCCCACGCCTCCACCAAGGCCCTGCTGTTCCTGGCCGCCGGGGCGTGGCTGACCGCGCTGGGCACCGAGGAGCTCACCGCACTGCGCGGGGCCGGCCGCCGGTGGCGGGTGGTGGGCGTGACCGCCACCGTGGGGGCGCTGGCCCTGGCCGGGATCGCCCCGCTGTCCCTGTGGGCCACCAAGGACGCGGTGCTCGCCGGGGCGCTCGAGGTTTCGGGCCTGCTCTATGCCGCGGGGCTCGTGGCGGCGGCCCTGTCGGCGGCCTACGCGGGCAAGGTCCTGTGGACGATCTGGCGCCGCGGTGCCCGTGCGGAGGCGGAGGCCGGTGGCACCGGGCGGGTGGGGGTGCTGGAGCAGGCCCCGCTGGTCGTGCTCGCCGCCGGCGCGGCCCTGCTGGGGGTGCTCGCCCTGCCCCCGGTCAGCCGGGCCCTTGCCGAGGCGGTGGGCGGGCACGGCGCGGTGGCGCCCGTCAAGCTGGTTGTCTCGGCCGCGATCGCCCTGGTCGTCCTGCTGCTGATGCTGCGCGTGCGCGTCCCCGAGCCGGGCTGGGCCGTGCGGTGGCTGGGGTTGGAGGCCGCCGCGCACGCCGTCGTCGTCCGCCCCGCGCTGGGCCTGGGACACGCCCTGACCTGGTTCGACGACCTCGTCCTGGACCGGGCCGTGACCGCCGCGGCCGGGGCCGTCCCGGTGCTGGCCCGGGCCGCGGCCCGGTTCGACGACCGGGTCCTCGACGCCGGGGTCGGCGCCACGGCGCACGCCGCCGACGCGGCCGGTCGGGGTGCGGCCCGGCTCGACGACGCCGGGCTGGACGGCGCCGTCGAGGGCCTCGCCGGCCGGGTTCGCCGGGCCGGGCGGCTGGCCCGGGCCCCGCAGACCGGGGCCGTCCACCAGTACTTCCTCCAGGCCGTCGCGGTGCTCGCCGTCGGCGTCGTGGCCTGGTCCGTCTACGCCGTGATGGGATGAGCATGCTCAGTCTGATCGTCTTCCTGCCCCTGCTGGCCGCCGCCGTCCTGGCCGCTGTGCCCGCGATCGGGCCCGCGGCCGCGCGCTGGGCGTGGGTGGTGGTGTCCGTCGTGGAGCTGCTGCTTGTGGGCGTGCTGTGGGCCGGCTACGAGGACCCGGGTCCCAACGGGCTGGCGTTCGAGGAGCAGGTGCCGTGGATCCCCGGCGTCAACAGCAGCTACCACGTGGGCGTGGACGGGCTCTCCCTGCCGCTGCTGGCCATGACGGCCGTGGTGTTCCTGGCCTGCGCCGTCTACGCCCTGCGGGACGCGGACCGGCCGCGCGTGCAGGCGGCGCTGTTCCTGTTCCTGCAGGGCGTGAGCCTCGGGGTGTTCGTGGCGGCCGACCTGATCCTGTTCTTCGTCTTCTTCGACCTGTCCATCGTGGGCATGTACTTCGTGATCGCCGGGTGGGGCCACGGCAGCGCGGCCCGGTCGGCGCTGAAGTTCTTCCTCTACACGTTCCTGGGCTCCCTGGCCCTGCTGCTGGGCTTCATCGGGCTCTACGTGGCGGCGGCCCCGCACACCTTCGACATCCCCGAGCTCGTCGCCGCGGCGCCGCTGGCGGGCGACCCGCTCACCGGGGGGCTGGTGCTCGCGGCGATCCTGGTGGGCCTGGCCGTGAAGACCCCCACCGTGCCCTTCCACACCTGGCTCCCCCCGGCCCACACCGACGCCCCGGCCATCGGCTCGGCCGTGCTGGCGGGGGTGCTGCTGAAGATGGGCACCTACGGGTTCGTGCGCATCGCCATGCCGATCCTGCCGGAGGCCTGGCGGGCGTGGGCCTGGGTGATCGTGGCCGTCGGCGTCGTCTCGGTGCTCTACGGGGCGTTCGTGGCCCTGGCCCAGACGGATCTCAAGCGGATGATCGCCTACACCTCGGTCAATCACATGGGCTACATCGTCCTGGCCCTGGGCGCGGCCGGGGTCCTCGCCGAGGACGCCGCCCAGGCTCGGTCCGTGGCGGTCACCGGCGCGGTGGTGCAGATGGTCAGCCACGGGCTGATCACCGCCGCCCTGTTCCTGTTCGCCGGGGTGATGCAGGACCGGGCCGGCTCCTACGACATGGGCTCCTACGGCGGGCTGGCCGCCCCCGCCCCGCGCTACGCGGCGCTGTTCGCGGTGGGGGCCTTCGCCTCCCTGGGTCTGCCCGGGTTCTCCGGGTTCATCGCCGAGTTCCAGATCTTCGCCGGCAGCGTGGCGGTCGCCCCGGTCACCGCGGTTGCCCTGCTGGGCATCCTGGTCACCGCCGCCCTGTTCCTGCGGGCGCTGCAGCGGGTCTTCACCGGCCCCGCGGCCGGGCACACCCCCGGGTTCGAGGACCTCCGGGTGCAGGAGCTGTGGTCCGCCGGTCCTCTGCTGGCGCTGTCCCTGCTCATCGGCGTGCTGCCCCGGGTGCTGCTCGAGGTGATCGAGCCGGCCTCGGCCGCCCTCGTGAGCCTGGTGGGACGGTAGCCGGTGGAGACCTCGATGCAGATGCGCCCCGAGCTGCTGCTGCCCGAGATCCTCGTCTTCCTCGGCGCGCTGGTGGTGCTGCTGGGCGGATCGTTCCTGCCCCGGCGACGCCAGTGGATCGCCCGCGCAGCCGCAGCCCTGGCCCTGCTGGGTGCCGCGACCGCCGCGGCCCTCGCCATGGCCGGACCCGCGCAGAGCGCCTTCAGCGGCACCTTCACCGTGGACACCGCCACCGGTGCCGCCCGGGTGATCGCCGCCTTGACCACCCTGCTGGTGCTGGGGGTGGCCTCCGGGGAGATCGCCGGGTCCCCGCGGGAGTCGGACACGTACGCGCTGCTGCTCCTGGCCACCACCGGGGTGATGGTCCTGGCCGGGTCCACCGACCTGCTCGTGCTGATCGTGGGGTTCCTGCTGGCCAGCATCCCCCTGTACGGGATCGTCGGCCTCACCGGCGGCCGCGCCGGGGCCGAGGCCGCCATGAAGACCTATCTCATGGGGGCGCTGTCCGGGATCCTGCTCATGCTCGGGGTCACCGTGCTCTACGCCCTGGCCGGCGGCACCGACTACGCCCTGCTCCAGGAGGAGCTGCCCGCCGCCCCGGCCGCGGCCGTGGGCGCGGGCGTGCTGGGCGTGCTCGCCGGGCTGCTCTTCAAGGCCGGTGGGGTGCCCTTCCACTTCTGGGTTCCCGACGCCGCCCAGGGCACCGGGGCCACCGCCGCCACGTTCCTCACCACCGTGCCCAAGGTGGGGGCGCTGGTGGCCGTGTACCGGCTCGTGGCCACGGTCTCCGCCGGGGACGGCTCCTGGCTGCTCGTCGCGGCGCTGCTGGCCACCGCCTCGATGGTCCTGGGCAACCTCGCGGCCTACTGGCAGACCGACCCCCGCCGGCTGCTGGGGTGGTCGACGGTGGCCCAGGTCGGGTTCCTGCTCGTGCCCGTGGCCGCGGCCGGGCGCAGCGACCTGGCCCTGCCCTCGCTGCTGTTCTACCTCGCCGCCTACGCCGTCACCAACGTCGCCGCCTTCGCCGTCACCGCCGCACTGCCCGAGCACCGGGAGCTGGCCGACTACCGGGGCCTTGCACGGGCCCGTCCCGGGCTGGGGCTGGCCCTGCTGGTGGCGCTGCTGGGGCTGGTGGGCACCCCGCCGCTGGCCGTGTTCGTCGGCAAGCTCACCACCGCCACCGCCGCCTGGGACGGTGGGCACGGTTGGCTGGTGCTGGTGGTGATGCTCAACAGCGTGCTCAGCCTCTTCTACTACCTGCGCTGGTTCGCCCCCGTCTTCGCCCGCCCGGACCAGCACACGGCGGGGTTCCCCGGTCGCGGCGGGGCGGCCGCCTGGCCGGCCGTCACCGCCGGGGTCGCCGCGGTCGCGAGCCTGGTGCTGGGTGTCCTGGCCGGTGTCCTGTGGGCTGCCCTCGAGGGCCCCGTGGTCATGTAGGTGCGGCGACCTCCGCGCCCCGGACCGCCCGTGTGAAACGCCGAGAGGGGCGAACTCAGGCCCGGGTGGTCTGGCGGTGCTCGGCCGCATAGGCGGCGAAGACCTCACCGGGGTGCTCCCCGGTGCCCACGAAGTCGTCCTTGATCTCGGACCCGGGCTGGTTCAGGGCCGAGGACAGCCGCTGGGCGCTCGGCCGCACCGCCGGTTCGGACGGGCCATGGCCGCATCACGGAGCCGCAGCGCATACGGCAGCTGGCGGGCCAGGGACAGGTCGGGGTTGCTCTCCTGGAAGTAGAAGCCCTCGGTGTGCTGGGTGAAGTCCACGGAGATCTTCGTGAGATCCGCCTGCAGGGAATCCAGGACCCGGGAGGCGATGGCCGGCTCGACCTCCCCGATCGTCTCGGCATAGTCGGCGTCGGCCAGGCCCTTGATTTCCAGGGCCAGCGCCCGGCGCCGCATCAGGGGAGGATAGATCTGCGTGAACCACGTCAGCGCCGCGGTCAACAGAGCGAACCCGGTCAAGGCCTCGAACGGGGAAGCGACCCGGATCCACGGGTCGGTGGCCACCACGTCCCCGTAGCCCAGCGTCGACAGCGTCACCACGGAGACGTAGACGGCCTCGACCGCGTCCGGGTAGGCGGCCGCGTCGATGCCGGAGGAGTACATGAACCCGCCCGGGACGTGCGGGTAGTAGATCAGCGCCCACCCCGCTGCTTGCAGCACCACCCAGAGGAGCACCACGGCCACCATCGCCGCCGGCCCCACCGCGGAGCCGGCCCGGTGACCGGTGACCTTCGAGACCCTCCACACCGTGGAGAGCACCAGCCGGCTCAGACGTCCCTGACCGCTGGGGTGCAACAGGGTGTGGAACATGTCCATCAGCCCGGCCACGATGACCACGATCCCCAGAACTGTCAGCAGTACGTCCATGATCGACCTCCGTCGTTGGTTCTTGTTCTTCCGGTCCCCGGGTTCCGGGGCGGCTCACCGGTCCTCAGTGCTGTTCGTGCTCGCCCTGCCGCGCGTCCTCGTCGGAGCGGTGCCGCACGGTGAACCACTGCGCCACGACGATGACCAGGGCCACCACGGCGGTGATCACCAGGGTGAACGGGTCCGACTGGGATTTCAGCAGCACGAACGGCACGAGCACCGCGACGTCGAGGGCGATCGCGACCCAGGGGATCCACGGTTTGGCCCCGACGTCGTCCTTGAGGTGGCGGAGGATGCCGAGGTGGATGGCGATGTCCATGGCCAGGTACAGGATGGCGCCGAGGGAGGCGATCTGGGACAGGTCGAAGAAGGCCGCCATGACGATGGCCAGTCCCGCCGTGATGTAGAGGGACTGGTGGCCCTCCTTCCCCGGCAGCCCGGGGGCCTGGCCCATGTCGCGGAGCATGTCGTAGAGCTTCGAGACCGAGAACAGGCTCGCGATGAGCCCCGACAGGGTCGCGACCACGGCGATCACCACGGTCAGCGTCACGCCCCAGGCGCCGAACATCGGCTCGGCCGCCTCGGCCAGGGCGTAGTCCCGGGCCTCGACGATCTGCGGCACGGTCAGGCTGCCGGTCACCGCGACGGTGATCAGCAGGTAGAGCACGGTGCACAGGGCGAGGGAGATCATGATGGAGCGGCCGATGTTGCGCTCCGGCTGCTGCAGGTCGGCGCCCTGGTTGGTGATCGTGGTGAAGCCCTTGTACGCCAGGATGCACAGGGTGGTCCCGGCCAGGAAGCCCAGCCATCCCGTCTCCGGCGGGGTGCGGTCGGCGGCGGTGAACAGCCGGCCCAGGGAGGACACCCCGGCGGCGAGGATGCCGGCGATCGCCAGCACGGCGATCCCGACGATCTTGAGCGCCGCGGTCACCGTGGCGGAGCGCTCCACCCATCGGTTGCCCACCAGGTTGACCAGGGCGGCGGCCACGATCGCCACCACCGCCAGTACCGCCACCCACACCTCGGAGCCCTGCAGGCCGAAGGGGCGCAGCAGGTAGGAGGCGAAGGTGCGGCCCAGCAGGGACTCGGCCAGGATCATCGACACGTACATGAACAGGGAGAAGGACCCGGCGAGAACCCCCGGGCCGTAGGCGGCCTTGAGCAGCATCGCGATCCCGCCGGAGGACGGGTTGGTGGCCGAGTAGCGGATGTAGGAGTAGGAGCTGAACGCCACGACCACGGCGCCGGCGAGGAACGCCCAGGGCACCCAGCCGCCGGCCAGTTCGGCGACCTGCCCCACGAGGGCGAAGATGCCCGCGCCGATCATCACCCCCGTCCCGACGGCGACGGAACCGGTCAGGGAGAGTTTCTGCTGCGTCTGCGTGTCGTGGTCCATGAGGAGGTGCACGTCCTTCCTGCCGGGCGGCGAACGCCCCCGGCGGTGGGGTGGTTCGGACAGGGTCGGTGGGCCGAGCCCACGGTGCTCAGCGGGCCGCCACGGTGCCCATCATGCCGAGGTCCTCGTGGTCGAGGATGTGGCAGTGGTAGACGGTGCGGCCGCCGAAGTCCTCGAAGGCCACCCGGACCGTGACCTCCCCGAAGGCGGGGATGTTGACCACGTCCTGCCACCGCGGTCCGGGGACGTCGCGGCCTGCCTCGGACACGACCTGCATCGGCCACACGTGCAGGTGCATCGGGTGGTCCATGGGGCTGGAGTTGACCAGGGTCCACTCCTCCACGGTGCCCACCCGGACCCGCTGGTCGGTGCGCTCGGCGTCGAACTGCTGCCCGTCGATCGTGAAGGACATCATCTGCCCGGGCCCGCGCATGCTGCCCATCATCCCGCCCATCCCTCCCATGCCCATGGCGAAGTCCAGGGTGCGCCGGGCCTCGACCGGCTCCTCGCGCAGATCCCGCAGGGACGGGCCGGCGGGCACGGGCCCGGCGTCCCCGGCCCGGTCCCCGGCGACCTCGAGGGTGAGCAGCTCGATCGGCTCGTCGTTGCCGGGGCCGTCCCCGGGCATGGCCCCGCCCATCACCCCGTCCATGCTGCCGCGGTCCACCGGGGCGGCCACCAGGGTGGAGGTGCCCTCACGGGTGTCCACCAGCAGCTCCACCCGGTTGCCCGGCGCCAGGGTCACCTCGGTGAGCTCGACCGGCTCGGGCAGCCGGCCGAGGTCGCGGCCGGACAGCCGCAGGGTCTGGCCGTCGAGGGTCAGGCGCAGGTACCGGGATGGGCAGGCGTTGACGACCCGCCACAGCTCCCGCTCCCCGGGTGCGGCGGTGGCCTCGGGACGGACCTGACCATTGACCAGCACGGTCTCGCCCTCCCGGCCCATCATCTGCTGCGGCGGGGAGGCCTCGGCGAGGTTCCCGGAGGCGTCCAGGGTGATGTCGGAGACGACCAGGACCCGCTCCCGGGCCACCGGGACGGGGTCGGGGTCCTCGACGACGATGGCCCCGTAGAGCCCGGCGGCGAGCTGGTCGGCCACGTGGCCGTGGTGGTGCGGGTGGTACCAGTAGGTGCCCGGCGGGTGGTCGCCCGGCAGGACGTACTCGTAGTCGAAGGTCTCCCCGGGGGCGATGCTCACGAAGGGGTTGTCCCCGTCGTCCTGCGGGGAGACGTGCAGGCCGTGCACGTGCAGGTTCGTCGGGTCGTCCAGGCCGTTGGTCATCGCCACCCGGAGCGTGTCGCCGGGGCGGACCCGCAGGATGGGCCCGGGCAGGGAGCCGTTGAACGCCTGCACGTGCGCGGTGCGCGCCCCGATCCGCACCCGGGCGGGGGCTGCCTCCAGGGCCAGGTCCAGGGCCCCGTCGCGGCTGGACAGCACCTCGGGCTGCACCAGCTCCCGGCCGCCGCCGAGGGCCTGGCCGCCGCCGGTCCACCACAGCCCGGCCCCGCCCGCGGCCGCGGCGCCGGCCCCGGCCGCGCCCAGGGCCAGCAGCTGCCGGCGCGTCAGCGGGCTCACCGGTCGTCCTCGTCCAGGGTCCGCAGCCGCTCGCGGTACTCCTCGGTGCTGATCTCCCCGCGCGCGTAGCGCTCCTCGAGGATCTCCCGGGACCGGCGCGGGCCGGCACCCGTCGGTGGCGGGGCGCTCCCGCCCTGCCGGGTCCCGCCGCCCGAGTTCCCGGTGAACGCCTTCACGAGCACGAAGATCAGCACCACCGTGCCCAGGATCAGCAGGAGCCAGAAGATCCACATCCAGCCCATGCCTCCTCCCATGCCGTCGCCCCACATCATCGCGGTCCTCCTTCATCGATCGGTTCGTTGCTTCCTGCAGAGCGCCGCCCGTGGGCGGCGACGCCGGTCACCGGGGCGGTCAGGAACCGTCCGGCAGCTCCTGGAGCATCTGCTCCATCTCGGTGATCTCCGCCTCCTGGTCCTCGACCACCTGGCGGGCGAGCTCGACGGCCTGGGGGTTCTGCCCCTGCTCGACCTGGTCCCGGGCCATCTCGACCGCGCCCTCGTGGTGGACGGTCATCTGCTCCAGGTACAGCCGGGCCGCGTCCGTCCCCTGCGCATCGTTGAGCATGCCCATGTCCTCCTCGCTCATCATCCCGCCGGCCCCGTGGCCCATGGACGTGGAGTCCTCGCCGGGCATCGGCGCTTCCCAGGTCCGCAGCATCTGGTTCATGCGCTCGATCTCCGGGCCCTGGGCATCGACGACCTTCTGGGCGAAGGCCCGGACATCGGCGGGGACGTCGTCCTTGGCCAGCAGGATCTCGCTCATGTCCACGGCCTGCTCGTGGTGCGGGATCATCATCTGCGCGAACATCACGTCGTCGTCGTTGTGCTCTTCAGCGATCGGTTCCCCTGAGGTAGCGCCCGACGGGGTGCTCGAGGCGCTGCCGGCCCCGGTGGCGGCAGCTGTGGAGCTGGTGGTCTCGGAGGCCGCGTCAGTGTTCTCTCCGCCTCCGGTGCCTCAGCCGGCCAGGGCCAGGGCAGAGGCGAGGGCCACGGCGGTGAGGGAAGAGGCTCGGTTCATGGGGATGTCCTTACGTGGGGTAGTCGGGTGGTGGTGGCCCCAGGCAGGGCCTGGAGACCGGGAGCCGGGTCGGGCCGTGGGGGATCCGGTCCCGGCACGCTCAGGAAGAGGTGACCGCATATCCTGCACGCGCCACTGCGGCGCGCACGGATTCCTCTGCGACAGGGGTGGTGCTGGTCACGGTAACGGCCGAAGCCTCGCCGGCTACGAGGTCGATCTGCACGTCAAGGACCCCCTCCAACGCCGTGAGGGCCTCGGTGACCCGGCCGGCGCAGTGGCCGCAGGTCATGCCCTCCACCTGGTAGGTCGTGGCGGTGCCGTCCGAGGACGGCGACTGCGCCTCGACGGCAGTCCCCGCTTCCTCGGGGACAGAGGTGGGAGCGCAGCAGGCGCAACCGGTGGCGGCCATCGGCAGGGGGTGGCGGGGCGAGCTGGTCATGGTGGGCTCCTTCGGATCGTGAGGGAACGGGGAACGCCCCTCGCCTCTCAGGTATATACCCTGGGGGGGTATAGTGCAAGGATGTCAGTGAGCCTCCCGAGCGGGAGGCAGATCGGCCAGTTGGGGGGTCGGCAACTGGATGGTGAACACCGCGCCGTGTCTGGGGCCGGGGGAGGCGGCGGTCAGGGTGCCGCCGTGGGCTTCGACCAGTGCTTTGGAGATGGCCAGCCCGATCCCCGAGCCGCCGTGGTCTCGGTCCCGGGCGGTGTCCCCGCGCCAGAAGCGCTCGAACACCTGAGGCAGTTGCTCGGCACTGATGCCCTCACCGGTGTCGCTGATGCAGAGGACCACTTGGCCGGACATCTGATGGGTGGCACTGACGGTGACCGTCCCACCCGCTGGGGTGTGGCGCAGGGCGTTGGTGAGCAGATTGCCCAGCACCTGCCCCATCCGCTGCCGGTCCACCTCCAGGACCCCGGTCTCATCGTCGACGTCCACGTCGAGGGCCACGCCCTTGGCCGCGTAGGACTCCCTGTGGGCCTCGGCGGCGGTGTGCAGCAGTTCGAGCACGGGCTGTTCTGCGCGGTCCAGGTCGATGCGCCCCTCCTCGGCGCGGGAGACATCGGTGATGTCCTCGACCAGCCGGGTGAGGCGTCCCAGCTGGTCGGTCATGATCTCGCTGGTGGTTTCGTCCCAGTGGATGACCCCGTCCTGGAGGCCTTCGCAGTACACGGTGAGCACCGAGATCGGGGTGCGCATCTCATGGGCCAGGTCCGAGAGCATCCGCCGGCGGGTGCCTTCGGTACTTTGCAGACGAGCCGCCATGGTGTTGAACGCGGTGGCCACCCCGTCCACCTCCGCTCCGGCACCCAGGGCCGGTACCCGGGTGTCGTAGCGGCCGCGGGACATGCCTTGGGACTGCCGCACGAACAGGTGACAGTTGGGGTTTCAGGCCGCGAGGTCCACGGCGGGGTTCATGATGGTCTCGTATTCGATGGGGGTCAATCGACCCAGACGGGCCTGTCGACGGCGGCGGTGATACTTGCGTTCGATCCAGGTAACGATCGCGATCCGGAGCTCGTCGCGGGTCCGCCACCGCTTCCGGTCCAGGACGTTCTTCTGCAGCAGGGCGAAGAAGGACTCCATCGCGGCGTTGTCCCCCAGCGGCACCGACTTTCCCCATCGACCCGATGAGGTGATGACGGTTCAACGTCTGCACGAATTTGCGTGACCGGAACTGGGATCCTCGGTCCGAATGCACGATGCAGCCAGCGACGTGACCGCGGCGGGAAGCGGCGTTGTCCAGGGCGTTCACCGCCAGTCGTGCCTTCATACGGTCGCTGATCGAGTAGCCGACGATCCGGGCTGAGAACACGTCCTTGATGGCGCAGAGGTAGAGCTTTCCCTCGTCGGTCCAGTGCTCTGTGATGTCGGTCAGCCACAGTTCGTTGACGTCATCGGCGGAGAAGTCCCGCTTCACGAGATCGTCGTGGACCAGCGGCCCGGGACGCTTTCCGTTCTTGCCGCGATTCTTCCCGAACACGGACCACCACTGGTTGTCCCGGCAGATGCTCCATGCCGTCCGCTCGCACATCACTTCGCCGACCTCGGCGGCTTCGCCGACCAGGAACCGGTACCCGTACTCGGGGTCGTCGACGTGGGCGTCCAGTAACGCGTTGGACCGGTATGCCTCAGTCAACTCAGCCTGGGTGACCTGCTGGTGGCGCCAGCGGTAGTAGGGCTGGCGGGAGAGCTTCAGGACCCGCAGGGACACCGCGACGGGGATGCCGTCAGCGGCGAGCTCACTCACGAGCGGGTAGAACCTTTTCCCGGCAGGTTCGCCTAGGACAGGTAGGCCGCGGCACGGCGGAGGACCTCGTTCTCCTGCTCGAGCAGCCGGATCTGCTTGCGCGCATCGCGCAGCTCGGTGGAATCTTCCCGGCTCTTGCCGGGGCGGTTGCCGTCGTCGATATCGGCTTGGCGGATCCATTTGTGCAGCGTCATCTCGTGGACGCCGAAGTCCTTCGCGATCTGCGCGAGAGTGACGCCGTCCTCGCGGGACCGGGCCACTCGCACGACGTCTTCGCGGAACTCCTGGGGGTAGGCAGCGGGCATGATGCACATCCTTCCAGGCCGCCCAACGGGCAAGCCAGATCAGATGTCACCTATCCGTGCGGCAGTCCCTGGTCCGGATCAGCAAGCCACCTTCTGCTGCGGGATGATTCGCCCGCCTTCGCCGAGCGTCCGCGCCACGGACAGCAGCCACAGCGTGTCCGCGATCCGCTGCCGAGCCGTCGACTCGCTCCAGCCCCAAGTCTTCGCCACGACCGAGGCACGCACGCGCTCGACCCCGCCGGCCTTCGCGACCTCGACCGCGACAACCCGTGTCCACGACCCGACCCCGTCAGGCAGGCAGGCCCACAGCTCGGTCATTCCGACCTTCCCACCACCGTCGTGCAGCCGCAGCGCATTGCGCACAACCAGGGCCATGCGCACGGTCTCCCGGCGCGCTTCACGCAGCATCGGCTCCGGCAGGCCCATCAACCGCGAGGCCTCCGCTACGTCGCCGTCGCAGCGCACCAGAACCACCAGGGCCCGAGCGACGGTCTCGCGATTGCGCAGCAGCAGCTGCACCTGCCCCAGCACGGACTCCACAGTCGCCCAGGCCTCCTCCCGGTCCAGAAACTGCTCCTCGAACGAGGCCTCGGCCACGTCGATCACCTGAGCGTCGTCCTCGTCTCCGCCCTGCCCGGCGAAGACCACCGCCGTGCGGCTCATGTGCTTCTGACGGCGGATGAAGTCGATGGCTCGACGCTTGCCGATCATCGTCACCCAGGCCACGAGCGGCCCTTCCGTTGCGCTCCAGCGACCGATGCCCTTGACCGCCGAGATGATCGTTTCCTGCTCGATGTCCTCGGCCTCGGAGCCGAATCCAGCCGGCCCCAGCACTGAGCGAATCACCGGGGAAACAGCCTCCATCGTCTCCAGCACGGCCTGCCACGCCTCCGGCGAGCTTGCCACCAGCCGACCAGCGGTCTGCTGCGGGTTGTCCAGTCCTGCCATCGTTCAGCCCTCCTCGGACCGTTGTGCCAGCCGGTCGGCTCGGCAACCGCCACACTCGTGAGATTCCAGGTGATCCGTGTGGTGGACCGGGCACGACACCCGACGCGTCGACACGGCTGCTCGAGCTGCCGGGACGACCGGCTGAGCCACTTGCCCGGGGCCAGGCTGCGCCGTGGCGCGGAAGACGTCCTCGAGCTGTCCGACGGCCTCGGCAGCTTCGATCATCACGCCGTGATCGTTCTCAATCGCTCGGCTGACGAAAGCCTGCGGTCGGCTCACCGCCCCGCGAGCCCGGCTGAGCACGAGATCCACCACCGCGACCCAGACAGCTTCCGGCCACGACCCGACGGCGGCCCCGTGCTCCATCCGCAACCGAGCGACGTTCACGCCTCGGTGCTGGCTCGGACGGCTAGCCGGAGTCGGCTGCTGAGGATGATCCTCGATCATCGTCATCGGTCGATCATCATCCACAGGCCCGTCCTCGGGCACGGATGATGATGATGGATAAAAGACGGGCGCGCGCGTAGTAGAGAGTCCGCGAGGGTCACTACCGGCACGTCGTTCCGGTAGGACCGGAACAGTGTTCCGGTAGGACCCCTCTACCGGCACGTTGTTCCGGTGGTTCCCACTAGGCGAAACGGAGTTATCCACAGGCGGCGCTTCGTCCACCGGCACGTTGTTCCGGTGGCTCTGACTGGGCGCGATACCTTCCGGTTGCTCGGCCACGAGATCCGGGCCGAAGTCCTCACCGGCAGGCAGACCGCGCTGCGACACCTGCTCTCGCAGCTGCCGGCGCACCTCGCTGAGACCGCCCCAGGCGGCCTTGGAGCTGGCCTTCTCCAGGTGCAGCACGAGACCATCCACGCCGCGCGTTCCGTCGCGCCGAGTCGTGCGCACCCGCGTCATGAGACCGGCTTCTTCCAACTCCGTGATGGCCTTGCGCACGAACCGCTCGCTGTACTCGGTCTTCCATGCCAGGAAGGACTGCGAGACCCGGGCCTCCCCGAAGTCGTCAGCGCTGTCCGCAAGGGCCATCAGCACCAGCTTCTGCGAAGACTTCACCTGCTGCGTCCACGCCCACGAGATCGCCCTGATGCTCATGCTGCGTCCTCCTCGAACAGCTCAGGCCGCGCCGCACGCAGCTCCTTGATCCGGTTGCGCCCCGTGCGCTCAGACACGCCCAGGAAGCTGCCCGCAGTCGACCCCGTGACGGGCTCACCGGCACGACGACGCCCGAGCACCCACTCAGTGAAGTCATCCTCCGACGGACCTTCAGGTTCCTCAGCCGCACGCTCGGGGCGCACCTGTGCCACCGGCGCGGTCTTGATTGCAGGCTCCTCGGCAGGGGCTTCCGGCTCCGTCTCAGGTGCCGGCACCTCGGCAGGAGCCTCAGGCTCGACGGGGGCTTCCGGCTCCGGTTCGGGGGCAGGCTCAGGTGCCGGCACCTCAGCAGGGGCCTCCGGTCCCAGGGTCGGCCCCGCAGCCTCCACTGGGGCCTGTACGGGTGCTGCCTGTCCCACCTGCGGCGACGGCTCAGGCGAGGCCACTGGGACGGACAGCGAGTCTTCAGGCGCCTCCACAGGCTCCACCGGGGCCTGCCGGTCCTGCGGGCGCAGCACCACCAGACGGGCCATTTGCTCGGTCGCCGCGAAGACCCCCAGCGGGGCCAGCGCAGCCAGGGACGCACCGACCCAGGTCTGCCACCACACCTGCTGCGGCACAGCCACAGCGTGCGCCGCGTTCGCAGCCACCGACATCGCAGTGAACACCGCCAAGGAGGTCCACGACGGCCACACGGATTCACCACGTGACCGATGCACCAGCACCGCCAGCGCATAGGTGAGGATCGCGCCGTCGATGAAGACCGGCACGGCCCATTGCAGGCCCGGGCCGATGCCCGCCCATGCCGCCACGTCATGCAGCGCCCGGAAGCTCACCGCGAAGCTAGTCAGCCCCAGCAGCCCGACCAGACCCACGACGATCCACTGGACGCCCCGGGTGTCCGGGTCGATTCGAGACGTGCGGGGCGGGGTCGGTGCTACCGTGTCGCTCACCAGCGTTGATCCTTCTGAATCTCGGGTTTTCTGCTGATGAGATGCGCGTCCGGATGCCCCCGGGCGCGCATCGTTTTCTGTGCGCTCAGGCCTGGTCATCATCAGCCTCATCCAGATCCCCGATGACACCGTCCAGGGACTCGATCACGGTCCCCAGGACACGGCGCAGTGCTTCCTGCGACTCGCCATCCAGGTCGGTGACACCCAGATCGACGATGACTCCGCCAGCAGCCAGTACGGTCCGCGCCGCAGCCATCGTCAGCTGCGTCGGCCCCGGGTCTTGCGGATCCTCAGTCAGGCGCGGCTCCGCCTTGCGCTGCCTCAGCAGTGCTGCGCAGCGGGACTCCGCCTCGAGCAGCGCCTGTCGCGGCTCCTCCCACCAAGCAGACTCCGCCGGCTCCGACTCCTGGCCGGAGACCGGCTCCGGGTCCAGGACGTCGCCAGAGAGCACCTGATCGACATCCGCTCCAGGCAGGTTTGCGGGATCAACCATGGAGATCCCGAGCCCGTCCAGGGAGACGTCGGCGAACTCGGCAGCGTCTTCCGCCGTCGGAACCGACTTCTTGGGCTTCTTGTAGGACTTGCCATCCAGACCCACGACGTTCGAGGACTCCTCAGGTGACCCATTTGGGTCACCTGCCGGCGCGACACGCTGCACCGTGCTGTACGACAGATCCGTGGCCTGTGAGATCGCCCGCATGCTCATGCCGGCTTCGCGCATGGACTGAATGACCTCGTCGCGCTGCTCACGCGGCGGACGCAGCTGGAGTCCGCGGAAGTTCGCATCGATCCAGGCGTCCCAGGTCTCGAAGCCCAGCGGCTCCCACACGCGGCCCTCCCAGGCCTGCACGATCAGCGCGTGGACATCAGCCAGTCCTTCTGCGATCTGGTTCGTCAGCTCGCGCGCATCCGTCTCGTTCAGTGGCTGCGGGTTCGTCGTCATCGTCGTCGTGCTCATCGCTGCGCCTCCTTCTCGTCTGCCGGCAGCAGATCCCGCAGGCTCAGATCCAGCGCCTGAGCCACTGACTCAAGTTCCGAGTACGAGAACTCCCGATCTCCGTTGAGTCGCGCAGAAAGTGAGGTCCGCCCCATCTCGATCCGCGCCGCCAGCTGGGCCTGTGTCATCTCGCAGAAGGCCATCCGAGAGCGGATGGCCAGGGCGAGTCGCTTTTGCTTCGTCATGGGGACAGTGTCCCGCTGAGCGGGACACTATGTCAACAAGAGTGTCCCTTTCAGCGGGACACAGGACCATTTTTCGGACTTTCTGCCCTGCTGTGGGTACAGTGGGTCCATGACAAGTGAGACCACAGAACCCCTGGATCCCCGTGCCGTCCTCGTCGGAAACGAGGTCCGCGCCTGGCTCGGTCGACGCGACGTAAGTCAGTCGCAGATGGCGACCCGCCTAGGGCTGGCAAGAAGTGCAGCATCCCGACGCATGCGTGGAGAGCGCCCGTTCTCGATCACGGAATTGATGGAGATCGCAGACTGGCTCGACATCTCCCTTTTGGAATTGCTCGGCCCCGATCTTGCGCAGGCACGCAAAAGCCCCCGTGGTGACTTGGTCACCACGGGGGCTGGAGGGCTCCCCCGGCTGGACTCGAACCAGCAACCCTTCGATTAACAGTCGAATGCTCTGCCAATTGAGCTACGGGGGAAGGTGCACGTCGCCGTGCAACAGACAGACACCCTACCTTGTGCACTGCCCCCGCGCAAAACCCGTCCGGGGCTCGGCTCAGGCCGGACGCAGCTGGCGACGGCGGGCCTCCAGATCGAGCAGGCTGCGGCTGATCTCGCGGAAGCGCTCCGGCTCCTGGACCGACGACGTCCGCTGCAGCTCGGCGCGCAGATCCGCCTGGCGCCGGTTGATCTGGCGGTCGAACAGGTGGTTGATCACCCCGGTGGCGTAGCGCTCGAGCTGCTGTTCGTCCGAGGCGGGCAGCGCCCGCATGGACAGTCCAGCCAGATAGCCGTGCAGCTCCTGCGGCAGCGCAGCGCGCAGGGCCTCGATCCAGCCTCGCCCCGGGGTGATCTGCTGATCCGCGCCGATACCGGCGAGCACCTGGACCACCCCGCGATGCACCGCGGTGTGCACGGGATGCGCGCATTCGGCCTCGGTGAACTGCTGCCACTCGGCCTCCCCCAGCAGATGCGGGACCTGCACGACGACCTCAAGCGCCTCCTTCTCCGTGCGCAGCAGCGGATCGCGGGGATCCGGCCACTCGATGCGCGGAGGATGGGCGGCGTCGTCGTCGGGAGCCCCTGGGCCGCCCTGGGGACTGCGCGACTGCTGATCGGAGCCGTCGACCGGGCGGTCGAACGTGCGCTGCTGCCCCGCGCCGCGCCCCTGACCGCCGCTCTCACCGCGGGCGTCGGCGCGGGCGGAGGCCTCGACGGCCTGCACGACGTCCGGGACCTCGAGCCCCAGCCACCCGGCCAGCTGGCGGGCATAGGCCGGGCGCAGCGTGGTGTCACGGATGCGCCCGACGATCGGAGCGGTCGCTCGCATGGCCTGGACCCGGCCCTCCAGCGATTCCAAGTCGTAGCGCTTCATGGCCGCGCGGATGGCGAACTCGAACAGCGGCCGCTTGGCGCTCAGCAGCGAGCGCACAGCGGCGTCCCCGCGAGCCAGGCGCAGCTCGCACGGATCCATGCCGTTCGGCTCCACCGCCACGAAGGTCTGGGCCATGAAGCGCTGATCCTCCTCGAAGGCGCGCAGAGCGGCCTTCTGCCCAGCCTCGTCGCCGTCGAAGGTGAACACGACCTCGCCGCCGGAGCCGTCATCCGAGAGGAAACGGCGCACGACCTTGATGTGCTCAGCACCGACGGCAGTGCCGCAGGTCGCCACGGCGGTGGGGACCCCTGCCAGGTGCATGGCCATCACGTCCGTGTACCCCTCGACCACGACCACCTGGCGCTGCTTGGCGATCTGGCGCTTGGCCTTGTCGATCCCGTAGAGCACGGTGGACTTCTTGTAGAGCTGGGTCTCGGGGGTGTTGAGGTACTTGGGGCCGTTGTCGTCGTCGAAGAGCTTGCGGGCCCCGAAGCCGATGACCTCCCCGCCGATCCCCCGGATGGGGAAGATCAGCCGACCCCGGAAGCGATCGATCAGCCCGCTGCGCCCGGAGGAGAACATGCCGGTGCCCTCGAGCTCGTCGTCGGTGTAGCCGCGCTGGCGCAGGTGATCCAGCAGCCTGGTCCAGCCCTTGGGCGCATAGCCCACGCCGTAGTCGGCGGCGTCCTGCGGGGAGAAGCCGCGATCGCCCAAGTAGGTGTGGGCGGCTCGTGCTCCGGCGGTGCGCAGCTGGGCCTGGAAGTACTCGGCGGCGACCTTGTGGGCATCGAGCAGACGCTGCCGACGCCCCACCATGGCCTTGTCCGGCCCGCTGCCCTGCTCGTAGTGCAGCTCGTAGCCGATCCGGGCGGCCAGCCGCTCGACGGTCTCCGCGAACGTGGTGTGCTCCATGGCCTGGATGAAGGCGATGACGTCGCCGGACTCGTCGCAGCCGAAGCAGTGATAGGTGCCGTACTGCGGGCGGACGTGGAAGGACGGGGTGCGCTCGTCGTGGAAGGGGCACAGGCCCTTGTAGGAGCCGATGCCGGCCGACTTGAGCGTGACGTAGCCCTCGACGATCTCGCGGATGTCCGTCCGCGAGCGCACTTCGTCGATGTCCTCGCGCTTGATCAGTCCGGCCACTGGGCCATTCTACGGCCGTCGGTCAATCGCCCGGGCCCCCGGGGACCGGGCTGGCAGGAGCCTCCGGGTCGAGGGTGCGGGCGGCCGACAGCGCACCGCCGCCCAGCAGCGCGGCCAGGGCGAAGGCGAAGAAGCCCCACGGGTGGGCCAGCCCGGCGGAGAGCAGGGTGCCGCCCACCAGCGGTCCGGAGATCGCACCCAGGCGCCCCGTGCCGGCCGACATGCCCAGCGCGGTGGCCCGGACCTGCGCAGGGTAGTTGGAGGCGGTGAAGGCGTAGACCAGCACCTGCGCGGAGAACACGAAGCAGCCGGTGAGGAAGACCATGACGTAGATCCCGCCCAGCGGCAGGCGGATCACCAGCGCCGAGAGCATGACGGCGGCCCCCAGGAACCACACGATGCCCGCGATCCGAGGGGTGAACCGGTCCGCTGCCCGCCCGGCGATGAACAGCCCGACGATCGCGCCCACGTTGAGGATCAGCAGGAAGCCCAGGGCATTGCCGAGGTCGTAGTCGGCGGCGCGCATGATCTGCGGCAGCCAGGTGTTCAGACCGTAGACCAGCAGCAGGCCCATGAAGGAGGCGATCCACAGGATCACGGTGTTGCGGCGGTACGGACCGGACAGCAGCAGGCCGGCCCCGACCTTCTCCTTCTGGGTATCCGATCCGGCCCTGGTGAGGGCCTCCTGGCGCTCCAGCCGCGTGGCGAAGTCGATGCCGTAGTGCTCGGCGACTGCCCGGGCCTCGTCGCGGCGTCCCTGCGAGAGCAGGAACTCCGGGGACTCGGGCAGGAAGCGCAGCATCAGCGGCACCAGGATCACGGCCGGCAGGGCGCCGGCGATGAACATGGCGTGCCAGGACAGCTGCGTGACGATCCAGATCGCCAGCGCCGCGGTGAGCACCGCTCCGACGTGGTAGCCGGTCATGACGGTGGTGGTCGCATTGCCTGTGCGACGGGCGGAGGAGAACTCCGTGACCATGGAGATCGCGGTGGGCAGGCAGCCGCCCAGGCCCACGCCGGCCAGGAAGCGCAGGATCCCGAACACGGCGATCGAGTCGGTGAAGGCCATGGCCAGGGTCAGCAGGGAGAAGATCGTCACCGCGCCGATCAGCATCCGACGGCGGCCGAAGCGGTCCGTGGCCCAGCCCATCCCGAGAGCGCCGACCATCATGCCGAACAGTCCGGCGGTCGCCACGGCCGTGCCGGAGGCGGCCGAGAGCCCGAAGTCCGGGTCCTCGATCATGGAGGGCATGACCGCGCCCAGGACGACGGCGTCGAAGCCGTCGAGCAGCACGGCGATCCAGCACAGCGGCGCCACCCAGGCGCGGCCGCGCAGGACCTGGTTCACGGGGGTCTCAGCGGGCACGGGCGTGTCTCCTTCGCGCAGGGCGATTCGGGGGTCGGACCCACGGGACGCGGGCCGGTTCACTGTAATCCGCGTCACTCGCCGCTCGAAGGCCGATTCCGTTCAACGGGATGACGGCGTGCCGACAGACGCTGCCGCCGGAGGGCCGTCTTCAGCGCCGCACGATCGACTGGCGGCGCAGCTCCTGGACGAAGACCACGGTGCCCACGCCGATGAGGATCAGCCCGAGGACCAGTCCCAACGTGCGCATCCACCCGGCCGCCTCGATCAGATGCGGCAGCACGATCGACAGCGCGGCGATCAGCAGGACGACGGCGGAGACGATCATCCCGGGAGCGCGCGAGGCCTCCTGGGCCTTCGGTGAGTCGACCCCGGCGGGGACGCGGCCGTTCGGGGACTGCTGTGCCGATGCCATGGTCTGGCGCTCCTTGGAGGGTGGGTGCGGTCGGGGGCCCGGTGCTGGTCAGGGCATGAGGACCGGTCCGGCAGATGAGAGGCGGCCCGTCGGTACACCATCCTAATGAGGTGCCCCGACGGGCCGCGTGACGTGCGGGTCAGAGGCTCAGGCGAGCATCATGCCGACGATGGTCGCAGACATCAGGTTGGCCAGGGTGGCGGCCAGGATGGCGCGGATGCCGAGCTCGGCGATCTCCGGGCGGCGCTCCGGGGCCAGTCCGCCCAGACCGCCCAGCAGGATGCCCAGCGAGCTGAGGTTGGCGAAGCCGGTGAGGGCGAAGGTGGTGATGGCAGCCGTCTTGGGGCTGAAGCTCTCGATCTGCGGGCCGAAGTCGGCGAAGGCCACGAACTCGTTGACCACGACCTTCTGGCCCACGAAGCTGCCGGAGGCCACGGCCTCGTTCCACGGCACGCCGATCATGGTCATGATCGGGGCGAAGACCCAGCCCAGGATCTGCTCGAAGGTCAGATCCGGGGCGCCGAACCAGCCGCCGACCGTGCCGATGATCAGGTTGACCAGGGCGATCAGCGCGATGAACGCCAGCAGCATGGCGCCCACGGTCAGCGCCAGGCGCAGGCCGTCGCTGGCGCCGGCCGCGGCGGCGTCGATCACGTTGCGGTGCTTGAGAGCGTCTCCCGGATCCTCGACGACGACGGCCTCCTCCGCCTGCTCGCCATCGGCCCACGGGGCATCGGCTGCGGCGTCGTCGGTCGCGGCGACGACGGGGACATCGCTGTTCTCGGCGGCCAGCTTGGCGGCACCGACCTTCTCCAGGCGGTCGGCCTCCTCGTCCGAGACGGTCTCCGGCTCCAGGATCTTCGCCATGAGCAGCGCGCCCGGGGCGGCCATGAAGGAAGCGGCGATCAGGTACTCGAGCGGGGCGCCCAGCAGGGAGTAGCCGACCAGCACGGAGCCGGCGACGGTGGTCAGCCCGCCCACCATGACGGCGAACAGCCCGGAGCGCGTGAGCCCGGGGATGTAGGGGCGGATGACCAGCGGGGCCTCGGTCTGGCCCACGAAGATGTTGGCCGCCGTGTTGACGGACTCGGCGCGCCGGGTGCCCAGCAGCCAGCCGATGCCGCGGCCCAGCCAGTTCACGACGAACTGCAGGATGCCCCAGTGGTAGAGCACCGCGGTCAGCGAGGCGAAGAAAATGATGACCGGCAGGACCTGCAGCGCGAAGACCACACCGTCCTCCGGCACGAGACCGCCGAACACGAAGTCGATGCCGGCGTTCGCCGAGCCGATGACCTCCTGGACCCCGCTCGAGACGATCTCGAGGACCCGCTGGCCGAACGGCCAGTAGAGGACGGCGATGCCGAACACGACCTGCAGGCCCAGGGCCGCGGCGACGGTGCGGATCCTGATCGCCCGCCGGTTGGAGGAGAGGAGGAAGGCGATGAGCAGGATCCCTGCCATGCCTCCGATGCCCCAGAGGATTCCGATCACGGTGTGCTGCCTGTTCCCGCGTCCTGCGCGTGTCGTGGATGCCTGTCGGCGATGCGATGGTGCCTACGCAAGGGAAGTCTAAGGGAGCTGGGCGCAGGCTGAGGAGAACCTGGCAGTTCGGCTCGTCGCCGGAACGGCGGTCACGACGGCGCGCTCACCACAGCGGGGTGTCCCCCAGGCGACGGTCGGTGCCCTGGAGGCGATGGTGCAGCCGCACTGCCGAGGTGTCGGTCAGCGAGGCCACCTGATCGATCACGATGCGCAGACGCAGAGCCTCGGCACCGGGGCCGTCGCCGAGACCGTGCCAGTCACCGCGGAACTCCGGGGCCAGGTAGCGGCCGTCCGAGTCCATCATGGCCTCGACCAGCAGGCGCAGCGTCTCGCGCTGGCGGTCGTAGACCACCTGGGAGTCGCGCTCGGTCATCACGTAGGTCACGGCGATGCCCTTGAGCACGGCGATCTCTACGTCGGTCTCCTGCGGGACCACCAGGGAGGCGTCGTAGCGGGTCAGCGGATCCGAGCCCGTGACCCGACGCGTGGCGGCCACGGCCGAGGTGGCGAAGCGCCCGATCAGCTGGGAGGTCATGTCCTTGAGCCGAGCCAGGTCCTGGCGCGATCCCCGCATCTCGGAGGCCCATTCCGGGGCGTTCTCCAGACGGGTCAGCGCCTCGTCCAGCTCGGCGTCCTCCGCACCGGGGAGGTACCACTCGCGGGTCTTGTCGAACACGCGCTCGCGCTGAGCGGGATCCTTCAGCCGGGACAGCCGCACGGCTCCTGCGGCGACGGCGTCCTCGACGTCGTGCACCGAGTAGGAGATGTCATCGGCCAGGTCCATGACCTGGGCCTCGAGGCACTTGGTGCGCGCCGGGGCGCCCTCGCGCATCCACTTGAAGACCGGCAGGTCGTCCTCGTAGACGCCGAACTTCCGCGAGCGCGTCCCGTCCGCCTGCTGGGGCGCCTCCGAGGCCCGCCACGGGTACTTGCACGTGGCGTCCAGCGCGGCGCGGGTGAGGTTCAGCCCGGCGGGGCTGCCGTCCTGGGCGATGACCTTGGGCTCCAGCCGCACGAGCAGCCGCAGGGTCTGCGCATTGCCCTCGAAGCCGCCGATGTCCCCGGCGAGCGCGTTGAGCTCCGTCTCCCCGTTGTGCCCGAACGGCGGGTGGCCGAGGTCGTGGGACAAACAGGCGGCGTCGACGACGTCCGGGTTGCAGCCCATCAGACGTCCGATCTCCCGGCCGATCTGGGCGACCTCGAGCGAATGCGTCAGGCGGTTGCGCGCGAAGTCGTCGGCCCCGGGGTCGACCACCTGGGTCTTGGCGGCCAGGCGGCGCAGGGCCGAGGAGTGCAGCACGCGGGCGCGATCGCGCTCGAAGTGCGAGCGGTACTTGTTGTGATGATCCTCGCGCACCCACCGTTCGATGTCGCGGGCGCTGTAGCCCTGCTCGGCCTCGCGGGTGCGGTCGACGGCGGCGAGCATCTCCGCCACGCCCTCGAGCGGGAGCTCCTGCTGGTTCTCGTGGCTCGGCTCATTTATCACCAGGCCATTGTGCCCGCTCGGGGGCGCCTCAGCCGCCGGAGACGTCGAGCTCGGCGTCGACCAGGCCCAATCGCTGGTCGTCGTGGATCTGCCGGTCCTCGAGCCAGCGGTCCGGCAGCGCGGCCTTCTTGGGATTGCCCGCGCGCCCGCGCGGGCCCTCGACAGCAGCCCCCGGGTACGGCTGGTCCAGGTCCATGGACGAGAGCAGCTCCTCGAGCTGATCCAGCGTCTCGACCAGGGACAGCCGCGCGCGCAGATCTCCGCCGACGGGGTAGCCCTTGAAGTACCAGGCCACGTGCTTGCGGATCTCGCGCAGGCCCTGCAGCTCGTCGCCGTCCTGCTCGACCAGCAGCTGGGCGTGGCGGTAGATGGTGGCGGCCACAGCGCGCAGCCCGGGGCGGGCACGCTCCCGGCTGCCGTCGAACGCGGCCTGCAGATCGCCGAACAGCCAGGGCCGTCCCTGGCAGCCGCGCCCGATGACCACGCCGTCCACGCCCGTCTCGTTGACCATGCGCACCGCGTCCTCGGCGGACCAGATATCGCCGTTGCCCAGGATCGGCATGTCCGGGATCGCCTCGCGCAGCCGGGCGATCGACGACCAGTCGGCCTGGCCGGAGTAGTGCTGCTCCAGGGTGCGCCCGTGCAGGGTCATCCCGGCGATGCCGAGGTCGCGGGCCATCCGACCCGCCTCGAGGTAGGTGAGGTGGTCGTCGTCGATGCCCTTGCGGGTCTTGATCGTGACGGGCAGCCCCTGAGCCTCGCGCACCGCGGCGGAGAGGATCGCCTCGAAGAGATCCGTCTTCCACGGCAGCGCCGATCCCCCGCCGCGCTTGGTCACCTTGGGCACGGGGCAGCCGAAGTTCAGGTCGATGTGGTCGGCGATGTCCTCCTCGACCACCATCCGCACGGCCTTGCCCACATTCACCGCGTCCACGCCGTAGATCTGCACCGAGCGCGGGGTCTCGTGCGGGTCGTGGTGGACGATCTGCAGGGACTTCTCGCGGCGCTCCACGAGGGCGCGGGCCGTGACCATCTCGGTCACGTACAGCCCCCCGCCGTGGGCGCGGCACAGGGCGCGGAAGGCCTTGTTCGTCACCCCGGCCATGGGCGCGAGCACCACGGGGACATCGATCGTCAGCCCGCCCAGCCGCAGCGGCGGCAGGTCCAGGGTCACGGCCTCGTCGGCCAGCGTGGTCTCGATCGTTCCCGGGCCGAACGGCTGACGGTACGACGACGGCCCCTGCGCTTGCTGCGCGAGGGCGGTCTCCTGGCGGGGCTCGGCGGTTGTGGTCATCGGGGCATCTTCCCACAGGACTGCCGCCGCGTTCGGGCGATCTCCGGCACATTCCGGGCTCCTCAGCGGCTCCCTCACCCCGACTCCGGAGTTCACATGAGCAAACCTGTTGCTTAGAACCGGGGCACTGAACCGGAGGAGCGCCCCGAGGCCGCTCCTCCCCGTCGACAGGAGAATGCCGTGACGCACACTCCGTCCAGTTCGCAGCCGGCGCCCGAGAAGGGGAGGCACCGGCCGCTGTCGTCAGCCCAGAAGGTGCGGGATCAGACGGCGAGGCTCACTCGGCGGGATCGGCGTAGGTCACGGACTCGTCCACGACCTTGGCCACCCCGTCCGCGACGAGCTGGGCGCACACGATCGCCAGCGGGCGCATGGCGTCGGTGACCTCCACGCGCACCGGGTAGCGGGCCACGAGCAGGCCGAGCAGCTTGGCGACCGCGATCGCCGCGTCCTCGTCGGACAGCGACGGGTCCCAGCCCACCAGGACGTCGGTGGGCAGTTCGTCGAGCTCCTCGAGCCGCTCGGCGTCGGCCTGCGAGCGCTCCTGATCCAGCTCGAGCGAGCGGTAGCTGATCGCGAAGGCCCCGATGCTCCCGGTGCGACCCGCCCCGCGGTCGATGCCGCGGCGCAGCACGATCGCCCCGTAGGCCTGCGAGGTCTCCGAGAGGAACTGCTGGTTCACCTGCCCCAGTGACAGCTCGGCCGGGGCGTCCCAGGCGTTGACGGAGCGGTAGAACTCCCCCACCGCCCTGGTGAGCTCGACTGAGCCCGTGGCCAGATCCTCGATCGCCTCGGTCGCGGAGTCCCCCTCGCCGATCGGCTGCGGCGGCAGGGCGCCGGGAGCGATCACCACATGACGGTGCGTCATGACCGGCACCATGCCCGCATGCGCGGCGAAGCCTGCCCCCGAGGTCTCGGGCGCGGCCTTGGTGCGCAGGGGCTTGCCCGGGAAGGCCTCGGCGGCGATCTCCCGCAGGCGATCCACGATCAGCCGGCCCGTGCCCTCGCCGCGGTTGGCCGTGGCCACCTCAGCGAAGGCCCACAGACGCTCGGGGTGCATGGGGTGCAGCTGCACCGCGCCGCCGCCGATCACCACGCCGTCGTCGACGGCCACGACCGTGCGCGAGAACGCGGGCTCGTCGGTGTCCGGGCCCATGAGGGCCCGCAGGGCGACGACGGGATCGGACTCGGGCGCAGGCAGGACCTCGAGCAGGGCGAGGTCATCGCCCTGCTCCCAGGTGCGCAGTTGAACACTCATGCGATCCTCCGCTCAGCAGCCCAGCTTGTCGGCCAGGTACGCGCTGACCCGGTCCAGGGAGACGCGCTCCTGGGTCATCTCGTCGCGCTCGCGGATGGTCACGGCCTGGTCCTCGAGGGTGTCGAAGTCCACCGTCACGCAGTACGGCGTGCCGATCTCGTCCTGGCGGCGGTAGCGGCGGCCGATGGCCCCGGCGTCGTCGTAGTCGATGTTCCAGCGGCGCCGCAGCTCGGCGGCCAGGTCCCCGGCCACGCCCTTGAGGTCGTCCTTCTTGGACAGCGGCAGGACCGCAGCCTTGACCGGGGCCAGGCGCGGGTCCAGCCCGAGCACGGTGCGCACATCCGTGCCGCCCTTGGTGTTGGGGGCCTCCTCCTCGCGGTAGGAGTCCACCAGGAACGCCATCATGGAGCGCGTGAGGCCGAAGGACGGCTCGATCACGTACGGGGTGTAGCGCTCCCCGGAGGCCTGGTCGAAGTACTGCATCTTGGTGCCCGAGGCTTCGGTGTGGTTGCTCAGATCGAAGTCCGTGCGGTTGGCCACGCCCATCAGCTCGCCCCACTCCGAGCCCTGGAAGCCGAAGCGGTACTCCAGGTCGATCGTGGCGTCCGAGTAGTGAGCGCGCTCGCCGTCCGGGACGTCGAAGCGGCGAAGGTTCTGCGGGTTCACGCCCAGATCCGTGAACCAGCGCTCGCAGTCATCCACCCAGGTGTCGAAGGAGCCCTTGGCCTCCTCCGGGTGCACGAAGTACTCGATCTCCATCTGCTCGAACTCGCGCGTGCGGAAGATGAAGTTGCCCGGGGTGATCTCGTTGCGGAAGGCCTTGCCGATCTGGCCGATGCCGAACGGCGGACGCTGACGGGCCGCGGTCACCACGTTGAGGAAGTTCACGAAGATGCCCTGGGCGGTCTCCGGGCGCAGGTAGTGCTTGCCCTTCTCATCGTCCACCGGGCCCAGGTAGGTCTTCATCAGGCCCGAGAACTGCTGCGGGTCCGTCCACTCGCCCTTGGTGCCGCAGTTGGGGCAGTTGATCTCCGCCATGGACTCGGGCGCGCGGCCCTTCTTCTCCTCGAAGGCCTCCTCCAGGTGATCCTGGCGGTGGCGGGTGTGGCACGAGGTGCACTCCACCAGCGGATCCGTGAACGTGGCGACGTGCCCGGAAGCCTCCCACACGGCCGAGGGCAGGATGATCGAGGAGTCCAAGCCCACCATGTCCTGGCGCCCACGCACGAAGGACTGCCACCACTCGCGCTTGATGTTCTCCTTGAGCTCCGCGCCCAGGGGGCCGTAGTCCCAGGCCGAGCGCGAGCCGCCGTAGATCTCACCCGCCTGGAACACGAAGCCGCGTCGCTTGCACAGCGAGATGACGTTGTCCAGCGTGGACTTGGGGGCCATGAGATGCACACTCCGGTATCTGCCGCGACCGCTGGCTGCGGCCTGGCGTGGGGTTTCCGTACGAGGTCCTGGGGTGCGCAAAGGCACCGACCGCCAGGGTAGTCAACGACGACGACGGCCCGCGACTCGCTGGTCGCGGGGCCGGAGGCGGTGTGCCGGCTCCGCGTGTCCGGCCGCTGTCCTCTGGCGCCGGTCAGCCCCGCTGACCGAGCACCATCATCAGCTGCGCCTCGCTCAGCGGCGGGTGCTGCGAGGTCGCCTCGGCAAGGGCGATCGCCTCCAGCAGCAGCTCCGCGTAGCGATGCACGAGTTGCGAATCCACCGAGCCGGCGCGCTGCTGCACCGCACCGAGCGTCGTGAAGAACATCGGAAGATCCGCGGAGCTGAAATCTGCACGGATCCGACCCTCGCGCTGGGCGCGAATGATCAGCTGCTCGATCAGCGGGATGAACTGCGCACGGACGCGCAGCAGGCGCGTCTGGTGCTCCGAGCGGCCGTCGAGATGGTCCAGGACCAGCTCGAGGACGCCCAGCCGGATCTGTTCGACATCACGACCGGCGAGGACCGTGACGCCGCCGTCGAGGCCATCGAGCAGCGCGACGTCTACGACGCCATCGTGATCGGCCGGCCTGCCGAGGTCATCTCCGCCTCGGCCAACAATGCCGCCACCGGCCAGATCCTCCAGCGAGTGGGCGAGCAGCTGGGTGAGCAGACGGGCATGCTCGTGACCCAGACGGACCTGATCCCCTTCAGCGAGAACGACCCCAACGGTGCGGGCCTGGGCGTGCTGGCCTTCCCCATGGTCATGGGCGGACTCGCCGGCGGCATCGAGATCGGGCAGTACCCGCCGCCCGGGGCGATCTCCACGCTGATCCGCGACATCTCCTACTTCCCGGAGGCCGACACCACTATGCAGTGGCTCGTGCTCTCCGGATGGCTGGCGATCGGGCTCGTGCTGATCGGGATCGGGCTGGCCTGGGAGCGCGGTGCCGTGCGCCGCTCCGGCGGCTCGGCCGTCCCGGTCCGCGATACGTCGATCGACTACTCCTCAGACGAGCCCGTGGCCGCGGGCCACGGGCGGCACACGGCCAAGTGAGCACGTAGAGCCCGTTGCTCTGCAGCAGCCGTCGCGCTCCTCCGCGCGACGGCTGCTGTCATGTCCGGACGACGGCGCCCCGCCGCTTCCACGGCAGGGACACGACGACGAGTCCCACGAATGTCAGCGCCGTGCCCAGCACCGTCAGCGGTGCGATCACCGCGCCGCTCGTGGGCACGAGCAGATCCAGCAGCAGCGCTCCGGTGAGCATCCCCGCGGTCAGGGACAGGCTGGTGCGCAGGATCCCGATGATCCGCGACAGCACCGCCCCCGCGGCCACGAACACGACGCCGCACACCCCGCCCAGGTAGAGCCACCACTGCGGCGGGAAGTGCCACGGCGGCAGGTCGGCGGTGAGCCGGTGGATGACCGTGGCGATGATCAGCGAGAGCACGCCGACGGCGAAGTTGAGCACGGTCGGGGTGATCGGCGTGCCGGCCTCCGCCCCGATCCGCCCGTTGAAGGCCGTCTGCAGTGCGGAGCCCAGGCCGGCCAGCACGGGCAGGAGCACCATCGCCAGGATGAGGGCCGGGCTGCGGGCCTCGGCGCCGTCGTCGCCGAAGTGCGGCAGCTGCGCGATCAGCACGGAGACCACGATGATCCCGGTGCCCAGCAGCCGCCAGCCGGTCAGCGGCTTCATCCCGCCGGGGCCGATGCCCGCGCGGTCCACCCCGAGCCCGCCGACCGATTGGCCGACGACCATGCCCAGGATGAACACGGAGACGCCCACCATCGGCGTGGTCACGGTCTGCACCACCACCAGGAAAGCGCCGAAGACCCCGGAGAGCAGGAAGACCGCGGGCAGGCGTCGGGCCCGGAACGCGCCCAGGGCCGTGATCAGGCCGCGGCGCCCGGCTGGGATGAGCGCAGTCCCGAGCAGGACGATCACGAATCCCACGGAGAAGCCGGTGAGACCCGCGGCCACGGAATCCCCCGTGCGGGCTCCCAGCTCGCCGTTGACGCGCGACTGGACGGCCATGGCACCGCCGGCGAGCACGGCGGCGATCTGGGCGATCAGCACCGTGACGGGGCTGTGGGTCTGCGCGGGGGCCGTCACGACGGCTGCGGACTGCTCGGGAATCTGCTGCACGGCATCTGTGGAAGGCACCGGCTCAGGATACTCGCGGGCGCGGACCCCGCCCCCGTGGGCAGTGAGAGACAATGGAGCCATGACCGACACCGCAAGCACCCCCGAAGAGCTGCCCATCCGCGACGAGATGATCCGCCTGGGCCAGGCCCTCAAGCTCGGCAGCCTGGTCGAGGACGGCGCCATGGCCCGCACCGCTGTGGAGGAGGGCATGGTCCAGGTCAATCAGGACATCGAGACCCGCCGAGGCCGCCAGCTGCACGACGGCGACGTCATCACCTACAACGGAACCTCGCTGGTCATCCGCGCCCAGAGCTGAACGGGCCCCGGCCCGGCTCAGCGACCCAGCACCATGCGGGTCAGGTACTCGTTGACGTGGCCGATCTCCTGCGGGGACACGCTGTGGCCGATGCCCTGGTAGTGGACCTTCATGGTGTCCGCGTGCTCCACGAGCCACTCGGCGGTCATCTCCACCAGCTGGTCGTTGACGATGGGGTCCTGCGGGTCCCGGCCCCAGAACAGCTTGAACGGCTCCCGCTTCAGCTCGTCGTCACGGAAGATGTCCAGCGGCTCCGGCACCACGAAGCCCGACAGCCCGATCACTGCGGTGATCTCCCCCGGCATGGCACGGACCAGCGAGGTGGCGATCGACATGCCCTGGGAGAAGCCCAGCAGCGTGGTCGACGGTCGCCCCTGGGCCTGCTCGCGCAGCCATCCCACGAGCGGCTCGACCGCCGCGCGGATGGCCTCAGCGCCGAAGGCCTCCTCGTCGTAGAGCGGGTACCAGCTGTAGCCCGGAGGCTGGCTCAGCGGTGCGCGCACTGAGGCCACCACGAAGTCCTGCGGCAGCTGCGGCACCAGGCCCATGAGGTCCTGCTCGTTCGAGCCGAAGCCGTGGAAGAGCACCAGCAAGGGCGCCTCCGGGAAATCGGCGGGATCACGGTTCCACATCACGACGGGGTTCTCGCTCATGCCGACCATCATGGCATCCGAGGCCGGCTCGCCTGTCCGCACCGCGAAGGGTCTCCTGCGCAGGCCTTCATGCGGCGAAGGTCTGCGCAGGAGACCCCTCGTCGAGGGCGCACGAGGTGGCTCCCGTGAGGAGTCGCTTGTGCTGAGCATCGTCACGCGAAGGCCCGCATTCGTGACTCCGCACCGGCGTCCGGGCAGCTGAAGCGCTCTCGGGCTCCGGTCGGCGTCGAACCGCTGCCGGTAGTCCCGCACCAGCGTGAGGATCCGAGGCTCGGACGCCGGGTCCAGCGGGTCGACGAGGTCCAGATCCGTGTGGACCACCCGCAGCTCCGTCCAGCCTGCCGCCTCGGTGGCCCGCAGCCGCTCGACGTCCCGCAGGCGCTGCCTCCCGTCCTCGTGGACAGCGCCATCGAACTGCAACGCCAGCCGACGGTGACGGTCGGCGAGGTCCGGCTTCACGGGACGGTGTCCGGCAGCGCGGATCTACACGTCCGTCTCTCAGCCGGTGAAGCCGCGGTCCTCCCTGACTCCCGAGCGCTTCCCGACGGGATCTGGGGCCGTCAGGAGAGGAAGGCGTCGCGGACCAGCTCGCCGATCTGCTCGTGCTCGATCAGGAAGCCGTCGTGCCCGGCTCCGGAGCGGATGGTGCGGTGTGCGACCTGGCCGGGCAGCAGCCGGGCGAGGTCCTCGGACTCCGAGGGCAGGTAGAGCCGGTCGGAGTCGACCGCGGCCACGAGCCAGTCGCAGGTCGTGGCCGCGAGCGCCTGCCGGGCGCCGCCGCGGTCGCGGCCGACGTCGTGGCCCATGAGGGCGTCGTTGAGCACCAGGTAGGAATTGGCGTCGAAGCGGCCCACGAGCTTGGCGGCCTGGTGATCCAGGTAGCTCTCGATCGCGTAGCGGCCCCGGCGGCGCCCCGGCTGCGGCGCCGAGGGATCCTCGCCGGCCTGGGGCGAGTGGCCGAAGCGGGTGTTGAGATCCGGTGCCGCGCGATAGGTGGTGTGCGCGATCCGCCGCGCCAGCCCCAAACCGGCCGAGGGAATGACGCCGTCGTAGTAGTCGCCGCCGCGGAAGTCGGGATCGTTGCGGATCGCCAGGCTCTGCGCCTGCCCCCAGGCGATCTGCTCGGCGCTGGAGGCCGCGGTCGAGGCGATCACGGCACAGGCACGCACCTGCTCGGGGAACGTGGCAGCCCATTCGAGCGCCCGCGCACCGCCCATGGACCCGCCGACGACCAGCCGCCAGGACGCGATGCCCAGCTGCTCGGCCAGGCGCTGTTCGGCCCGCACCGAATCGCGGATGGTCACCGCGGGGAAGTCCGATCCCCACGGAAGCCCTGCATGCGGGCTGCCCTCCGGGATCAGCGACGCCGGCCCCGTGGAGCCGTAGCAGCCACCGAGCATGTTGATCGCGACCACGAAGAAGCGGTCGGTGTCGATCGCCCGCCCGGGACCGACCAGCCCGTCCCACCAGCCCGGGGCCTCGGCGGAGACGCGGTCGAACGCGGTGGCGTCCTGGGCTACCCGCCCGCGCGTGACATGGGTGTCACCGGTCAGGGCATGCGGGACGAGCACCGCGTTGGAAGCGCGGTCGTCGAGCTCGCCCCAGGTCTCGTAGGCCAGCTCGACCTCGGGCAGCACGGCTCCGGAGTCCAGGGAGAGGTCGCCGATCCGGGCGCGGCGCAGCAGCCCCTCGGTGCGGAAGGGCTGCTGCGCGGGCGGAAGGGGACTGTCGGCGATCGTCATCTCAGGCCGAGGCTCCTGCCGCACGGCTGACCGCGGCGAAGCCGAGCTCCAGGTCGGCGAGGATGTCGTCGATGTGCTCGAGACCCACGGACAGGCGCACGAAGCCGGGGGCCACGCCCGCTGCCAGCTGCTCCTCCGGGGAGAGCTGGGCGTGCGTGGTCGAGGCAGGGTGGATGACCAGGGAGCGGACGTCGCCGATGTTCGCGACGTTCGAGTGCAGGCTCAGCGCGTCCACGAAGGCCTGACCCGCCTCCGAGCCGCCGTGGAGCACGAAGCCGAGGACCGAGCCGGCCCCGCCGGGTGCGTACTTCTGCGCGCGCTCGTGCCACGGCGAGGACTCGAGTCCCGCATAGGACACCGACTCGACGCCCTCGTGCCCCTCGAGCCAGGTCGCGACCTTCTGGGCGTTGGCGATGTGGCGCTCCATGCGCAGCGACAGCGTCTCGATGCCCTGCTCGATCAGGAAGGCGTTGAACGGGGAGATGGAGGCTCCCATGTCCCGCAGCAGCTGGGTGCGGACCTTGAAGGCGAAGGACACGTTGGCCCCGAACGGCCCGTTCTCGCCGAAGACCTCCCCGAACACGACGCCGTGGTAGGACTCGTCCGGGTCCACGAACCCGGGGAAGCGCTGCGGGTAGCGGGTGTAGTCGAAGCGCCCGGAATCCACGATGAACCCGCCCACCGAGGTGCCGTGCCCGCCCAGGAACTTGGTGGCGGAGTGGATCACCACGTCGGCGCCGTGCTCGAACGGCCGCAGCAGGTACGGGGTGGCGATGGTGTTGTCCACCATCAGCGGCACCTCGGACTCGTGGGCGATCCGCGAGACCGTCTCCAGGTCCAGGACGTCGTTGCGCGGGTTCGGGATGGTCTCCGCGTAGAAGGCCTTGGTACTGGGCCGAACGGCATCGCGCCAGGCCTGGGGGTCATCCGGGTCGGAGACGAACGTGGTCTCGATCCCGAGCCGCGACAGGGTGTGCTTGAACAGGTTGAAGGAGCCGCCGTACAGCGACGGGCTGGCCACGATGTGATCGCCGGCCCCGGCCACGTTGAGGATCGCGTAGGTGGTGGCGGCCTGCCCGGAGGAGACCATGACGGCCGCGGTGCCGCCCTCCAGGGAGGCGATGCGGTTCTCGACGACCTCGGTGGTGGGGTTGGTCAGGCGGGTGTAGATGGGCCCGACCTGGCTGAGTCCGAAGCGACCGGCAGCGGTCTCGGCATCCGGGAAGACGTACGAGGTCGTCTGCTGGATGGGCAGCGCCCGGGCGCCGGTGACGGGATCGGGCTCCTGACCGGCATGGATCTGCCGGGTCTCGAAGCTCCATCCCTGCGGGGCGGAGGGGGTGGGCTGCTGTGCGGACATGTCGGCGACTCCTTGTCTTCCGGGGCCGCGGACCGAGGTCCGACGCACCCGTCGGACCGGGTGCCGTGACCCGCGCTTGCCGTGTACGCGTCTGCGCACCGGCCCGGTCCTCACCCAGGGCACCCCACCGCGGAAGGAGGGTTGCCGGCCAGCTAGCTGGGGCTTGTCGCTGGCTCTCGTGACCTGATTCCCATTCTCGGACGAGCACGCCTCCGGCGCAAACCCGGGTTCCGTGGCCTGTGGAGCGCTCCGTCAGAACAGCAGGGGCCCGGCTAGGAAGCCGACGGCGTCCAGCAGGAAGTGGGCGATGATCAGCGGCATCACGCGTCCGGTGCGACGGTAGAGCCACAGGAAGACCAGCCCCATGACCACGTTGCCCAGCGCCGGGCCCATGCCCTGGTACAGGTGGTAGCTGCCGCGCAGAAGGGCCGAGCCGATCAGCACCGCCGGCCAGGTCCAGCCCACCCGCAGCAGGCGATCGGCCAGGAACACGACGACGATGATCTCCTCCACGAGCGAGTGCCGCAGCGCCGAGGCCAGCAGCAGGATCACCTCCCACCAGGAGGTCCCGGCCGCGTTGGTGACGATCTCGGCGGTGATCCCGAGCTGGCGCCCCGCCTGGTACAGCGCCAGGGTGCCCAGGCCCATGACGACGAAGAGCAGCGCCCCCAGTCCCAGATCCGCCAGCGGGGCGCGGCGGTCCAGGCCGATCCGCCGCAGCACGCCGCCCAGCTGCCCGGCCGAGCCGGCCAGCAGGTAGAGCGCCAGCACCGGCGGCACCAGAGCCAGCAGGATCCCGAGACCGCGGCGCAGGACGTCGAACAGCGGGAAGCCGCTCTGCGCAGCGTTCATGGCAGCGGTGGATTCGGCGATCGAGCTGGTCGACAGCGTCTCGGCGAGGTCGAGAAGCGACCAGAGGGCGCTGGCTCCCAGCGAGACGCCCAGCACGAGCAGGATCTGCAGCCACAGATCGGCGCGCTGGGAGCCGAACGACGGGTGTGTCGTCTCAGGGGCACGGGCTTCGATCATGGGACTCATTGTGGACGGGGGCGACGACAGCACAAGGACGCCATCGCACTGGCGTCCGCCTCGCTGTGCTGTCTGCCGGGCTTCCTACGATGAGCGCCATGACCTCCCAGAACTCGGATCTTCCGCTCGCTCCCCCGTCGGCCGTCCGCCGTGACCACATCCGCGAGTTCCACGGCGATTCCTTCCAAGACCCGTATGAGTGGCTTCGGGACAAGGACTCCCCGGAGGTCATCGCGCATCTGCAGGCGGAGACCGCCTACGCCGAGGCCGCCACCGCCCAGCTGGCCCCGCTGCGCGAGCAGCTCTTCCAGGAGGTCCGCTACCGCGTGCAGGAGACCGATCTGTCGGTGCCGTGGCGGCGCGGGGACTGGTGGTACTTCGCCCGCACTGAGGAGGGCGGCGAGCACGCCGTGCAGTGCCGCGTGCCGGCCGATGCTGGGGGGTGGGAGCCGCCGCGGATCGTCGCCGGTCAGCCCCTGCCCGGCGAGCAGACCCTCCTGGACGGCAACGAGCGAGCGCGGCCGCACGACTTCTGGTCGCTGGGCGCCTTCGACATCACCCACGACGGAACCCGCATGGCCTGGGCCGAGGACACCACAGGCGATGAGCGTTTCACGGTGCGCGTCCACGACCTGAGCACCGAGCGCACCCTCGACGACGAGATCCCGGAGACCTCCTACGGCGCCTTCCTCTCCCCCGCCGGCGATGCCGTCTTCTATACAGAGGTCGACGACACCTGGCGGCCGTGGCGGCTGCGCCGCCATGTGCTCGGGACCCCGCTCGAGCAGGACATCACCATCGCCCAGGAGGACGACCCCGGCCTGTGGCTGGGCGCCGAGCTCTCCTCGGACCGACGCTGGCTCGTGCTCGAGGCCGGGTGCTCCGAGTACTCCGAAGTCTCGATCCTGCGCGTCGAGGAGGCAGGCGAGCAGTCCCCGCTGGTGGTGGTGCCGCGCAGCGCTCGCGTGCTCGCCTCTGCGGAGCCCCTGCGGATCGACGGCCGGGACGTCGTCCTGCTCCAGCACGATCACCAGGCCCCGGATGGCCGAGTGAGCCTGATCGAGCTGTCGGATCTGCCCGCGGGCGCGACTTCGCCGGGCGATGACGACGGCCCCGCGGACCGCGAGCAGACGAGCGACGACGGCCTCCCGCCCGGCATCGACATCATGGGTCCCAGAGAAGGGCTGCGGGTGCTGGGCTTCGCCGCCACCGAGCATCACCTGGTGGTGGAGGTCCGCGAGGACACCCTTCCGGGGCTGCGCGTCCTGCCGCTGGATGGCCTGGGCACCGAGCGCCAGGCGCCGCCGCGCGCCCTCGAGGTGCCCGGCGAGCTCACCGCGGTCTCCCTGACCGCCGCCGAGCCGGATTCCCCCGTCCTGCGCTTCACCGCGGAGTCCTTCGTGATCCCGCGGCGCGTCTTCGACCTGATTTTCGAGGCGCCCGGCCCCGATCTTCCTGAGCCGATCCTGCGTCGCGAGCAGCCAGTGCTGGGCGGCTACTCGGCTGCCGACTACAGCGTGGAGCGCGACTGGGCCCAGGCCGAGGACGGCACGCGGATCCCGATCACCCTCATCCGCCGTCGGGACGCACCGCAGCCGGCGCCGGCGGTGGTTTATGCCTACGGCTCGTACGAGATCAGCATGGATCCGTCGTTCTCGTACTCGCGGATCTCGCTGCTGGACCGCGGGGTGGTCTGGGCCATCGCCCACGTGCGCGGCGGCGGCGAGCTCGGGCGGCAGTGGTACGAGTCCGGCAAGAAGGAGCACAAGCGGCGCACCTTCACGGACGTCGTCGCGGTGACCCGGCACCTGGGAGGTCGCTCGGACATCGACGCCGACCGGATCGTGCTGATGGGCGGCTCCGCCGGCGGACTGCTGGTCGGTGCCGTGCTGAACCTGGCCCCCGAGCTGTACTGCGGTGCGGTGGCCGCGGTGCCGTTCGTGGACCCGCTGACCTCCATGCTCATGCCCGAGCTGCCGCTGACCGCGCTCGAATGGGAGGAGTGGGGCAATCCGATCGACTCCGCCGAGGTCTACCGGACCATGCAGGCCTACTCCCCCTACGAGAACATCGCCCCGCGTGACCACCCGCCGATCCTGGCCGTGACCTCGCTGCACGACACACGCGTGCTCTACGTGGAGCCAGCCAAGTGGGTGGCTGCGCTGCGCCACGAGAACTCGGACAAGCGCGAGCGGATCCTCATGCGCATCGAGATGGCCGGCGGCCACGGGGGCGCCTCCGGGCGCTATCAGCAGTGGCGCGACAACGCGTGGGAGGACGCCTGGGCACTGGAGCGACTGGGACTGGCCTGAGCCGCCGACGCCGACGCACTGCGCTGCGCATGCCCGCAGGGGATCGCCGGACCTCCAGCCACCAGCGGTCCCCTCGGTCGGCCCGAGCCGTGCTTCGGGCGCACTGGCGCGTCGGCTCGTCGGTTCAGGCAGAGGCGCGACCTGAGCCGGAGCGCCGCACCCGCTCGAGCACCAGGACCACGGGGATCAGCAGGACACCGGCACCTGCCGCGGCGCCGGCGGCGGCCCACGCCTCCGAGGCGTGAGCGGGCCAGCCCTGCAGCACGGCAGCCCCCGCTGCCATCAGACCCACGGCCCAGCCCAGCGGCATCCACAGCGCTCCGGTGCGCACGGCCGCCCAGGCCAGCGCCAGGCTCTGCACCGCCACAGCGCACGCCGAGGCCGCCAGCCAGGACCAGGTGCCCTCACTGCGTGTGAGCATGACGGGCAGCAGCCCGAGCACCGCCAGCAGGACCGAGACCGCGATCGCAGCCCCCGACGACCAGCGTGCGAGCGCCAGCCGCAGCAGCGCGCCGCGGAACACGATCTCCCCCGCCGCCGCAGCGATCGCAGCCAGCACCGCTATCACCCAAGGTCCACCGAGTCTCGAGACCGCGGCTTGGCCCAGCAGATCGGGTGATCCGTCCCGGGTCAGCAGCAGCGCCGCCGCCCCAGCGGCGCCTGTCGCCGCACCGAGCACGAGCGCGCCGGCCCCGCCCAGCGGTCCGGCTGCTGCGCTGGTCCGAACACCAGCCGCCGGGAAGCCCAGGTCGCGCACACCGGCCTTGGCCAGGAAGAACCAGATGAGCAGCACCGCGACCGGCAGGGCGAGCGGCACCCACTGCCAGGGCTCTTCCCACCGGGCCAGGCGCATGGCCATCACGTAGGAGCCGACGATCGCGGCGATCACCGCCCACAGAGCCCGGTCTCGGCCGCGGTAGTTCCAGATCGTGGTCATGTGTGCCCCTTCAGGGTGTCGTCGGGCCAGGAATAGCTTTCGCGCCCGAAGTGCAGATCGCGCCCGGAAGCTGGGCTTCCGGGCGCGATGGTCCTGCGGGAGAAGGCTCAGGAGACCCCGAGCTTCTCCAGGATCAGCTCGCGGACGCGGCCGGCGTCGGCCTGGCCCTTGGTGGCCTTCATGACCGGGCCGATCAGGGCTCCGACGGCCTGGACCTTGCCGCCCTTGACCTTCTCGACGACATCCGGCATCTGGGCCATGGCGTCGTCGATCGCGGAGATCAGCACGCCCTCGTCCGAGACCACGGCAAGACCGCGGGCCTCCACGATCTCGGACGGGCTGCCCTCGCCCTCGGCCACGTGGCCCAGGACCTGCTTGGCGATCTTGTCGTTGATGGTCTTCTCGCCGATCAGCGTCTCGACCTCGGCCACGTGCGCCGGGGTGATGCCCAGATCCGCGATCTCCACACCGGCGTTGTTGGCCAGACGGGCGATCTCGCCCATCCACCACTTGCGGGCGGCCGCCTTGGAGGCCCCGGCCTCGATGGTGGCGGCGATCTCCTCGGTGACGCCCGCGTTGACGACGTCGCGGAACTCCTCGTCCGAGTAGCCCCATTCCTTCTGCAGGCGCGCCCGGCGCTGGGCCGGGGGCTCCGGCAGCGAGGCACGCAGCTGCTCCACCCAGGCGGGATCCGGGCACACGGGCACCAGATCGGGCTCGGGGAAGTAGCGGTAGTCATCGGCATCCGACTTGGGACGGCCCGAGGTGGTCGAGCGGGTGTCCTCGTGCCAGTGACGTGTCTCCTGGACGATCTTCTCGCCGGCCTTGAGCACTGCGGCGTGGCGCTGGATCTCGTAGCGCACCGCCCGCTCCACGGCGCGCAGCGAGTTCACGTTCTTGGTCTCCGAGCGCGTGCCGAACTCCGTGGTGCCCTTGGGCATCAGGGACACGTTGGCATCGCAGCGCACGTTGCCGCGCTCCATGCGGGCATCCGAGATGTCCAGGTTCTTCACGATCTCGCGGATCGCCTTGACGTAGGCCTTGCCGAGCTCCGGGGCCCGATCGCCAGCACCGACGATCGGGCGGGTCACGATCTCGACCAGCGGCACGCCGGCGCGGTTGTAGTCCACCAGCGAGAACTCCGCGCCCTGGATCCGGCCGGCACCGCCCCTGTGGGTCAGCTTGCCGGCGTCCTCCTCCATGTGGGCCCGCTCGATCTCGATGGTGAACGGCGTGCCGTCCTCGAGCTCGACGGTGAGCTGGCCGTCGAAGGCGATGGGCTCGTCGTACTGGGAGGTCTGGAAGTTCTTGGGCGTGTCCGGGTAGAAGTAGTTCTTCCGCGCGAAGTGCGAGACCGGGGCGATCTGGCAGCCCAGGGCCAGTCCGAGCTTGATCGCGTACTCCACGGCCTTGCCGTTGACCACGGGCAGCACGCCGGGCAGGCCCAGCGAGACGGGCGTGGTGTTCGTGTTCGGCTCGTCGCCGAAGGTGTTCGGCGCCCAGTCGAACATCTTGGTCGCGGTGTTGAGCTCCACGTGGACCTCGAACCCGAGCACGGGGTCGAAGTCCGCCATGGCCTCCTCGAACGACAGGATCTGATCGCTCACTTGGCACCTCCCTCAGTGGTCTCCGACAGCTTGCCCACGGCTTCGACGACGTCCGGCAGGTCCTTCCAGATCGGGCCTCCGTTCGCCTCCTCCAGCAGCCGCTCCAGTCCGGCGGCGGCGCGGTAGAGGCGCGCGTCCTCGCGGGCGGGAGCCATGAACTGGAAGCCGACCGGCAGCCCGTCCTCAGGCGAGAGGCCCGCCGGGATCGAGATCGCCGGGACGCCCGCCAGGTTGGTGGGGATCGTGGCGATGTCGTTGAGGTACATCTGCATGGGATCCGCCTGCTCGTCCACCGAGCCCAGCGGGAAGGCAGTGGTGGGAGCGGTGGGCGAGACCAGGACGTCGACCTGCTCGAAGGCGGCGTCCAGATCGCGCTGCACGAGGGTGCGGACCTTCTGCGCCGAGCCGTAGTAGGCGTCGTAGTAGCCGGCCGACAGGGCGTAGGTGCCCAGGATCGTGCGGCGCTTGACCTCGGCGCCGAAGTTCTCCGCGCGTGTGGCGGACATGACGCGCTCGATGGTCGCGTGCCCGTCCTTGGGCAGGGCGCGCTGACCGAACCGGACGCCGTCGTACTTGGCCAGGTTGGAGGAGACCTCCGAGGACATGATCAGGTAGTAGGCGCCCAGGGCGTACTTGAAGTTCGGCGTCTCGATCTCGACGACGCTCGCCCCCGCGTTCTCCAGTGCCTCGACGGCCTCGCGGAAGCGCTGCTCGACGCCGGGCTGGAAGCCCTCGCCGGTCAGCTCCTTGAGCACGCCGACGCGCAGGCCCTTCAGCCCGCCCTCGACGGCACCTGCCCGTGCGGCCTCGACGAAGCCGTCGGCCGGGTCGCTCAGCGAGGTCGAGTCCTTGGGGTCATGCCCGCCGACGACCTCGTGCAGCATGGCCGCGTCCTCCACGGTGCGCGCGCACGGGCCGACCTGGTCCAGCGACGAGGCCATGGCGATCACGCCGTAGCGCGAGACCGAGCCGTAGGTGGGCTTCACCCCGACCGAGCCGGTCACTGCGGCCGGCTGGCGGATGGAGCCGCCGGTGTCCGTGCCCAGCGCCAGCGGGGCCTGGAATGCGGTGACCGCTGCCGCCGAGCCGCCGCCCGAGCCGCCCGGGATGCGGCTGAGATCCCAGGGATTGCGCGTGGGCCCGAAGGCCGAGTGCTCCGTGGTGGAGCCCATGGCGAACTCGTCGAGGTTGGTCTTGCCGAGGATCGGCACGCGCGCCGCGCGCAGCTTCTCGGTGGCGGTGCCGTCGTAGGGGCTCATCCAGCCCTCCAGCATGCGCGAGGCCGCCGTGGTGGGCTGGCCCTTGGTGACGATCAGGTCCTTGACCGCGATCGGCACGCCGGCCAGCGCTGGCAGGTCCTTGCCCGCGGCGCGGTCGCGGTCCACGGACTCGGCGACCTCGAGGGCCTCTTCCGCGTTGAGGTGCAGGAAGGCGTTGAGACCGGACTTGCCCTGGCTGCGCTCCGGTGCGGCTGCGCCGTCGGTGGCCGCGATGCGCTCCAGGTGGGCCTGGACGGCCTGCACCGAGGTGAGCTCACCGGCCTGGAGCTTCTGGGCGAGCTGGGCTGCGGACAATTCGATGATGTTCTCGCTCATATCGCCTCAGTCCTCATCCAGGATGGCCGGGACCTTGAACTGCCCGCCCTCCGCGTCCGGTGCGCCCGACAGGGCCTCTTCCGGGCTGAGCGTCTCCCCCACGACGTCTTCGCGCATGACATTGCGCAGGGGCAGGGGGTGGCTCGTGGCGGGGACGTCGTCCCCGGCGACCTCGCTGACGGAGGCGACCGACTGCACGATCTGGCCGAGCTCGCCGGCCAGCGACTGCAGCTCCTCCTCCGACATCTCGATATGCGCGAGGTCTGCCAGATGGGCGACCTCATCGCGACTGATCGCGGACATGCACGCTCCTTGTTCTTCGGTGTTGCTGTCTGGGGTGTTCACCCTGCTCGTGATGCTCCATGGGGCCCGCGGAGCGATCCTGCCGATCGCACGGACCGGAGGGTGCTCGACGACGGGGCCAGCTGGGCCCATCCTATCGGCCGCCCCGGACACCCCCAGCTCCGCCCGGTGCGACCGGGCCAGGCGCCGCCGGCCCTGGTGGCATTCCCGCGCGGCGAACGACGCCTACCCTGGAGACAGACGAGACCAGCCCCCTTCGCAGGGGCATCGCACCACCTGCCCCACGGGGACGGAAGGAGGCCCGCATGGCCAAGAAGGACGGCACGCCGAAGAAGGACCGCGGGGCGGCACGCCGCGCCAAGGCAGCAGCACGCGCCGGGACGCGCCCCTCCCCCGGCGCGCGCACGCCCTCGCAGGACTCCGCGAACGCCTGGCGCCAGGGCGTCTCCGAGGCGACCGCCGAGACCGTCGATCAGATGGCAGCCCACGTGCAGACTGTCGCCCTGCAGCAGCTCGAGGGCTTCGGCGCCTTCCCCGCCTTCCTGATCACCGCCCGCCGCGACGGCGAGTTCGAGCTCGACAGCATCGAGCCGGCCGCGGAGGCCGCGACGGTCGATGAGCTCGAGCCCGAGGACGCCGCCGAGCTCACCGAGCTGCACCACTCCGATGATCCCGAGGCGGCCCTGCGCGCACTGGCCCTCGAGAAGGCCCCCGAGCTGCTGGGCGCAGCGCTGGCACTGCCGGCGACCCTCCCGGATCGTTCCGGGGCACCTGCGCTGGTCATCGAGCTCGAGCACCGCGACGGCGTCAGCCTCACCATGGTCCAGGGCTACAGGATCGGCGGCCGCGGCGGCGCCAAGACCACCGAGCTCGAGGATCCCACCGTCGAGCAGCGAGATCCCTCCCTCCTGCGCCGCCCCCGGTCGGCCGAGGGCACTGCCCGCCCCCAGACCTCCGAGGTCACCGGGACTTCCGCGGTCGCCGAGACCCCCGGGGCCTCCGAGACTTCCGGGACCGCCGGGGCCGCCTCGGCACCGGGCTCCCCGGCAGCCGTCGAGCCCCAGGACTGACCCGCGCCCGCGGCCTCGGAGTCGCCGCAGCATCGAGTGGCGCCGGGGTGTCGCCATGACGCCTCAGACGCACACGGCGGGGCCGCTCGATCGGGACGGGCGCCCCTGGGGACGCCCAGAGGCCATTCGATGCGGGCGGGCCCGGACGGACGGGCGGGGAAGGCTTCGTCCTGCAGGCATGGGAGAAGCCCCGCAGCGCTGAGGCTGCGGGGCTTCTCGCTCGCCCGGACGATCAGAGGATCATCCGATCTCCGCCGGAGCGGAGGCCGATCGAGTGGATCAGGCGGGGATGTTCAGGGTCTGGCCCACGAAGATCAGGTTGGGGTCAGCCACGGTGTCCGCGTTGGCGCCGAAGAGGGTCTCCCAGTCGGTGCCGTAGGCAGCGGCGACGGAGCTCAGGGTGTCGCCCGAGACGACGGTGTAGGTGCCGGCGACGGCGGGCTGCTCGACGACCGGAGCCGCCGGAGCGGTGTACTCGACGACCGGGGCCTGCTCGGCGACCGGAGCCGCCGGAGCGGTGTACTCGGAGACCGGGGCCTGCTCGGCGACCGGAGCCTCAGCGGCGGGGGCCTCGGCGGCGGGCGCCTCAGCGGCGGGAGCCTGGGCCACGGGGGCCTCCTCAGCGGCCGGGGCCGGAGCCGGGGCCGGGGTCTCGACGGACTGGGTGGAGACCTGGGTCTCAGCAGCCGGGGCGGGGGTGGAGGCAGCGGCACCCGAGTAGCCCGAAGCTCCCGACAGGCCCAGCTTGGCGGAGCAGGCGGGCCATGCGCCCCAGCCCTGCTCGGCCAGCACGCGCTCAGCCACAGCCTTCTGCTCGCTTGCGGAAGCGTTCGCAGCGTTGCCGGTGCCGCCGAAGGCGGCCCAGGTGGACGGGGTGAACTGCAGGCCGCCGGAGAAGCCGTTGCCCGTGTTGGCGCTCCAGTCACCGCTGGCCTCGCACTGGACGAGCTGGTCCCACTTGTCGGCGGCCTGTGCGGGGGCAGCCGCACCGAGGAGGGCCGCGCCGCCGAAGACAGCGGTGGTGCCGGCGACGATGGTGTTCTTGATGGTCTTCTTCACGACAGGCTCCATGACGGCGCCGTCTCCGCTCGTGCCGTCCCCGGCGTCATAGCGTCGCTGTCTTTCCGTTCCAATGGTCTGGGTCGGGGATGCAGCTGTCGACAGCGATGACGGCTGGCTGCAACCTGGATTTCGTGTGGCGCTCGACGAACAGGTCGAGGCGCTGGATCGAGCCCGCAGGCTCCCTCCGGAAGTTCGAAGATCACAATACCGTAACGATTCGGTCTGGCAACCCATTTGAGTTGTGATCTGTGCCAATCTGAAGGTTTTACCCCTGAGGATCCAGGGCCCTTCGCCGAGGCGACTCCACGAGCCGCCCCGTCCCTCCGCGATCCGCCCGGAACTGGGCTGCGCCTCGCGAGGTCACAGCACCATAACAGCAAGGTCACGATCAGGTCACGACCCACTGTCGAGGGGACAGCAAAAATCGAGCCCAGCCGACACCCGAGGCCTCTCGATGCCCGGTGATCGCGCAGGTCAGGGCCACTCCTTCAGGCCGAGGAGATCCTGCTCACAGTCGTTGAGCAATCACTGCTCCGCATGGGGCTGTGCCGCCTCCGCGTCCCCGGAGGAGCGTCGGAACACCTCTGGCCCCTCCTGGAGCAGCCGCGTGAAGGCGGGCTCGTCCAGCACCGTGACTCCCAGGGACTCGGCCTTGTCCAGCTTGGAGCCGGCCGAGGCGCCGGCCACCAGGAAGTCGGTCTTCTTGGACACGGACCCCGAGGCCTTGCCGCCGCGGGTGAGGATGGCCTCCTTGGCGGAATCGCGCGAGTAGTTCTCGAGCGTGCCGGTCACCACGATGGTCACCCCCTCCAGGACCTTGGGCACCGAGTCATCGACCTCGTCCTCCATGCGCACACCCGCAGCGGCCCATGACTCGACGATCTCGCGGTGCCAGTCCACCTGGAACCAGTCGATGACCTCGCGGGCGATGACCGGACCCACGCCGTCCGTGGCGGCCAGCTCCTCCTCCGAGGCCTCGCGGATCCGCTCCATGGAACCGAAGGCCGTGGCCAGCGATCGCGCCGCGGTGGGTCCCACATGCCTGATGGACAGCGCCACGAGCACGCGCCACAGCGGCTGGGAGGTGGCCTTGGCGAGCTCGTCGAAGAGCTTGACGGTGTTGGCGCTGGGCTTGGACGGGTGCTTGGCGCTTCCCTTGGTCCAGAAGTACGGCACGAGCTCGGTCTGCCCGGGCTGGGCCCCGGCCCCGCGCTTCTGCCGCTCGATCTTGACGTCCTTCAGCATTCCCGCGGTGAGATCGAACAGCTGGGCCTCCGAGGTCAGCGGCGGATCGGCGGGCTCGGCCGGGCGCGTCAGCGCGACGGCGGCCTCCTCCCCCAGCGCCTCGATGTCGAAGGCACCGCGCCCGGCCGCGTGGAAGACGCGCTCCTTGAGCTGGTCCGGGCACGAGCGGGCGTTGGGGCAGCGGATGTCGACGTCGCCCTCCTTGGCCGGACGCAGCTCGGTGCCGCACGACGGGCAGTGCGTGGGCATCACGAACTCGCGCTCGGTGCCGTCTCGCAGGGCGACCACGGGCCCGACGATCTCCGGAATGACGTCACCGGCCTTGCGCAGCACCACGGTGTCCCCGATCAGCACGCCCTTGGCCCGCACCACGTCCTGGTTGTGCAGAGTGGCCATCTCCACCGTGGAGCCTGCGACCAGGGCCGGCTCCATCACGCCGTAAGGGGTCACGCGCCCGGTGCGGCCCACGCCCACACGGATGTCCAGCAGCTTGGTGTGGACCTCCTCCGGCGGATACTTGTACGCCACCGACCAGCGCGGCGTGCGGGAGGTGTGCCCGAGCTGACGCTGCGTGGCGCGGTCGTCGACCTTCACGACGATGCCGTCGATGCCGTGATCCAGCGAGTGGCGCTTGTCGCCGTACTCGTCGATGTATGCCACGACCTGATCGATGCTGCCGAGCACCTGCGAGTACGGGCTGACGGGCAGGCCCCAGGCGGCCATGAGGTCGTAGGCCTCCGACTGGGCGCTGATCTGCAGGCCCTCGGCGGCGCCGATGCCGTGGACGTACATGGACAGCGGGCGCTTGGCGGTCTCCGCCGGATCCTTCTGCCGCAGCGAGCCGGCGGCGGCGTTGCGCGGGTTGGCGAACGGTGCCTTGCCCTCCTCCACACGCTGCTCATTGACCGTCTGGAAGTCCCGCGTGGAGATGAAGATCTCGCCGCGGATCTCGATCTGCTGCGGGAGGTCCTTACCGCGCAGCTGCTGCGGGATGGTGGAGATCGTGGCGACGTTGTGGGTCACGTCCTCGCCGGTGGTGCCGTCGCCGCGAGTGGCGGCGCGGACCAGGCGGCCGTCCTGGTAGAGCAGATTGATGGCCAGGCCGTCGATCTTGACCTCGGTGAGCCAGCGCAGCTCGGGGGCCTGATGCAGGGCCTGGACCTGGGCCTGGGCGCGCTCGAGCCAGGCGCGCAGCTCGTCGATCGAGAAGACGTCCTCGAGCGAGTACATGCGCTCGAGATGGCGGACCGGGGCGAAGGCGGCCGAAGGCTCGCCGCCGACCTCCTGCGTGGGAGAGTCGTTGGACTGCAGCTCCGGATGCAGGGACTCGAGCTCCTCCAGGCGCCGATAGTCCTGGTCGTACTGGGCATCCGAGACGGTGGGTGCGTCCTGCTGGTAGTACTCGACCCGCGCCTGGCGCACGCGCTCCACGAGCTCGGCGTACTCCTCCCGCAGGGAGTCGGCGGGGATCTCACCCGCGGACATCTCGACGGGCTGGTCCTGCTCGGCTGCCTTCGCGGCCTGCGCCGCGGTCCTGTTCTGCTGGCTCACCCCGTCATTGTGGCCCACCGCTCCGACGACACAGCGCCCATGACGACGCCGGGGCGGGCAGAACCCGAGAGCCCTGCTCGCCCCGGTGATCAGCAGGCGGATCCGGACGTCGTCAGTAGGCGACGTGCCGACGACGCGGCTGCTCGTCGAGACGGCGCACGCTGAGCGCGGCGTGGGGACGACCGCGACGGGCATCCCATACCGCGACCTCGGCGGTGCGCAGCTCGGCGCCGCGTCCGTCGCGCCGGACCGCCACGGACGCCGCGCCGGGCAGCAGCAGCGGGGCGCCGAACTCGACGTCCCACCGCAGCGGCGCGGGGGCATCGACCATGGCCAGGGCGCGGGAGGCCGTGTACATGCCGTGGGCGATCGCGCCCTTCATCCCGAGCGCCTTGGCCGAGGCCCCGCTGAGGTGGATGGGGTTGACGTCCCCGGAGACGGCCGCGTAGCGCCGACCGGTGTCGGCGCCGAGCTGCCAGCGGGCGGTGGGCAGCGGCGCCTCGAACTCCGGACGCGATGCCTGCTCAGCCTTCTCCGCCTCCGACAGGCGCACGCCCCGGGCCAGGTACGTGGAGGTCCCCGTCCAGGCCAGCTCCTGGGTGTCCTCGGTGCGCAGCTGCGCCACGACGTCGAACTGCGCCCCGGAGCGATGCGGCCGCAGATTCTGGGCGCGCACCGTGATGCCCACGCGCTCGCCCACCAGCAGCGGCAGCTCGTGGACGACCGAGTTGGACAGGTGCACCAGCCCAAGCAGCGGCAGCGGGAAGTCCTCGCGGGTCAGCAGCGCCATGGCTGCGGGGAACGACAGCGCGTGCAGATAGCCGCTGAAGGCCTCCACGCCGCCGTCGGGCCGAGTGCGGATCGGGGCCCCGACCACATCGCAGAAGCCGCGGTGTGCCTGCTCGTCGATGGGGACGTCGGCCACGAGCAGGTCCATCGCCGGCAGCTCGAGCCGAGTCCCGCCGGAGGAGGCGCTGCCCGAGCCCAGCCCAGGGATCGCGCCAGCCGCCTTGGCCCACAGGCCGCGGGCCGTGCGGGTGCCCGCGCCGAGTGCCGATCCCCCGGCCGCCCGGGCGTAGAGCGGGCCGAGCGCGGGCAGCTCGGGCAGGAGGACGACGTCGCGATCGGCGCCGTCGAGGTGCGTCTGCTCCTCGTGCATGCTCACGCTCCCACCAGGTTCTGCCCGCACACGCGCAGGGTCTGCCCGGAGATCCCGGCTGCCGCATCCGAGAGCAGGAACGCGATGGCCTCGGCGACGTCCACCGGCAGGCCTCCCTGCTGCAGGGAGTTCAGGCGGCGGGCGACCTGGCGCCGGGCCATGGGGATCTTGGCGGTCATCTCCGTCTCGATGAAGCCTGGAGCCACCGCGTTGGCGGTGCCTCCGCCGGCGGCCAGCTCCGGGGCCAGCGCGGCGACCATCCCGACCACGCCGGCCTTGGAGACCGCGTAGTTGGTCTGCCCGCGATTGCCCGCGATGCCGGAGGTGGAGGCCAGCCCGACGACCCGCAGCCCCTGGGCCAGCGGATCGGCCAGCAGCTGCTGGGTGATCCGCAGCGGAGCCTCGACGTTGACGGCCTGGACCGAGGCGAAGCGGCCCTCATCCATGTTGGCCAGCATCTTGTCTCGGGTGATCCCGGCGTTGTGCACGATGCCGTCGATCCGCCCGAACCGGGTCCGGCAGTGCTCCAGGATGCGCTGGCCGGCGTCGTCGGCGGTCACGTCCAGCGGCAGGGAGGCCGCCGCGATCTCATTGGCCAGCTTGGCCAGGGCGTCGCCGGCCGCGGGGACGTCGATCGGCACGACCTGCGCGCCCTGCGCGTGCAGCAGGCGGGCGATCTGCTCGCCGATCCCCCGAGCGGCGCCGGTGACCACGATGACCCGGCCCTCGAGCGGGGTCTCCCCCAGCGCGGCCTGCGCCAGCGACCCGGGTCCGGCCTCCGAGGTGACGGGAAGGAACTGCCCGGAGACGAACGCGCTGCGTCCAGAGAGCAGGAAGTCCAGTCCGCCGAGCACGGAGGGGGCATCGACGGCGACGTCCTCGGCGACCACGATGCCGTTGGCGGTGGCCCCGCCGCGCATCTCCTGGGCCAGCGAGCGCACCAGCCCGACCGCGCCCTGACGGGCCGCGTTGCGGCGCACGGCCTCTGCGCCGGTGTCGCCATCGGAGAAGGTCGCCGCGACGGCCGAGCCGGCTGCCACGCCCGCAGCCGCACGGGAGATCGCCACCACGCGAGCGCCGCGATCCAGCCTGCGCAGCACGGAGCCCAGCGCCAGCGACGGCGCCGTGAGCTCCGAGGGGCCCTGCGCCTGGCTCAGCACGAGGATCACGGCCTGGATCCGCTCGGAGCCCTGCGCGACGGCCTCGGCATCCCTGCGGATGTCGTGCCCGCGAGCGCTCAGCGCCCGGGCGATGGCCTCGGCATTGGCGCAGGAGGACTCGTCCGAGATCACCAGCACGGTGCGCGGCTTCTCGGGCTTGCCGGCAGTGTGCCGGGTCAGTGCCACCGGGGCGGGCAGCCCGAGGGCGCCGGCCACGGAGCGGCCGGGGCCGGTGGCGACGACGTCGAGGTAGGCATCCTGCGACGAGCGCAGGTCGGTCAGGGTTCGCGTCCAGCGCGGGGTCTTGGGCATGCGAGGGGGCCTTTCGAAGGAGTGCGTGCGAGGTCGGCGTTCCGGCGCGGGCTTCAGTCCTGCGGCTGGGCGCGCAGCAGGGCGACGACGCCCTGGCCGCCGGCGGCGCACACGGAGATCACGCCGGTGGTGGGACGGCCCTGCTCGACGGCGCGGGCCTTGAGCTCCTTGGCCAGCGAGGCCACGATGCGCGTGCCGGTGGCGGCGAAGGGGTGCCCGGCCGCCAGCGAGGAGCCGTTGACGTTGAGGCGAGAGCGGTCGACAGGCCCGACCGGCTCGTCGAGGCCCAGGCGCTCGCGGCAGAACTGCTCGTCCTCCCAGGCGGTCAGGGTGGCCACGACTGTGGAGGCGAAGGCCTCGTGGATCTCGACCAGATCGACGTCCTGCAGACGCAGGCCCTGGCGCGCCAGCAGGCGCGGCATGGCGTAGGCCGGAGCCATGAGCAGGCCCTCGTCGCCGTCGACGAAGTCCACGGCCGCCGATTCGACGTCCACGATCTCGGCCAGGCGGGGCATCTTGTGCTCGCGTGCCCAGTCCTCCGAGGCCAGCAGGACGGCCGAGGCGCCGTCGGTCATGGGGGTCGAGTTGCCAGCCGTCATGGTGGCCTCGCCCAGGGACTTGCCGAACACCGGGGAGAGACCGGCGAGCTTCTGCGCGGTGGTGTCCGGGCGCAGCGGGGTGTCTCGGCGGACGCCGCGGAACGGGGTGACGAGGTCGTCGAAGAAGCCGCGGTCCCAGGCGGCGGCGAGGTTCTGGTGGCTGGCAGCGGCCAGCTCGTCCTGCGCCTTGCGGGTCACGCCCCACTTCTTGCCGGTGATCGCCTGCGACTCGCCCATGGACAGGCCCGTGCGCGGCTCGGCCACGCCGGGGGCCACGGGTACAAGATCACCGGGGCGCAGCTTGGACAGGGCCTTGAGCTTGGCGCCAGTGGTCTTGGCGTAGTTCAGCTCGAGCAGCACGCGCCGCAGGCCCTCCCCCACGACGATGGGGGCGTCCGAGGCGGAGTCCGCACCGCCGGCGATCCCGACGTCGATCTGGCCGCAGCGGATCTTGTTCGCGATCAGCGAGGTGGTCTCCATGCCGGTGGCGCAGGCCATCTGGACGTCGATGCCAGGGGTGCGCGGATCCAGCGCGGAGCCCAGCACGGACTCGCGGACCATGTTGAAGCCCTTGGGCTGCTTGAGCACCGCGCCGCCTGCGACAGCGCCCAGGCGCTGTCCGGACAGTCCGGTGCGCGCGACGAGGCCGTCGAGCACGGCGGTGAACATCTCCTGGACGGAGGCCTGTGCGTAGGCGCCGCCGGCCTTGGCGAACGGGATGCGGTCACCGGCCACGACCCACGCGGAGCGCAGACGGGGCGCGGAATCCTCGGCGCGGCGGGCGAGGTCGGCGGGGGTGGGCACGGGCTCGGAGGCTGCAGAGGCGGTCATGCGGATCTCCTGTGGGTCGAGGATCGGTCGATCGCGCATCTTTCTGCGATCTGGGTCACGTGATACCGAGAGTACCTGATACTCTCGGTATCGTGAACCGCTCAGCCGTGAAGGAACGCAGCCGCCTCGGGGCCTCCGAGGACCCGCAGCAGGCCGATGGCCGCGCCCGCCGGTGGAACCGCCACCGGGAGCAGCGCCGCCTCGAGCTGCTGCGGCTGTCCCGTCAGGCCGTCGCCGAGCTGGGCCCGGGCGCCTCCATGGCGGAGATCGCCGCGGCCTGCAGCACGTCCAAGTCGGTCTTCTACCGCTACTTCAAGGACAAGGAGGGCCTGCGCCGCGAGCTGGCGAGCTACGTGGTCGAGCGCATGGCCCGTCGCATGCGCAGCGCGGCCGCGGAGGCTCCGTCGTTCCGCGCCTCGATCCGCACCATCGTGGAGCAGTACCTCTGGCAGCTCGAGAACGGCCCGGACGTCTACCGCTTCGTGACGCAGGGGACCGACAGCTCGGGCGAGGACCCCGTGGGCCGCTTCGCCGCCGCCGTCGCAGATCTGCTCGTGGAGGCGCACCGCCGCCATGCGCCGTCCGAGCGCTGGCTCGACCCCGCGATGGCCCGCTACTGGGCCGCCGGAGTCGTCGGGATGGCCCGCGGAGCCGGCGAGTCCTGGAGCCTCGTCGAGGCGGAGGAACGCAGCCGTGCCGAGCGCCCGCAGCTCGACGAGTTCGTGGAGATCGTCACCGGCTGGGTCATTGCCGGCACGGCCCCGCCGGGCTCCCAAGCAGCCGGGCCCCAGACTCCGGCGCGCGCCTCGCCCTGAGCCGTCGTCCTCTCACTCGAACTCGCACTGAACCGTCCCAGCACTCCCGACAGGCCGCACAGCGGCCGAGCCGATCCACCGCAGGAGGACACCATGACCACCATCGCCGAGAAGAGCACCACCGCAGCCGCCGAGCAGGCAGCCGGCCCTCACCTGGACCCTGCCGCAGAGAGCGCCATCGTCGACCACGACGTCCTGCGCGACATCCTGGCCGGGCGCTGGGCCGAGCAGCGCCGCCAGGCCCGGCGCCTGGCCGCCGACCCGCGCCTGCACATCGCCCCCGGCACGCACTGGTCCGAGCACCGCGAGAAGACCTTCGCCAATCTGTCGATCCTGGCCGAATCGGACGCCGTCCGCGCGGGGCTGCCCGCCTCACTAGGCGGCTCGGGCGATCCCGCCTCCTACCTCTCGGGCTTCGAGGAGTTCGTGCTGGCGGACCCGTCGCTGCAGATCAAGGCCGGCGTGCAGTGGGGCCTGTTCGGCTCCGCCGTCGTGAACCTGGGCACCGAGCAGCACCACCAGCGCTGGCTGCAGGACATCTGGTCCTTGAAGATCCCGGGCGCCTTCGCCATGACGGAGACAGGCCACGGCTCGGATGTGGCCTCGATCGCCACCACCGCCACCTACGACCCCGGCACGCAGGAGTTCGAGATCCACACGCCCCACCGCGGGGCCTGGAAGGACTACCTCGGCAACGCCGCCCTGCACGGCCGCGCAGCCGTCGTGTTCGCCCAGCTGATCGTCGACGAGGTGAACCACGGCGTCCACGCCCTGTTCGTGCCGCTGCGCGATGACCAGGGAGAGTTCCTGCCCGGTGTCGGCGGCGAGGACGACGGCCACAAGGGCGGGCTCAACGGCATCGACAACGGCCGCCTGCATTTCGACCACGTCCGCGTCCCGCGGGAGAACCTGCTCGACCGCTACGGCCACGTGGACGAGGACGGCACCTACACCTCCCCCATCGAGTCCCCGGGCCGGCGCTTCTTCACGATGCTCGGCACCCTGGTCCAGGGCCGCGTCTCCCTCGACGGGGCCTCGGTGATCGCCGCGCGCGCCGGTCTGGACATCGCCCTGACCTATGCCTCGCAGCGCCGTCAGTTCGCCCCGGTCAAGGGCCAGCAGGAGCAGGTGCTGCTGGACTACCACCAGCACCAGCGCCGCCTGTTCCCGCTGGTCGCCAAGGTGCTGGCGGCCGGCTTCGCCCACGACGAGCTGCTCGAGGCCTTCGACGGCGTCTTCTCCGGGCGCAACGACACCGACGAGTCCCGCCAGGACCTCGAGACCATGGCCGCCGCGCTCAAGGCCACCTCCACCCGCCTGGCCCTGGACTCCCTGCAGGAGTGCCGCGAGGCCTGCGGCGGCGCCGGATTCCTGTCCGAGAACCGCCTCACCGGGCTGCGCGCGGACCTGGATGTCTACGCGACCTTCGAGGGCGACAACACGGTGCTGATGCAGCTGGTGGCCAAGCGCCTGCTCGGCGACTTCGCCAAGGGCATCTCCTCACTGCCGGCCGCGGGCAAGGCCCGGTGGGCCGCCAGCCGGGCCGCCGAGACCACGTTCTCCCGCTCCGGGCTGCGCGGGCTCTCCCAGGTCCTGCGCGACACCGGCGATCCTCGCCGCTCGGTGAACTTCCTGCGCGACCCGGAGACGCAGCACGGCCTGCTCTCGGACCGCGTGCGCACCATGGTCGAGGAGGCCGCAGAGAACATGCGCGGCGCGGACCGCTCCGACCCGCAGGCGGCCGCCGATGCCTTCGACCGCAACCAGAACCGCCTCATCGAGGCCGCCCGAGCCCACGGCCACCTGCTGCAGTGGGAGGCCTTCACCCGCGCCCTCGACGAGATCGACGACGACGGCACCCGCCAGGTCATGATCTGGCTGCGCGACCTGTTCGGACTGAGCATCATCGACGAGAACCTGGACTGGTACCTGGCCCACGGCCGCCTGTCGCTGATGCGCGGACGCATGATCGACGCCTACCTGCAGCGCCTGGTCGGACGCCTGCGTCCGCACATCATGGACGTGGTCGCGGCCTTCGACTTCCCGCAGGAGCTGCTGCGCGCCAAGATCGCCTCGGGCGCAGAGGCCGAGCGCCAGCAGGAGGCCGCAGACTACCGCGCCGCCCTCGAGGCCACCGGTCAGGCAGCCTCGGCGGAGGGCTCCGACCAGGACGCCTCGGATGCCGAGCGCCCCAGTGCCGATGAGCAGTCTCCCGCGCAGGCCGATCCCACGCTGGACAAGCCGCTCGAGTCCATGTGAGCGCACCGGCTGGTCGTGCCCGGCGAGCACAGGCCCAGCCCACACAACGAGGCCCCGGGACAGATGTCGCGGGGCCTCGCCCCGTGCCCGCAGCCGCCGCCTGCTGCGCAGCCCCAGCTGCTGGGTGCGCGCTGTCGAGCCCTCGGCGACATCCAGTGGCCGAATCCGGCCCGCTATGGCATCGACCAGCCGAAGATCCACCGCTTCCGCGCTGAGACGGTGACGAAACGGCCGCTGGATCGAGGTGGGGTGAGGAATCGGCCGTTCGATGCGCTCTGGCCTCCTCGACGCCGTCATCGAGCGGCGCTGTGGTGTCGCATCCCCCACCCAGTGGCGCTGTGATGTGCCCTGCTCCGTCGAGTGGCGTCGGAGTGTCCGTCAGGACGCGGCAGCGCACACCCCGGGGCCACTCGGCGGAGCGAGGAGCTCCAGCGCACACCACGGCGCCACTCAATGGGGGCGGGGGCGGCGGTTATCAGGGGGGCCAGGGCAGCACGGCGCCGCCGGCCTGATCGACGTCGGACCTAGGCGGCGCCGCCGTCCAGCTCGTGGCGCAGCTCGATCGGCACGAACGTGGTGGTGTCCTCATCGGCCGGCCGAGAGCTCACGGCATCGGCGACGATCACGGTCACGTTGTCCCGAGCCCCGGTGCGCAGGGTGGCGTTGACCAGGACGTCGGCGGCCTCCTTGGGGTGGGGCACCGAGTGCACCACGCGGGCGATATGGGCCACGGAGACCTCCCCGGTGAGCCCGTCGGAGCACAGCACCAGGCGATCCCCCGCCTCTGCCGGCAGGACCCACACGTCCGGCTCCCAGACCTGGCCGGTGCCCAGTGCCCGTGTGATCACGTTGCGACGCGGGTGGATCATGGCCTGGGCCGGGGTGATCTGCCCGATCGAGACCAGGTACTGGACCTCCGAGTGATCCACCGTGATCTGCTGCAGCTCAGGCTGCGGGGCCTCCGGCGCGCCCGGCACGGGGGTGAGGCGCTCGGTGGAGGAGCCCTCCCCCAGGCCGACCTGCTGCGGCGGCTCCACGCGCTCGTCGGAGATCGGGATGACGTCCGTGACCTCCACTCCCGCCTCCTTGTAGGCGGAGAACTGATCCGTGGCCCGCTTGGCGACCGCGGCGTGATCCGGCGCGGGGGGCTCTCCCTGCGGACGCAGCAGCCGATAGGTGCGCGAGTCGCCGATGTTGAAGACCACCCAGAAGGGCTCTCCCTCCATCTCGACCAGCCAGGCGCCGGTGACGGTGGTGCCTGCGCGCCCGCCGAGCTCGTCCTGGATCGAGCTGTCGGCCTGGTGCAGCACGGCACGCAGCTTGCGCACCAGCTCGAGAGCCTCCGCAGGGATCTGCGGATCGAGCTTCATCTCGCGCTCGATCCGCTCGCGGAACCGGGCCACGTCCTCCGGCGGCTCGGGCTCGGCGGGCACCTCGACCTCTGACGGCTTGCCGGCGCTGAACAGCGGGGAGCCGCCCAAGGTGCGCACGGCCATGGCCGAGGCCACCTCGCCCGCCTCATGGCCGCCCATGCCGTCGGCGACCGCGCACATGGTCCGGGTGACCACGAGCGAGTCCTCGTTGGTCTCCCGGTGACGACCGCGGTCGGTCGCGGCGCCTGCTCTGATGACGAGCGGAGCACTCATTCGTAGTCAACTTCCAGTTGGAGGCCGGTCCCAGCGGTGAGCCGCACGGGGCGGACGTCGCCGAAGCCTCGCACGCTCTGCGGCGGCTGCGCGGCCAGGATGAATCTGTCGTCGTCCTCCAGGACGGAGGCCGTGGAGGCGTCGACGAGGACGCCCCCGGGCTCGGCCAGCGCGACGAGTCGCGAGGCCAGGTTCACGGTGGGCCCGTAGAGATCGCCGAGGCGCGGGAGGACCCGCCCCCAGACGAATCCGACCCGTGTCTTGGGCAGCTCGGGGTCCTCCAGGATGGCACGTCGCAGCGCCAGCGCGATCAGCGCGCCCTCCTCCGGGGACTCCGACATGTACATGACCTCGTCGCCGATGGTCTTGATGAGACGGCCCCCGCCTGCGGAGATGATCTCCGCGCAGCGCTGCTCGAAGCGCTGCACGAGAGCCGCGAGAGTGCGCTCGTTCATCTTCCGGGACAAGGTCGTGAAGGAGACCATGTCCGCGAAGCCGATCCCGCGGGCCAGCGGCAGCGAGGCGGACTCGTCGCCCACCTCATCCGGCTGAGGCGCATCCATGGGCCTCTCCTGGCGCATGGCCAGGCGCTGGACGGCGCCGTTGAGCTGGCGGCGCCAGGTGTAGAGCAGCAGGTCCTCAAGGTCCTGCTGGATCCGCGGCAGCAGCTCGAGCAGCTCCTGCCGAGCCTCTGCATCCGAGTATCCGCGGTTCATCACGAGGTCCTCGACGATGGCTTCGACCTGCCAGACGACCATGCGGTCGGTCATCTGCGCCATGGCCCGGATCAGCGACAGCGCCGCCTCCTCGGAGAGCTGATCCGATTCGACGATCCCCGAGATCCGGCGCAGGGCCTGGCTGTCGCGCTGCGTGAAGTAGACCTCGTCGGCACTCATGTTGGGGAAGCCCATGGCTCGCCAGATCTTGCGGGCGCTGAGGATGGACAGCCCTCCGGCGTGGGCGGCGCGCTTGCGGTCCATGGTGCGCTCACCGCCCAGCAGAGCGTGCTCCAGGCGATGGAAGGCCTCGCGGGACTCCGGGGAGCCATAGGCATCGGCCTGCACCGGGTTGTGCAAGTTGAGGTTGATCGCTGCGGTCTGCGGGCCGACCCTGGGATCCTCGAAGGCCTGGTCGTCGTCCGAGTCTTCCTGGGGCTCGGCGGAGGCGTCGGTCCTGTCCCCGGCGCTCGGCGCCGGCTGAAGTCCGGTGGCCCCGGGACCCACGACGGGCAGCTCGCGCGTGCTGACCGCGCCGGAGGATGCGGACTCCGCGCGGGCATCCGAATCGGAGGGCGCCGCGGTGCGCGGCGCCTCGGCGGGGCGCTTCGAAGCTCCCTCTGAAGCCGCAGGCCGGGAGCCCCCGCGCAGTCGGGAGAACCAGGACTGCGTCCCGGGTCGTGAAGGATCGCGATCTGTCACGCTGCGCTCCTTCCACTGGTTCGGCAGGTCCGTGCGGCCCCGGAGGCCGCTGCCGCGCACATCGTCGGGATGCCGTGCCCGGCCGCTGTGCACGCGCCGGTCACCATGCGGCCCCTGTGCTCGACCCCGCCGGAGGATACCCGGCCGGGGACTGGTGGCTCCACCCATGGGATGGAGCGACGAAGCCCGGGCCCTGCGGGCTGCGGAAGCGCGCGGCCTTCTCCTGGATCAGCCCGGCGAACTCCTCGACGCTCGGCGAGTGCCCCAGCCGCAGGATCCCCGCCTGGCCGAAGTCCGCGCTCAGCGTGCCGATCCCGGCCGCGCCCATGGGCCCGCGGGCCCTGCTGCCATGCACCTCCACGAGCCAGGCCAGCGGGATCCGCACACCCCCGGACGGCGCCGACGGGCCCAGCAGCATCAGCCGCTGATCCGTGAGCACGAAGCGGGTGCGCGCCCAGCGGATCAGCGGGCGCAGCACGGCCAGCAGGATCACCAGGACCAGCAGCAGCGTCACGACCCAGCCCAGGACGGTGTGGACGCTCGTCCACGGCCGGTCCATGGGACGCCAGCGGACCTCGAGGGCCCGCTGCAGCAGCGAATGCAGGAACACGGCGATCACGAGCACCGCCAGGGGCCGCCACAGCTTGCTGGCGTGGGCTCGTGTGGAGACCACCACCTGCTCGCCGGGGCCGAGCTCGAGTCGTGAGCTCATGCTCGATCTCCTTCCTCGACCGGTCGCAGGTGCACCACGTCCGCGGCGGAGACGGCGGTGCGCCCGCCGTCGTGGTCGATCAGCAGCGCGCCGTGCTCATCCAGCCCCGCAGCCACGCCTTCGAGGGGGGCTCGCCCGCCGGGCATCTCGGCGCGCACACGGCGACCGAGCGTGGACAGCAGCTGCTCGACCTCCTCGCGCAGCTCACCCGATCCGCTCAGCGACTCCGGGGACTCGGCGAACAGCCGGTAGAGGCAGGTGAAGCGCTCGAGGATCTCCACGAGCAGGTCCCCGCGCGAGGCCTCCGAGCCCTCGCCGCGCACGCTGGCAGCGCCCTCCGGAGCGGCGGCCACGTTCAGCCCGGCGCCCAGCACCAGAGCCGGGGCGGAGCCGTCGTGGACCACGAGGGAGGCGAGCACGCCGCAGATCTTCCGGGAACCGCCGCCGGTCTCCACGAGGACGTCGTTGGGCCACTTGAGGGACGCCGCGATGCCCTGCCCGCGCAGGGTCTGGGCGATCGCCGCGGCCAGCAGCATGGTCAGCCACGGGAAGCTCTGCGTCGGCAGGGCCACAGCTGTGGAGCCCGACCCGCGCGCCGGGCGCAGCAGCAAGGAGAAGGTCAGGGCCTCGCCGGGCCCGGTGACCCATTGCCGGTCCAGCCGCCCGCGTCCTGCGGACTGATGCTCTGCAGCCAGCAGGCTCAGATCGGGAAGCGGGCGGCCGGTGCGGGCGGCGCGCTGGGCGCGCTCGACCAGCTCGTCGTTGGTCGAGGGGACTACCGACAGGACCTCGAACGGTGTGCGCAGGACTTCCGCGATCCGGTCGGTCTGGGCATCGTCGAGCAGAGGGGCGGCGGCCTGGGCCCGGTTGTCCGTGGGTGTCATGGTCGCTCCTGTCTCGGTCCTCGCCTCATGCGGAAGCCGGGCTCGGCAGCGCGCCTGCGCTATCAGCGCCTGGGTCCACGAGCCGCACGCGGCCGACCATCTTTGGGCCGACATTCGCTGCGTGGTCGCTCGCGGCGTCCGGGCGGCCCGCTATGTTCATTCCACACACAGTAGTAGTCGGGGCCCCGGAGCGCCTGCAGGTGACTTCCCGGGAATCCGCTGACTGCTCGCCGTCGAGCATGGCAGGAGGGCACCATGGCGATCATCGCCGTCACCTACGTCTACGGCGGGGACCCGCAGGAGTTGGCCGAGCACCGGCCCCGGCACCGCGAGTTCCTCGCACAGCTGCACGATTCCGGGGCCCTGGTGGCCTCGGGCCCGTACGACGACGACCAGCCCGCAGGCGCTCTGCTGCTGCTGCGCGCCGAGGATCCGGAGTCCGCACTGGCCGCGCTGGATCCCGACCCCCTGCTGGAGGTCGGCGTGATCACCGAGCGCAGCGCGCGGCCCTGGAAGGTCGTGATCGGCGAGCTCGCCTGAGCACGTCGCTCGAGTCCGTTCAGAGAGTCCGAATCCGCTCGACCTTGTAGGTCCTCCACAAAGGGGTCCCGCACGCCCCGTCCCTAGACTGGCCAGCAGTTCCCGCCCGAATCCGCCCCATCTGAGCTCTGAGGTGCCATGACCCACGACCTGTCCACGACCGCGGGCAAGATCGCCGATTTCCGCGAGCGCCGCGAGCGCTCGTACGCCCCGGCCGGGGAGGCCGCGCTCGAGCGCCAGCGCGCCCGCGGCAAGGGGACCGCCCGCGAGCGCGTGGAGCAGCTGCTGGACCCGGGCTCGTTCGTGGAGTTCGACGCCCTGCGCGAGCACCGCAGCACAGCGTTCGGCATGGAGTCCAAGAAGTTCGCCGGCGACGGCGTGGTCACCGGCTACGGAACCGTCGACGGCCGCCAGGTGGTCGTCTACTCGCAGGACTTCACCGTGCTGGGCGGGTCGCTGTCGGAGGCCAACGGCGAGAAGATCGTCAAGGCGCAGAAGTTCGCGCTGAAGAACGGCTGCCCGCTGATCGGCATCAACGACGGCGGCGGCGCGCGCATCCAGGAGGGCGTGGCCTCACTGGCCATGTTCGCCGACATCTTCAACATGAACGTGCGGGCCTCGGGCGTGATCCCCCAGATCTCGCTGATCATGGGCCCGTGCGCCGGCGGTGCGGCCTACTCCCCCGCGCTGACCGACTACATCATCATGGTCGATCAGACCTCCCACATGTTCATCACCGGACCGGACGTCATCAAGACCGTCACCGGCGAGGAGGTGGACATGGAGACCCTGGGCGGGGCGCGTCAGCACAACGAGGTCACCGGCACCGCCACCTACCTGGCCGAGGACGAGACCGACGCCCTGGACTTCCTGCGGGAGCTGCTCGAATTCCTGCCCTCGAACAACCTGGCCGAGGCCCCTCTGCTCGATCATGACCAGGGTCCCGAGCCCACCGAGGACGACCTCGCACTCGACGAGCTGATCCCGGACTCCGCGAACCAGCCGTACGACATGCGCGATGTCATCGCCGCCGTCGTCGACGACGGGCACTTCCTGGAGATGCAGGAGCTCTACGCGCCGTCGGTGCTGATCGGCTACGCCCGCGTGGAGGGCCACACGATCGGCATCGTGGCGAATCAGCCCATGCAGTTCGCCGGCACGCTGGACATCGCCGCCTCGGAGAAGGCCGCGCGCTTCGTGCGCCACTGCGATGCCTTCAACATCCCGATCCTCACGCTCGTGGACGTCCCCGGCTTCCTGCCGGGCACGGACCAGGAGTTCAACGGCATCATCCGCCGCGGCGCCAAGCTGCTCTATGCCTACGCCGAGGCCACGGTCCCGCTGATCACCGTGATCACGCGCAAGGCCTACGGCGGTGCGTACATCGTGATGGGCTCCAAGAAGCTCGGAGCGGACATCAACCTGGCCTGGCCCACCGCCCAGATCGGCGTGATGGGCGCCTCCGGGGCCGTGGAGATCCTCTACCGCCGCGATCTCAAGGCCGCCGCCGAGGCCGGCGAGGACGTCGAGGCCAAGCGCCAGGAGCTGATCACCCAGTACGAGGAGCACCTGCTCAACCCGTACCAGGCCACGCAGCTCGGCTATGTGGATGGGGTGATCGCTCCGTCGGAGACCCGCGAGAACATCGTCCGGGGGCTGCGGGGCCTGCGTGACAAGCGCGCCTCCACTCCCGCCAAGAAGCACGGGAACATCCCGCTGTGAGCGCCGCACAGACCGAGACCCGCAGCGGGTCGCACCACGGCGAGCAGGCGACCCCCTTGCTGCAGTTCGTCGGCGGCAGCCCCACGCCCGAGGAGATCGCGGCGGTCACCGCCGTGATCCTCTCCGCCACCGCGGAGACCGAGAAGGCCGCCGGCAGCACGACCGGACGACGCGCCCAGAACCGCCGCGCGCGCCTGGGCCTGCGGCTGCGGCCGGGCCGCGGAGCATGGCGGCGGACCATGCCGTTCCGGTGAGCCGACTGCCCTCGGAGATCTCGGCAGTGGGCTGAGGCCTCCTGCCGCCCGCCTACACTCGGGCCATGCCCGAGTCCTCCCCGCCCGCCCCTGCCCGTTCAGAGCCCGGGAAGGGGCCTTCGACGGCGCCCCCGAAGCGCCTGCCCACCGCCATGGACACCGTGGCCGACGAGTACTTCCGCAGCCTCCTGCGCCTGGATCCCGCCTGGGCCATCGAGCTCGGCGCACCCGATCACGGCTGGGGCTACCGGGATGCCAGCCCCGAGGGCGTAGAGGCCGAGTTCGAGGTCGTCCGCCGCGCCGCCGAGGCGCTGGAGCGCACCGAGCCGGTGGATGACGTCGACCGGGTCACTGCGCACGCGCTGAGCGCCCAGCTCGGTCTCCAGACCCGCCTGCACCAGGCCGGGCTGTCCGGCACGCGGATCAACAACATCTCCTCGCCCGTGCAGAAGATCCGCGAGGCCTTCGACAACCTGCCCAAGCGCACCGAGCAGGACTGGGAGGTCATCGAGCACCAGCTGCGCTGCGTCCCGGATGCCGTGGACTCGGCGATCGCCGGAGTGCGTCACCAGCAGGTCCACGGCCCCGTCACCGCCGCAGCCCAGCTGTCCAACGCCGCGCGGCTGGCCGAGGGCTACGCCTCCCCCGTCGGGTCGTTCCTGAACCTGGCCCGCTCCTCCCGCGTGGTCCAGCTGCCGCCCGAGCTTCGTCGGAGCATCTACTCCGGGGTCGAGCGGGCGCGCGAGGCCTACACCGGTTTCGCCCAGGCGCTGCGCGAGCTCTCGAGCGGCGCGCCGCAGGAGATGGCGGTGGGCGCCGACGAGTACCGCCTGCGCCTCGAGCAGTTCACCGGAATGCAGCCGGATCCCGCCCAGACCTACGCCTGGGGCATCGACCTGCTGCGGCGGATCGACGACGAGATGCGCAGGATCGCCCGTCGGATCCTGCCCGAGCACTCCGGCGACGGCCTGGTCCGGGCGGCCATGGACGCGCTGGACGCCGACCCCCACCGGCAGCTGCACGGCCGGCACCAGCTGCTGTCGTGGATGGAGGGTGTCACCGAGCACGCCATGGACGCCCTGGCCGGCAGCCACTTCGAGATCACCGAGCAGATGCGCCGGCTCGAGTGCCGGATCGCGCCCACCTCAGACGGCGGGATCTACTACACGCCGCCCTCGGCCGACTTCCGCCGACCCGGGCGCATGTGGTGGTCCGTTCCCGAGGGCAAGGAGGTCTTCCGCACCTGGGGCGAGCGCACGACCGTCTACCACGAGGGCGTGCCCGGGCATCACCTGCAGTTCTCCCACGTGGTCGTCCACGGCGAGCACCTCAACCTGTGGCGACGGCTCGGGCTGTGGGTCGCAGGGCACGGCGAGGGCTGGGCGCTGTACGCCGAGCGGCTGATGGCCCAGCTCAGGTTCTTCGACGACGACGGAGACCGCATGGGCATGCTCAACGCGCAGCGGATGCGCGCGGCGCGCGTGGTCTTCGACATCGGCTTCCACTGCGGGTTCCAGGTCCCCGCCGAGCTCGACGACCTCCTGGGCGGCGCCGAGCCCGGGCGGACGTGGACGCCCGAGGACGGCTGGTCATTCCTGCGCCGCAATATCGTGATGGACGAGGACAGCCTGCGATTCGAATGGATGCGCTACATGGGCTGGCCGGGCCAGGCGCCGTCGTACTCGCTGGGAATGGAGGCCTGGGAGCGTGCCCGGGACCGCGCGGCGGCCGCGGAGGGCGCGGACTTCGATCTGCCACGCTTCCACTGCCGAGCCCTGAGCATCGGCTCCGTGGGCCTGGACACCCTGGACTACGCCCTGAGCCTCTAGATCCTGGACCAACCTCCCGCCCCTGCGTGCCTCCATGCGCCTTCCGGAGGCTGAGGCGCGCTGTCGCACGTAGGCGCGGCATGAGGGGCGATCCCAACGCCATGCATGGAGCTGATGTTCCCCTGAGAGCTGGTGGGGAACCTCACCGCGAATCTGCGTAAAAACCTGTCATATTCCCTCGCGCGGGTTGCATTCGCGGGCCTAGCCTTCTTGGCATGTCCACCTCTTCCGCAGCGGCAGAGACCCGCTCCACCAGCACACCGGAGCACGACGGGCCCCGTCGTCGCCTCCCCGCCCTCCTGTCCAACTTCTCCTTCCAGGTCATCGCGGCCCTCGTCCTGGGTCTGATCCTGGGTCTGATCGCCCGCGCGATCGGCGGCGATCCCGAGACCTCCCCCAACGCGCTGATGAGCGTCCTGGACATCATCGGCAGCACCTACGTCACGATCCTCAAGGCGGCCGTGGTGCCGCTGGTCGTCACCGCCGTGATCGCCTCGATCGCCAACCTCGACCAGGTCACCAACGCCGCCCGCCTGGCCTGGAAGACGCTGCTGTGGTTCTGCATCACCGCCCTGATCGCCGTGGTGATCGGCATGGTCCTGGGCGTCATCGTCCAGCCCGGGTCGAATCAGTCGATCGACACGCCCACCGAGCCCTACTCGGGCACGCAGGGCTCCTGGCTGGCCTTCCTGCAGTCGATCGTGCCCGTGAACTTCCTGGGCCTGGGCGTGGACGCCGAGCTGAGCGACTCCGGGGCGATCGACGCCGCCGCGAGCTTCAACATCCTGCAGATCCTCGTGATCTCCATGGTCGTGGGCATCGCCGCGCTGAAGGTCGGCGAGCCGGCCAAGCCCTTCCTGGATGTCATCCGCTCGCTGCTGGCGATCGTGCAGAAGGTGCTGTGGTGGATCATCCGCCTGGCCCCGATCGGCACCTTGGGCCTGATCGGCCGCGCCGTGTTCGAGTACGGCTGGACCTCCATGGGCTCGCTGGCCGTGTTCGTCGTGACCCTCTATGTGGGCTTGGTCATCGTGGTCTTCGGCGTCTACCCCCTGCTCATGCGCCTCAACGGGCTGAGCATCCGCCAGTGGCTCTCCGGCGCCTGGCCCGCCATCCAGATGGGCTTCGTCTCGCGCTCGTCGCTGGGCACCATGCCGCTGACCCAGCGCGTCAGCGAGCGCAACCTGGGCGTGCCCTCCAGCTACGCCTCGTTCGCGATCCCGCTGGGCGCCACGACCAAGATGGACGGCTGCGCTGCCGTCTACCCCGCACTGGCGGCGATCTTCGTGGCGCAGTTCTACGACGTCCCCCTGGAGCCGATCCACTTCGTGCTGATCGCCCTGGTCTCCGTGCTGGGCTCGGCCGCAACCGCCGGGACCACCGGCGCGACCGTCATGCTGACGCTGACACTGTCGACCCTCGGCCTGCCCCTGGCCGGCGTGGGCCTGCTGCTGGCGATCGAGCCGATCATCGACATGGGCCGCACCGCCACCAACGTGGCCGGGCAGACCGTCGTGGCCGCGATCGTGGCCAAGCGCGAGGGCATCCTGGACCGCGAGCTCTACGACGCCCCGCGCAGCGGCGGCGATCCGTTCACCGAGGAGTCGGCCTCCTCCGAGCAGGTCCGCGAGGCCTCGGAGCACACCGGCGACGCCGAGGTCCGCGTCCCGGGCGAGGATGCCTCGGCACAGCGTGCGAGCGGCCCGGACAGCGCGGCCGCGCACGGCTCGGCCCGCTCCGCACAGGCCTGACACCCCCTCCGGGACGCACCGGGCCCCGGAGCGCCTCGGCAGGGACGACGACGGCGGGCATCTCCTCGAGCAGGAGGTGCCCGCCGTCGTCGTGTGCCGCGGCGGGCGCGCTCCCGGTCCTCGACACGTCATCTGAGGACGAGGCCTGTGCGACGTCGGAGGGTGCTCCTATAGTGATCGCATGTGCTGCAGATCACATCGGCGATGCCTCGTCGTCGCGCAGCCCACCGCGAGAGTCGAAGGAGCCTCCCATGACGGTCTACGCCCACCCCGGACAGCCCGACGCCAAGGTCGAGTTCAAGTCCCGCTACGAGCACTTCATCGGCGGGAAGTGGACTCCGCCGGTCAAGGGCCAGTACTTCGAGGACATCACGCCGGTGACCGGCAAGGCCTTCACGGAGGTCGGCCGTGGCACCGCTGAGGACATCGATGCCGCGCTCGACGCGGCCTGGGCCGCCGCCCCGTCCTGGAACGCCTCCACTCCGACCCAGCGCGCTCTGATGCTCAACCGCATCGCGGATCGCATGGAGGAGAACCTCGAGAAGATCGCCGTGGCGGAGACCTGGGACAACGGCAAGCCGGTGCGCGAGTGCCTCAACGCCGACATCCCGCTGGCCATCGACCACTTCCGCTACTTCGCCGGCGCGATCCGCGCGCAGGAGGGCTCGCTGTCCCAGCTCGACGAGGACACGGTCGCCTACCACTTCCACGAGCCGCTGGGCGTCGTGGGCCAGATCATCCCCTGGAACTTCCCCATCCTCATGGGCGTGTGGAAGCTGGCTCCGGCCCTGGCCGCCGGCAACTGCGTGGTCCTCAAGCCCGCCGAGCAGACCCCGGTCTCGCTGCTGGTCGTGATGGAGCTGATCCAGGACCTCGTGCCGGACGGCGTCATCAACATCGTCAACGGCTTCGGCGTGGAGTGCGGTAAGCCGCTGGCGTCGAACCCGCGCATCCGCAAGATCGCGTTCACCGGCGAGACCACCACCGGCCGGCTGATCATGCAGTACGCCTCCGAGAACATCATCCCGGTGACTCTGGAGCTGGGCGGCAAGTCGCCGAACATCTTCTTCGAGGACATCGCCCAGGAGAAGGACGGCTTCTACGACAAGGCGCTGGAGGGCTTCGCGTTCTTCGGGCTCAACCAGGGCGAGGTCTGCACCTGCCCGTCGCGCGCGCTCGTGCAGAAGTCCATCTACGACGAGTTCGTGGCCGCCGGCGTGGAGCGCGTCGAGAAGATGGTGCAGGGCGATCCGCTGGACACCGACACCATGGTGGGAGCGCAGGCCTCGACCGATCAGCTCGAGAAGGTCGTCTCCTACCTGGACATCGGCAAGAAGGAGGGCGCTGAGGTGCTCACCGGAGGCGAGCGCCTGGAGCTGCCCGGCGACCTGGCCGGCGGCTACTACGTGAAGCCCACGATCTTCGCCGGCGCCAACGACATGCGGATCTTCCAGGAGGAGATCTTCGGGCCGGTGCTGTCGCTGACGTCGTTCCAGGACTACGACGACGCCATCCGCATCGCCAACGACACCCTCTACGGGCTGGGCGCCGGTGTCTGGGCGCGCAGCGCCAACACCTGCTACCGCGCAGGCCGGGCCATCCAGGCCGGTCGCGTGTGGGTGAACCAGTACCACAACTACCCGGCGCACTCGGCCTTCGGCGGGTACAAGTCGTCGGGCATCGGGCGCGAGAACCACCTGATGATGCTCGATCACTACCAGCAGACCAAAAACATGCTGGTCTCCTACTCCGAGAAGGCGCAGGGCTTCTTCTGATGGGTGCTGCGGACCAGTCGGAGGCTCCCCCGGCCGCTCTGGAAGCGCGGCCGGGGCCGGAGGACGACGTCGCGCGGGTGGGCTACACGCAGGCTGCTGTCGATCTGCTGCGCGAGCTGTGGGCGGTCCACGGCCCGCTGATGCTCCACCAGTCCGGCGGGTGCTGCGACGGCTCCGCGCCCATGTGCTTCCCGGTCGGCGAGTTCCGCACGGGAGACGCGGACGTCCTGCTGGGCACCGCAACGCTCGACGACGCCTCCGGGGAGGAGCTCGGCGAGCTGGAGCTGTGGATCTCGCGCGAGCAGTTCGGGGCGTGGAAGCACACCCGGCTGCTGATCGATGCGGTGCCCGGGCGCGGCTCCGGGTTCTCGCTCGAGGCGCCGCTGGGTCGGCGCTTCCTCACGCGAAGCGACCTCTGCGCGGTCTGAGGGCTGCGCAGCCCCAGGGCGGCGTCGGATCGACGCTTCCGTGCACCTGATGAACCGATCCGGTGCACGGAAGCGTCGACCCGACGGTCGCCCTCCCCCGTCACCGACACCAAGACCGAGACCGAGAAGACGACCGCGGGCATCGAGACCTGCGAAAGGCGCGGCGGCGCCGTCGTCGCACATGAGAGGGCTCCGAGACCGACGAGCGGCCTGGGGCCAGCACCGAGAGGATCTGAAGGATCATGACGGATTCCACCACCGAGAAGATGTCCGCTGCGGTCGTGACCGCCTTCGGCGAGGACCTCGAGATCGAGGACCTGCCCCTGCCCGAGCCGGGGCGCGACCAGGCCCTCGTACGGCTGATCGCCTCCGGCGTCTGCCACACGGACCTGCACGCCGCGCACGGCGACTGGCCCGTCAAGCCCGAGCCGCCCTTCGTCCCGGGCCACGAGGGCGTGGGCGAGGTCGTCGCCGTCGGCGAGGGCGTCACCCGCGTGTCCGTCGGCGACCTCGTGGGCAATGCCTGGCTGTGGAGCGCGTGCGGGGAATGCGAGCACTGCCAGGAGGGCTGGGAGACGCTGTGCGAGAACCAGGTCAACGGCGGCTACAGCATGAACGGCTCCTTCGGGCAGTACATGCTCGTGGACGCCCGATACTGCCCACTGATCCCCGACGGCGCCGACCCGCACGAGGTCGCCCCGGTATTGTGCGCCGGGGTCACCGTCTACAAGGGCCTCAAGCAGACGGAGGTCCGCCCCGGGCAGTGGGTCGTGATCTCCGGCGTGGGAGGTCTCGGCCACATCGCCGTGCAGTACGCCGTGGCCATGGGCATGCGCGTGATCGCTGTCGACGTCGCCGATGACAAGCTGGCCCTCGCCGAGCGCCACGGCGCCGAGATCACGATCAACGCCATGGGGCCGGATCCCGCCGAGGCTGTCCAGGAGGCCATCGGCGGAGCTCACGGAGTCCTGGTCACGGCCGTGCACCCGGATGCCTTCGGCCAGGCCATCGGCATGGCCCGCCGAGGCGGAACGATCGTGTTCAACGGGCTGCCTCCGGGCGACTTCCCGGCCCCGATCTTCGACATCGTGCTCAAGGGGCTGACCATCCGCGGCTCGATCGTCGGCACCCGCAGGGACATGGAGGAGGCCCTCGAGTTCTACTCCCGGGGGCTGATCCACCCGACGTTCAGCAAGCGGCCGCTCGAGGACATCAATGCGATCCTCGACGAGATGATCCACGGCAAGATCGAGGGTCGCGTGGTGCTCGACTACTGAGCGCCGCCCCTCGGCCTCATCAGGCCGGCACGACGCCTCCGCGCATCGGCCTTTCCCGGGCCCTCGCGGAGGCGTCGTGCTGTCGTGCCGGGTTCCTATGCTTGCTGATGGACGACCACGAAGGAGGCAGGCCATGAGCCCGACCAGCAATGCCGACAAGCCCGCCGAGCGCGAGGAGATCCCCTCCACGCTCGAGCGCTCGGATCAGAAGGCGCAGGACACCTACGCCGCAGCGCTGGAGAACGCGCGGGAGGAGTACGGCTCCGGGGCCCGGGCGCATCAGACCGCGTGGGCGGCGGTGAAGCAGACCCATGAGAAGGTGGGCGATCACTGGGAGCCCAAGGATGAGAACGGGCCGTCGGACGAGCGCTCCGAGAACGGCGGGCGCACCGGAGGCGAGTCCGGCGGCGGCGTGGACGCCAACGCGACCAAGGAGCATCTCTACGAGATCGCTCAGCGCCTGGAGGTCGAGGGGCGCTCGGAGATGACCAAGGACGAGCTCGTCGAGGCCATCCGGAAGGCGAACGACCGCAGGACCGCCCAGGCCCGCGAGAACTGATCCCGCTCACCGGATCACGGGACCCGGTGAGTCCACTCGTCGGTGCCGAACTTCTCGTCCACGAGCTGCGTGGCCCGGGCGAGCTCCTGGGCGGTGTAGTCGCCCTCGTGCGAGCGGTAGTGGGACAGGAAGTAGGAGCGGAAGGACTCGATGATGTCCGCCCGCGCCATGCCGGTCTGCGAGCGCATGGGGTCCACGCGCTTCTTGGCGGACTTGATGCCCTTGTCGGAGAGCTTCTCGCGGCCGATGCGCAGGACCTGCAGCATCTTGTCGGCGTCGATGTCATAGCTCATGGTCACGTGGTGCAGCAGGGTTCCGTCGGCGAAGCGGCGCTGGGCGGCGCCGCCGATCTTGCCCTGCGGGGTCGCGATGTCGTTGAGCGGGACGTAGTGCGCGTCCACGCCGATCTCCTGCAGCGCCCCGAGCACCCACTCGTCCAGGAAGGCGTAGGCGCGTTCGTTGGACAGGCCTTCGACCAGGCTGGCGGGCACGATCAGCGAGTACGTCACGCAGTTGCCGGGCTCCATGAACATGGCGCCGCCGCCGGTGATGCGCCGAGTGACGCCCACCTCCAGCTCGCGAGCGGCCTCGGAGTCGATCTCATTGCGCACCGACTGATACGAGCCGATGACCACCAGGGCGTCGTCCCAGTCCCAGAAGCGCAGCACGGGACCGCGCCGCCCGGCGGCGACCTCCTCGGCGAGGACCTGATCCAGCGCCACGTGCTCGGCCGGCGGCAGGGTCCTCATGTCGATGACCTCGATATCGAGATCGTCCCAGGACACCGCAGCTCCCACCGCGCGCCGGGCGGCAATGCCCACGGCCTCGGTCGTGAAGCCGATCAGCTCCGCGCCGCCGTCGCGCCGATCCAGCGCGGCCTGGATCGCTGCGGCGATCTGCGCGACCGTCGATGACACCGGCAGGCCGTTCAGTGCACCCGTCAGTTCCTCGAGGGCGTCGTCGGGCTCCAGGAAGAAGTCGCCGGAGACGACGGCGTCACGGAAGACGGCATCGTCTCCCTCCCCGTCGACCTCCAGATCGACGACGACCAGCTTCCCGCCGCGGACCTTGTACTCACCGTGCATGACTGACCTCCTGTCGCGCAGGCGCCCAGCATCTGTGTCGGCGCCGTGTCGTGTCCCTCCAGCCTAGGAAAGCGCCCCTGCAGCACGTCACGACTTCGCGACCGGCCGATTCCCCACCCTTCATTCATCGAGCGGCCTGTCCTGCACCGATTCAGCACTGAGACGGTGAGAGATCGGCCGGTCGATGGAGGACCGGTGCGGAATCGGCCGGTCGATGCGCAGGCAGGTGCGCGCCGGGCTCCTACAGTGGAGCCATGACCGATCCGATCCTGCTGCTGGCCTCCACCTCCCCCTCGCGCGCCAAGCTGCTGCACGATTCCGGCATCGCCTTCGACCAGCTCGGCTCCGAGGTCGACGAGGACGAGGTCGTAGCTCGGGCCGGGCTCACCCAGCCGTCGGAGATCGCTTTGGAATTGGCACGGGCCAAGTGCGAGGCCGTCGCCGCGCTGCCCCAGGCGGCGGGGCGGCTGGTGATCGGCTGCGATTCGGTCTTCGAGCTCGACGGCCGGGCCCTGGGCAAGCCGCACACCGCCGAACTCGCCCTCGAGCGCATCGGGCAGATGCGCGGGCGCACCGGGCATCTGCACACCGGGCACTGGATGATCGACACCCGCAGCCCCGACGACGGCGGCACCGGGCTGAGCGAAGGTGTGATGGCCGGGGCTGATGTGACCTTCGCCGAGATGACCGACGACGAGATCGCCGCCTACGTGGCCACCGAGGAGCCCCTGTGGGTGGCCGGATCCTTCACCTTGGACGGTTACGGCGCGGCCTTCATCGAGCGTGTGGACGGCGATCTGCACGCCGTGATCGGACTGTCGATCAATGCCCTGCGCCAGCTCTCCGGTCGCGCGGGGATCTCGGTGCAGCGGCTGTGGGGCCGCGAGGACTGAGCCGCGGTCGTCGTGGTCCGGCCGTGGCTAGACTTCCCTGATGACCTCTTCCAGCGGCGCCTGGCAGCAGCCGCCCGAACCTGCTGCGGTGCAGCCCCAAGACACCCGTGAGCAGCTGCGCCTGGGCTGGCTGACCGGGCTGCCCGCGGGTGCTGCGGTGATCCCCGTGGGGCTGGCCTTCGGCGTGCTGGTCGTCCAGTACGGGCTGCCCTGGTGGGTGGCTCCGCTGCTGTCTGGAATCGTGTTCGCGGGCTCGATCGAGTTCCTGCTGGCCGGGATGCTGGCTGCCGGCGCACCGCTGGCCCAGATCGGGCTGACCGCGCTGATCGTCAACTTCCGGCACGCGTTCTACGCGCTGACCTTCCCCCTGCGTCGGATCCGCAGCGTCCCCGGGAAGATGTACGGCACCTTCGCCCTGACCGACGAGGCGTTCGCGCTGACGTCGGGGCGCGAGGCCCAGCGGTGGTCGGGCACGCGCGTGCTCACCCTGGAGGCGACTTTCCAGCTGTTCTGGGTGTCGAGCTCGACCGTCGGCGCGCTGCTGGGCTCGCTGATCCCGCCGTGGGTCAAGGGACTCGACTTCGCCATGACGGCGCTGTTCGTCGTGCTGGCCATCGATGCGTACAAGGCGCGCCGGTCCCTGCCCCTGCCGGTGATCGCGACCGGCATCGGGCTGGTCTGCGCCGCTGTGTTCGGTGCGAGCATGCTGGCCCCGGCCATGGGCGCCTATGTGGCGGTGCTGCTGATCGGCTTCGCGATCCGCCGGGCCCGCGGCCGCGACCTGCCCACGACCGGTCAGGTCGAGATCATCAGCGACGACGACGGCCCGACGAGCGGACAGGAGCCGCGGCATGCCTGAGCTGAGCTACATCCTGGCCGCCGTCGGAGTGGCCGCGGGCATCACGTGGGCGCTGCGGGCCCTGCCCTTCGCCGTGCTGGCCCCGCTGCGGGAATCCCGGCTGCTGCCCTACATCGGCGATCGCCTGGGCGTGGGCGTGATGATCATCCTGGTCATCTACACCCTCCAGGACCTGGACCTGGTGGCCCCGAGCGTCTCGATCCCGGCGGCGGTCGCACTGGCCGTGACGATCGGGCTGCACCTGTGGCGCGGGAACATGGTCCTGTCCCTGCTGGTCGGCACCGTGACCCACGTGGCCCTGGCCTCGCTGTGGCAGGCATGATCCCTGCCCCGGCTTACCCCAGCTGACCCAGCCCGCGCAGCAGCAGGATCACTCCCACGATCCCCAGGCCCCATGCCACGGCGTCGGGAGCGGTGCGCACGGCCAGCTCCCGCACCGACGACAGCGGCCGGCTGGCCCTCTCCCCCAGGGCCATCCTGGCCAGGCAGAGCAGCAGTGCCGGCAGGACCATCACCAGGCAGTACAGCCCGAGCACCAGACCCGAGGCCGCGAGACCCAGGTTGTAGCGCCCGATCCCGGAGATCGCGGCCAGGTACGGGATCATCGTGGCCGCCTCCGCGGCTCCGGCCCCCAGCGCCAGCAAGCCCACTCCTCGCCAGCTGCCGGCCACCCGGTCGGCCCTCTCGATCCATCGGCGCATCGAGGCCTGGGGGTCGCCGCCGCGCTTGCGGATCTGCTCGGGATCCAGCCACCAGCTCAGCAGCGCGAGCATCGCTCCGGCGATCACGAGCACCACGGCCCCGGCGCGCTGCTCGAGCAGCTGCCCGACCGGTTCCAATGCCGCCTGCAGACCGGCCAGCAGCACGAGCCCCAGCACCCAGTAGAAGACGGCGATCACCCCCAGATACACGAGCACCCGCGCAGCGATCCCCCGGGCGCCGACCCCGCGCGCCCTCCCGCTCATCATCAGCAGCACGACCGGCAGCGCCAGCGTCCCCGCGCTGGTGGCATCCAGCAGAGCCAGCCCGGTGAACATCAGCTGATCGCCGGCGCTGATCGTCGTGATCTCTCGCATCGCATCCATGCCCCTGAGCCTCCCGCTGCACCGGCATCGCGGGCATCGGCCTTCGGGGGCATCTTCGGTCGGCGGCATCTGGACCTTCGGGGGAGATCGGCGCCCAGCACCTTGTGACGACGGATGCTTCCTCTAGCGTGAGCGCCATGACCTCCCACGAGCTGCGGGCCGCAGGCGGGACCAAGCCCCTGAACAGCCTGACTGCCGCGCGCCGGGCCGCTGCGCGCAGCGCACCCCGGGCCGCCGGGTCCGTCGTGCGCCCGCGGGATCTCGGGGTGGCCGGGGTCTGCGCTGTGCTCGCCGTGCTGGCACAGCTGTTGCCGTTCGAGCCCGCCACGCAGATCTTGGGAGTCTCCGTGCCGGCCTGGACCGCTCTCGCGCTCCAGCTGCTGGCCTGCTCGGCGCTGATCGTGCGCACCACCGCCCCCGCGATCGTCCTGGCAGTCACCGCACCTGCGGCAGCTGCTTCCGTCGCACTCGACGCCGGACCGGTCTCCACCCTGCTGGTCTTCGAGGCGATCTTCACAGCGGTGCGCCACGGATCCCCGCGCCTGCGCCGGCTCACCAGCATCCTGTGCCTGGGGCTGACGGCGAGCCTTCTTCTGGGGGCGCTGTCCTTCCCCGGCCTGCATGCCGCATGGACCCAGCTGCTCATCAATGTCGCGATCGTGCTGATCCTGCCCCTGCTGTGGGCCGGGGAAGTCCGCAGCCACCAGCAGGCCCGGGTCCAGGCCGAGCGAGCGGCGGCGGCGGAGCGCGAGTCGGCCGCCCGGCAGCTCGAGCTCGAGCAGACACGCGCCGCGCTGCGCCTGCAGGAGCAGCGCACGCACCTGGCCCAGGACCTGCACGACGGCGTCACGGGTCATCTCTCGGCCGTGGCGCTGCAGACCGGCGCGCTGCGCTCGAGTGCGGCCCTGCGTCAGGATCCCGAGGCGCTGAGCCGGTCCCTCGAGGCCGTGCGCACCAGCGCGCTGGAGGCCATGGCGGACATGCGGCGGCTCATCGACATCCTGCGCACCGACGGCCCCGGCCATGTCGAGGGAGCCACCTGGAAGGCGCTGAGCGCGCGGCTGCGCGCCCTGCGCCCGGAGTCCTCGATCGAGGTCCTGCCCGAGGCTCTGGCCCGGCTGGAGGACGCCGGGCTCAGCGCACAGGCGCTGCGTATCGGCCAGGAGGCGGTCACGAACGTGCTCAAGCACGCGGGAGCCGGGCCTGCGCAGCTGCGGCTGACAAGCGACGACGGCCGCGTCGTGCTCGAGATCCGCTCACCCCTGGCCGACCATGCCACGGCCGACGACGGCTCCGGGGTCGGCCTGCCGTCGATGCACCGACGCGCTCGGGAGACCGGCGGAGAGCTGGAGGCCGGCCCGATCGATGAGCGGACCTGGCGGGTGCGCGCGAACTGGGACGCGCAGACGCTCACGTCATCATCGCCATCGCCGGGGGAGCCTCGCCGTCCCGTTGCAGAGGAGCACGCCTCGTGACCACCGTCGTCCTGGCCGATGACCATGCCGCCATCCGTGCCGGCGTGCGCATGATCCTGGAGACGGCGCAGCCTCCCCTGCGGGTGGTGGGCGAGGCGTCCACGGCCCATGATGCTGTCGAGATCGCCCAGCGCACGCGTCCGGATGTCGTGCTGCTCGACGTCCGGATGCCCGGGGCCAGCGGGCTCACGGCGATCGAGGCGCTGCGCGGCACGGGCGCCGAGGTCATCATGCTGACGTCGTTCGCCCTGGACGACTACGTGCTGGCCGCGCTGCGCGCAGGTGCCGCCGGCTTCCTGGTCAAGACGGCGGAGCCGTCCGAGATCATCGCAGCGGTGCAGCGCGTCGCCGCCGGCGATGCCGCGCTGTCGCCGGAGGTCATGCGCACCGTGATCGATCGGGCCATCGCCAAGCCGGGCGAGTCAGCGCGGGCGCAGGAACTGCAGCACCCGGAGGTCCCGTCCGCGGCGGTCGCGGCGCAGGCGGTGTTCGAAGATCCGACCGCGGCCCCGTCGTCAGGGGTGTCGGAGTCGCCGGGCACCTCGGGGACGCTGGGGCCGTCCGAACCCCTGACCGCGCGCGAGCGCGAGGTCCTGCGCCTGTTGGCCCAGGGGCTGAGCAATCAGCAGATCGCCGCGCGGCTCGTCGTGGCGGAGTCCACCGTCAAGACCCACGTCTCCCACGTGCTCGCCAAGCTGGGTGCGGCCTCTCGCGTGCAGGCCGCGCTGTGGTGGGGCCGCCACGGCCGCGGATGAGGCGCCGCGGCGTCGTCCCTTGTTCTGCGGACGATGGGCGGCAGGGCCTCCGTCGCAGGCCGAGGTCAGCGGGCGCTGACTACACTCGAAGCAGATTTCATGTGCGCGGGGCGCACACGCTGAAGCGACCAGGGACCGCACCGGCAGGTTTGTGGATCCCCTACATCTCGATCCGGCCGCGGATGTGATCGAATGAGCGCCTGATCTGATCCCGTCAGGGCCCCGCCGACCTGCGCGACAGACGCGCCTTTTGAGGAGAGCCATCACAGTGACCGCACCGCAGGCAGCCGCCGACACCTCCGCAGCGCGCAGACCCGTCAGCAAGGTCCTGATCGCCAATCGCGGCGAGATCGCCGTGCGCGTGATCCGCGCGGCCAAGGACGAGGGGCTGACCTCGGTCGCCGTGTACGCCGATTCCGATCGCGACGCCCTGCACGTGCGCATGGCCGATGAGGCCTATGGCCTGGGCGGCACCACCGCCGCGGACTCCTACCTGGTGATCGACAAGATCCTCGACGCCGCCGCGCGCTCCGGGGCCGATGCCGTCCACCCCGGCTACGGCTTCCTCTCCGAGAACGCGGACTTCGCCGCGGCCGTGATCAATGCCGGGCTGACCTGGATCGGTCCGCCCCCGCACGCGATCTCGTCCCTGGGCGACAAGGTCGCCGCCCGCCGCATCGCCGAGGCCGTCGATGCCCCGCGCGTGCCCGGCACGACCGACCCGGTCGACAGCGCCGAGGAGGTCGTGGCCTTCGCCGACGAGCACGGGCTGCCCGTGGCGATCAAGGCGGCCTTCGGCGGCGGCGGCCGCGGCATCAAGGTCGCCCGCACCCGCGAGGAGATCCCGGAGCTCTACGAGTCCGCGGTGCGCGAGGCCGTCGCCGCGTTCGGTCGCGGCGAGTGCTTCGTCGAGCGCTTCCTGGACGCCCCGCGCCACGTCGAGACGCAGTGCCTGGCCGATGCCCACGGCAACGTGGTCGTGGTCTCCACGCGCGACTGCTCCCTGCAGCGGCGCAACCAGAAGCTCGTCGAGGAGGCGCCCGCACCGTTCCTGACGGATGAGCAGAACGAGCGGCTGTACTCCTCGTCCAAGGCCATCCTGCGCGAGGCCGGCTACCAGGGCGCGGGCACCTGCGAGTTCCTGGTCGGCCAGGACGGCGTGATCTCCTTCCTGGAGGTCAACACCCGCCTGCAGGTCGAGCACCCGGTCTCCGAGGAGGTCACCGGCATCGACCTGGTCCGCGAGCAGTTCCGCATCGCCCGCGGCGAGGCCCTGGACTACGACGACCCCGAGGTCCGCGGCCACTCGATCGAGTTCCGCCTCAACGGCGAGGACCCTGGCCGCGGCTTCATGCCCGCCCCGGGCACCCTGTCCACGCTGCGCTTCCCCGCCGGCCCCGGCGTGCGCGTGGACACCGGCGTGGTCGAGGGCGAGACCGTCTCCGGCAGCTTCGACTCCATGATCGCCAAGCTCATCGTCACCGGCGCCGATCGCAATCAGGCCCTCGCCCGCTCCCGTCGTGCACTCGCAGAGCTCGAGATCGAGGGCATGGCCACCGTCGTGCCCTTCGACCGCGTCATCGTCGAGGACCCGGCCTTCGCCCCGGCCGACGATCAGCCGTTCACCGTGCACACGCGCTGGATCGAGACGGAGTTCGTCAACGAGCTCGAGCCCTTCGCCGGAGCCCCCGGCTCCAGCACCGAGGCCGAGGAGCGCCAGACCGTCGTCGTGGAGGTCTCCGGCAAGCGCCTGGAGGTCGTCCTGCCGGCCACCGTGCTGGGCTCGGGCAAGTCGGCCGCAGCCCCTGCCGCCAAGAGCCGCCGCGAACGCGGCCGCGGTGCTGCCAAGGCCTCCGGCGACGACCTCACCTCGCCCATGCAGGGCACCGTGGTCAAGCTCGCCGTGAAGAACGGCGACACGGTCTCCGAGGGCGACACCGTGGTGGTCATCGAGGCCATGAAGATGGAGCAGCCCCTCAAGGCGCACAAGGACGGCACCGTCTCTGGGCTCAAGGTCTCCCCCGGCGACACCGTCTCCGCAGGCACCGTGCTGGCCACCATCCGCTGAGCCGCCGGCCCGCCTGGGCCGCCTCGTGAAGGGGCCGGATCGACGCTTTCCTGCGCCGATCCGGCCCCTGGCCCCGATTCCGCCCCTAGCCTGCCGCGCATGCATGATCATCGCGCCCGCGCTCGCTTCTCTCGCCCCGAGCTGCGCACCGCCGCCGCCTGGAGCCGCAGCCCCCGCAGCCTCGCCGGCGACCCGAGCTTCGAATGAGTCACCCGCAGCCTCTGGGCCAGGCTGCCACCCGCCGCGCGTTCGCGGACGACGACGGCCGAGGACCAGCTCGTCTCCGTGGGCGAAGGTGAACCGCAGCCCATCCTGAGGGTCTGGGAGCGAGCCGCGCTGCTGCAGCTGCACTGCGCGGACATTCTTCTCGTCTCCCACCTGAGTGCTGCGCAGCTGTGGGGGCTGCCACTGAGCTGCTCACCCGCGCCCTAGACGCATGGATTGCTGGGCAAGGAGTCCCGTTTCCGAGCGCTGGAACCCCTGCCGCAGCTGTCCTACGTGGAGCAACGGCAGAACGAGCACAGTGGGGCGATGCTCCTCCACAAGAGCCTCGGGCTGCGTTCGGTGCTCGGACCCTGGGGTGCCATGGTGTCCTCCCCCAGCTGAGTGCGGACTCGCTGCTGCGCGAGGTCGACGACCTCCCTCCAGGCACGCGCCGCATCGCTCGATTCCGTCGGGCGGTCGAGCTCAGCTCGGCGAACACCTCGTCCCCTATGGAGACTCTGCTGAGGCTGCTCGTCGTGCGCACTGGATTCGCTGAGCCATCCATGAACCTGCCGGTCATCGTGCGGGACGGGTCGCGGTTCGTGCTGGACCTGGCCTGGCGCGAGCAGCGCACGGCGCTCGAGTACAACGGCCGCGTCCATTACGAGGACCGGAGGACCTACGGCGATGAGCAGCACCGGCTCCACCTGCTGGCGGACGCCGGATGGGCCGTGCGCACCGTGGTCGCAGCCGATCTGAAGGACCCGCAGCGCGCGGGCAGCAGACGGCGGTCAGACCATGACCACATAGTGAGACGGAATATCACGATACGATCACGCCTCAGTAGCCTGTCGGGCGTTCCCATCACCTCGTGGAAAGCACCGCCATGTCCTCCTCCGCCGAGCCCGCCGCGGCCGTCGACAGCACGCCCCCGGTCAGCCGCAGCAAGGTCGTCCTGGCCTCGCTGATCGGCACGACCATCGAGTTCTACGACTTCTACATCTACGCCACGGCCGCCGTCGCGGTGTTCCCCGTCCTGTTCTTCACGGGCGAGAACGAGACCGCCAAGCTGCTGGCCTCGATGGCGACCTTCGGCGCCGCGTTCGTGGCCCGCCCGATCGGCTCGGTGCTCTTCGGGCACTTCGGCGATCGCGTGGGACGCAAGGCCACGCTGATCGGCGCGCTGCTGACCATGGGCATCGCCACGTTCCTGATCGGACTGCTGCCCACCTACTACGCGATCGGCATCTGGGCGCCGCTGCTGCTGACGATCCTGCGCTTCAGCCAGGGCCTGGGCCTGGGCGGCGAGTGGTCCGGGGCGGCGCTGCTGGCCACGGAGTACGCCGAGGAGGGCAAGCGCGGACGCGCCGCCATGTGGCCCCAGCTCGGTGCGCCGTTCGGGTTCATCCTGGCCAACGGCTTCATGCTGCTGCTAACCATGGCCATGGGCTTCACCTCGGGCGCCGTCGACGGGCTCGAGCACGGGTTCCTGGCCTGGGGCTGGCGCATCCCGTTCCTGGCCTCGATCGTCATGGTGGCCATCGGCCTGTACGTGCGCTTCGCGATTGCCGAGACCCCGGTCTTCCAGCAGGCGCTGGAGGCCAAGCAGGAGGTGAAGTCCCCGCTGGGCGAGGCCTTCCGCACGTCGTGGGTCCAGATGATCCAGGGCACCTTCATCATGCTGGCCACCTACGTGCTCTTCTACCTGATGACCGCCTGGATCCTCTCCTACGGCATCGGCTCCCCCGAGGCCGGCATGCTCGGCATCCCCTACCGCACGTTCCTGGTGATCCAGCTGATCGCGGTGCTGCTCTTCGCCGCCATGGTCCCGGTCTCGGGCTGGCTGGCGGATCGCTTCGGGCGCCGGTCCTCCCTGCTGGTGATCTCGGCCGTCATCGTGGGCTTCGGGCTGATCTTCGGCTGGTTCATCGCCCCGGAGAACCTCGGCGCCGGCACCGAGATCAACATGGTGCGCCTGCTGTGCTTCCTGGCGCTGGGCATGGCGCTGATGGGCCTGACCTTCGGGTCCATGTCCGCCGTGCTGCCGGAGCTGTTCCCCACGAACGTGCGCTACACGGGCTCGGGCATCGCCTACAACGTGGCCTCGATCCTGGGTGCGGCTCTGACGCCGTTCGTGGCGGTGTGGCTGACCTCGCGCTTCGGCGTCTCGGCGGTGGGCCTGTACCTCTCGCTGGCCGCGGCCATCACGTTCATCGCCCTGTGGCTCTCCCCGGAGACCAAGGACGTGGACATGCGCTCGGTCGGGAC
>NZ_JALXVH010000039.1 GCF_025149945.1 Kocuria sp. p3-SID1428 | reverse complement strand
GCCGGGGGGGGGGGGGGGGGGGGGGCGGCGGCAGCCCCCCAGGTGGTGACCACAGCAAATCGACACACGCTGGCTCTGTAGATGTCCGATGGATCGATGTTGGCAACATCAACGAGACCAGAGGAGGCCACGATGGCTGTGCAGACGGAGTTCGAGATCAAGTTCGCGTGCGGACACGAAGAGACGAGGGATCTCAGCGATCGTCCCGCTGGTAAGCGCAAGGGGTTCGCGAACTGGCTGGCCGGGCAGCAGTGCACGGAGTGCTGGAAGAAGGAGAACAAGGGCGAGTACCTGGAGGAGCGGCGGGAGGCTGCTGCTGCGGATGCGCAGAAGCTGGGGCTGCCGGAGCTGGAGGGTACGGACAAGCAGCTGGAGTGGGCCCCGCTGTTCCGGGATTCCGTGGTGAAGAACGCCTTCGAGGAGCTGGTGCGCGGCGAGGACGCCGCGATGACGGAGGCCGAGTTCGAGGAGCAGATCATGACGCATGCGCGGATGATCACTCGCGCCGGGTGGTGGATGGACAACTCGGACGCTGAGCCTGAGGATCTGGAGGAACTGGTATCCACGGCTCTGGATGACGAGGAACACTTCAACGGCTCCGAGAACACGCTGTGATCACGATCGAAGCCCAAGTGATTGGAACGGACGGGCGGCAGGCACGGGAGCTGACGCTGAGTCGTTCCGGTCTTGCGCATTGGCTGGTGGCTGATGTCGCGGGGTATGTCGCTGAACGGCACGGGCGCGCTGCCGATGCGGTCTGGCTGCTGGATCTCGACGTGCCGGCGGGGTGGGTTGCACCGCAGGGCGTCAGCAAGGTCTTGCAGGGCGTGCTGGTGGATGTGGAGGCTGCCCATGATGCGGTGTTCTCGCAGGTGCTGGCCCAATCTGGGTGGGCGCAGTGGGAGCTGCCGCAGTGGAGCCAGCAGTGGGGCGCCACGCTGGGGCAGCTGATGACCGAGGCGCAGCAGGGCTCGCTGTGGGAGGCAGCCATAGCCACGGCGGGAAAGCTGGGTGCGCTGGCGATGCGCGTGGAGCAGGGCCGGGATCGCCTGGAGGAGCTGTCGGGCGTGCCCGTGGATCGCGAGGGCTGGTTCGGGTCGATGGCGTGGTCCCTGGAGCTGTCGCTGCGCCGGCACGTGCGGGAACGGCACCACTGGGCCCTGGACGACGTCGACCCGTCCGTGGCGTTCGAGCTGGGTGGTGAGCCGAAGTTCTGGCCTGAGGGGCCGTAGCGGTAGTTCGTGGGCTGGAGGGCATTCGAGGTGACTCGGGTGTCCTCCAGTTCTATGTCTGGGCAGGACACACGGTGGCTGGGGGTGAAGCGATGACGCTGTGAAGGTGGTGATCGCTAATGCGTGACGAGAACGACGAGACGACCGATCCGCAGGCCCCCGAGCCGGAGAGGACCGAGGCGGTCGGCGCGGAGGAGCCGACGCACGGCAAGCGCCCTGGCATGATCCGCCGGCAGACCTGGGAGTTCTTTCATCCGCCTCATGCGCGGTGGACGGCACCTGGTGAGCAGCGGGCCCGCAGCACGGCGGCGCGGTTGAGTCAGGCACTGGAGCGCTCCAGGGGCAAGCAGCTCCTTGTCGGTGTGGCTGCGCTGGTGCTGGTGATCGTGATGTGCGTGGGGACGTGGGCTGTGCTGCGCCCGGACGGGGAGCCGGCTGCTGAAGAGTCCGGACAGTCTGAGACGTCGGAGCCGAAGCAGGCGCTGCCTGGCGGGTCGTCTGGTGCTCAGGAGGAGGCATCTGGGCAGGCTGAGCCGGCGGGGGAGGCATCGCAGCCGGAACCGTCGGGGCGCGAGGCTGATGAGGCTGCGCTGGAGGAGATCAACGCTGGTGATGGGCTGGTCACGGCACGAGACGAGGATGCGGATGATCCGCTGCTGACGGGCGCGCGGTTCCTGCGGTCGCTGCGGTCCACGGATACGACCTCGGACAGCGTCGGCGACTGGTACGAGGCTAGGGATTCGTTCCTGGCGGAGTCTCAGGCGGGTCGGCAGACGGACTGGGGCGAGGCCGGTGAGCAGGGTGCTGTGTCCTCGGCGGAGGTCTCCTGGGCGGAGATGGATGCCGCGATCGAGGACGGGCGCGGTGTCGCACCGGAGTTTGAGTTCGGTCCTGAGGTGCAGCCGGGGACGCATCTGGTGCAGGTCGGGATGCGCCTGGATCGACACATCACCGTCGATGGAGATGAGGTGCAGACCCCCTCGGGCGCGCTGATGGAAGCCGTGGTGGTGTGCCCGCCGGCTGAGGGCGTGGACCGGTGCGTGGTGACGCGTTGGGCTGAGGAGCCGAGCGAGTTCGTGAACCTCGCAGATGAGGCCTGGGAGCCGGGCCTGTGAGGGGCACGGTGAAGCGGGCTGGGCTCGGGCTGCTGGTGAAGCTCGTGGGCTGGCCCGTGATGCTGTTCGGCGCGGTCGCGATGGTGCTGATGCTCGGTCTGGCCTCGCTGATGCTGTTCCTGGGTGCTGGGGCTGCTGAGGCGAAGGATCAGCACGACACGCAGGCTGCCGCCACGACTGCCGGCAGCACCTGCCAGGTCAATGCCGCCGAGGGTGACGGCGAGGGCGGGGCTCGGGTTGAGGTGCCGGAGGCCTTCAAGCAGCCGGTGAAGGACGCTGCGGAGGTGTCGGGGCTGCCTGAGGAGATCGTGGCGGCACAGATCAACCAGGAGTCCGGGTTCTCTACTTCAGCGAGCAGCCCCGTTGGGGCCCAGGGCCCGGCGCAGTTCATGCTGGACACCTGGGCGACCTACGGCGAGGGCGGCGACGTCAACGACCCGGAAGATGCGATGGCCGGCTATGGCCGGTACATGAAGCATCTGCTGGAGGTGTCGAAGCCGAAGGCGGACAAGAACGAAGGCGGGCCAGACGCTGCGCGGCTGGCGGTGGCTTCCTACAACGCTGGTGAGGCGGCTCCGGGCCTGGAGGACGGTGAGATCCCGCCGTATGAGGAGACGCAGTACTACGTCAAGACGATCTTCGACGGTGCGCAGGAGGACTACAGCGTCGAGTGCAAGCAGGTCGCCTCTGGCAGCGATGTCTCTGAGGTCGAGCTGGGCGATGGCGAGTGGGCGAAGCCGCTGCCTGGTGGTCAGCACACGAGTGGCTACGGGGCGCGCAACGTCATGCCTGGCTGCGCGCCGGGTGACTACAACATCTCGAACGGCTGCCACGCGAACTTCCACCTCGGGGCGGACATCGCCACGCCGGGGGCCGGCAAGGCTCCGGGCGGGACGGTGGTGTCTCCGACGAAGGCCGAGGTCGTGTGCGTGCCGGACTTCGACGGGATGGTGCAGGTCAAGGTCACCAACGGCGACGACTCAGAGCTGCTGCTGAACTTCATCCATCTTGCCGAGCGCAACGTGAAGGTCGGCGACGAGCTGGAGCGCGGCGACCCGATCGGCGTCGAGGGCAACGTGGGCCAGTTCGACATGAGTACGCACCTGCACCTGGAGGCGATGAAGCCCGGGACGCCGGCGTGCACGCTGCCGTGGGAGCGCGATGACAAGGGAGATCTCTACAACGTGGATCCGGAACCGATTCTGAAAGAGAAGGGAGCGCTGTGATGCGCATGCACGAGATGAAGGTGGCTGGTGTCGGGGCGAGCGTGGTGGCCGCGCTGCTGCTGGCCGGCTGCGGCAGTGATGGAGAGGACCGCCCGCCGGCCTACGAGCCAACGAATCCGGTATCTGCTGAGCCGACGTCGTCGCCTTCGGCGGCGGAGACGTTGCCGGGGGCAGCAGGTTCAGGTGAGCCAAATGACTCACCTGAGTCGTCGGCAAGCCCGGGAGCGACTGAGTCGGCAGGTGACCCAAATGGGTCACCTGCGGCGACCGCTTCCTCGACTCCGACGCCGGCAGAGGATCCGTCGTTGCCGGAGGGGTTCTCGACACCGTCGCCGGGGCCGGACGATGTTGCCGGCAATGGTGTGGTGGCCCCGTCTCCGTCGCCGGCAGTGGAGGGCGATGGCAGGGACTTCCCGGGGTTCTTGGATCAGTCCACGGTCGATCGGTCGAACGCGCGTGTGGTGGCGATCGAGGCCATGCGGGGACTGTCCGTGTGGGACACGACGCAGGACGTGGCTCCTGGCGACGCTGGTTCCCGAGTGGATGACCTGGTGACGTCGGATGCTCTTGCCGCTGGGGCGGAAGGCCCGGGCCGATGGGCTCCGCTGTGGTGGCGGCAGGCCACGGCTGCCGGGGCCTGGTCGTCGGCGGAGGTCGATGTCGTGCCGGCGATGCACGAGCTGCCGGAACGCGACGGCGTGGAGTGGGTCACGGTGGACGTCTCCTGGTCTTGGCATGCCTCGGAGGATGAGGTCGTGCCGGAGGGTGGGGCGAAGACGTGCACCGTGGCGGTCGAGAAGAAGGGCGGTGAGCAGACGGTGACCGCGTTCGACTGCCAGGAGGCCGGCTCCTCTGCGGAGGAGTCTTCGAGCTGAGTGGAGCTGCCGAGATACGGATGGGGCCGGGACACCATGTGGTGTCCCGGCCCCATCGTCGTCGGCTCAGTGGCCGGTCGTTGCTTCAGCGCTCAGCCTGGGCCTGGGTGGTCGAGGCAGCAGCTGCGGTGGTGGCCTCGGAGGGGCTGCGCAGGGCGGCGAGCTGGCTGATCTTGTCGGGGCGGTAGCCGGACCAGTGCTGCGCGCCTTCGTCGATCACGACGACGGGGGCCTGGCGGTAGCCGAGATCGTCGGTGATGTAGGCGTGTGCCTCGGGGTCGGTGGTGACGTCGCGGGTCGTGAACGTGAGCGAGTGCTTGGTCAGCTGTGCGCGGGTGCGGTCGCACTGAACGCAATCGGGCTTGGTGAAGACGGTGATCACGGGTCTGTCCTCCTGATGGGTCAGCCGGCCCCGGGCGGGGCCGGCTGAAGAGTCATCGCGGCTGGGGCAGGGGCTGTGGTTCACGCGGTGAGAGTGAGCCAGCCGACGCCAAGGGCGCCGAGGGTGAGCCAACCGGCCTTCGTCGTCAGTGCCCAGATGGTCAGGCGCAGCCCAGCAACAGCGAGACGGGCGCCGGAGAGCAGCATCCAGATCGACGCGACGGTGATCAGCAGCAGAAGCGGGATGCCCATGGCGGTCTCCTCAGGTCGTGGTGGCTACAGCGTGAGCCGGTGATCAGACATCGCAAGACGGGGCGGCGGTGTGTGAACTACGCGGAAGCTGCCTGTGCCGATGAGTTCTCGGATGGCCGGTTGGACACGGACCCGAGATCGGGGCCGGGCCGGTCGTGAAGGAGGGCGCATGTGGACGTCGAACTCCGGTGAGGCCGTCAGCGGGCTCTCCGGGCTGTCCGGAACGATCCTGGTCTCGTGTCTGATCCTGCTGGTCATCGGCCTGGTCGCAGGTGTGGTGGCCGTGGTCGCGCACAAGAAGGCGCAGCAGTCCGGTCTGGCGGCAGGAGCGCTGGCGCAGGTCGGTCGCGTGGCCTTTGCCGCAGCGGTGATCACCAACGCCGGGGCGCTGGTCATGGCAGGGGCGACCCTCTACTCGGTTCCGAAGGTGGAGGCGCAGAAGGCACCGCCGGCGGAATCGAAGTCGGAGTGCTCCGAGTCGCGTACGGCCACGATCAACGCCGGCGTGTGGGAAGACGAGTTCAACGAGAAGGTCGAGATCCCCGAATTCGATCAGCCGCTTGCCTCGGCTGAAGCCGAGTACTGGCCGGATCCTTCCGAGAACTGCTCCGACAACACCGTGGATCCCTGCCGGATGGTGCACCTGACCGGAACGACTGGTGATGCCGCGAGCATGACCGACTTCGAGAAGGTCGATGAATGGATCCCGCCGAAGGGCGAGTGCGAGGACGGGGAACCGGAGGAGGTGGAGTTCAGCTGAGCCGGCTGATGTGAAGAAACCGACCCGACAAGAACCTGCTGCAAGCACTCACTGAATGACGAAGGAGAAAGACCATGAACGACCTGCTGAACCTCGGAATGATCAAGACCAACAACGCCCTGACGAACATCGCAGCGCAGGGTGAGTTCGACCCGGGGGTGTCCGTGCAGTCGGATGCGCCCTTCCTGCCGGCGCTGCGCGATGTGGGCGGCTGGGCGATGGCCGGCGGGCTCGTGCTGATCGTGATCGTCGTCGTCGTCGGCGGCGTGCTGATCGCCACCGGCTACCTGTCCACGGCACCGGGGCAGAAGACGAAGGGCTTCTGGGTGCTGCTGTTCTCCCTGATCGGTGCTGCCGTGATCGCAGGAGCCGGTGCCTGGGTGCGGTTCGGCTCGGGCATGGACCTGACCGGGGCGCAGCCGGGACTGATCAGCACGTCGATGCTCTCGATGTTCGGTTCGCGCTGATCCGGGCCTGAGACAGACCGAAAGGAGGTGGAGTCATGGCTGCGGTGATGATCGGGCAGGACGGGGTCGGGAGCTGGCTCTCCGATGCGTCGAGGGACGGCTTCCAGGCCACGATCGAGCGGTTCGCGGAGGACTCGTGGACGTTCATGAAGGAGGCCTTCGAGGCCAGCAATCTCTCGGATGACTGGTGGGCCGGCGTTGTCGGCGCCGGGGATGATCCCGGGATGCTGCGGGTCATCACCGTGGTCATGGCTCCCATCCTGCTGTCGCTGGTGGCCGTGCAGGTCACCACGGGCGTTTTCCAGTCCCGGACCGACAAGATCGTGCGAGGCGCAGCGGCGGCGCTGCTGGCGCTGCCGACGACGATGATCATGGTCACGCTGATCATGTCGGCTGCATCGGCGATGGACGGGGCGACGACTTTCATTCTGGAAGCGAACGGCGAAACGCATAACATGAGTGGCTTCATGAAGCTGTTCGGGTTCGAGTTGAATGATCAGGGAGAGTTCCAGGAAGTCAATTCCGAATACAACATCTGGCGGGGTGTTGGCGATAACGCGGGCGATTTCTCGCTGATCGTGCCGGCTGGGCTGGCGGGTCTGATGTGGCTGGCGTCGATGCTGCTGTCGTTCATGTTGTCGATGCGCACGATGGTTCTCGTCGTGCTGGTGGCCTGCGCCTCCGTGGCGGTTTTCGCGCTGGCGCTGGATGCGACCAAGGCGTGGTTCTTCCGCTGGCTGGCGATGGTGGTGGGGCTGCTGATCGCGAAGCCTCTTTCGGCTGCGGTGCTGGTGCTGGGGATCAGCGTGTTCCAGTACGCGGCGACGACGCAGCAATTCATCGCTGCGCTGGTGTGCGTGGTCCTGGCGGCGGTGATGCCGCTGGCGACGATGGCGCTGTTCTCGTTCACGGCCACGGCTGCCTCCAGTGGGGCTGACCGTGCGGTGATGGGTGCTGGGACTGCTGGTGGCCGTGCCGGTGGGCGCATGGTCCAGCAGGCGACTCGATTCGTGAGGAAGTGAGCAAGATGAGCGAGAAGGTCGATACAGGGGCTGAGGTTCCCGATGTGCAGTTCCCGCGCAGCGGCGGGCAGAAGGCCGTGCTGTGGCTGGACGTGTCCCAGACGGTGACAGCGGCGGTGCTGGCCGGCATCTTCCTGCTGATCGTGGTGCTGGCCTCCACGTTCGGATGGTCGCTGTTCATGCTGGGGCTGCTGATCCTGGACGTGGTAGCGATCTTGGTCACCGTGATCCCCTTCCGGGGTCGGCCTCTGCCGTGGTGGATCAAGCAGCGGTTCCGTGCGCTGCGGCACCAGGGCCAGGGCCAGGATTCCTTCGTCTCGCACGCGCCCTCGGCTCGTGAGCTGGAGGCGGATGCTCAGGAGGAGGAGGCTGCGATCGCTGCGGGGATTGAGCCTCCGGTGCGTCTGCGGCTGCCGGGTGAGGCGGCGGAGCTGCGGCTGTATGAGCTGTCGAACGGGTCGGCGATGGTCTGGGATCCGGTGACGAAGACTGCGGCGATGGTCGCTCGTGTGGTCCCGCATGGGTTCCGGATGGCTGAGCCGGAGGATCAGAACGATGTGCTGGCGAACTGGGCGTCGCTGATCGACGCGCTGCACAGTGAACCGGGCGTACTGGCTGTGCAGGCCTCGGACACGATCACGACGGCCTCGGCAGCGGAGATCCGGCAGGCCTACGAACGGCAGGTGGAGCACAGCGAGGAGGCCGGCACTCCGGCAGGGGCGTCGCTGTCGCCGCTGCTGCATAACGACTACTTGAACCTGCTCTCGGGGGATCGGTCCCAGGTCCAGCACGATCACCTGATCGGGGTGACGCTGTCGCAGGAGGGGCTGCGGGATCAGGTCAAGGCCTCAGGCGGAGGCATCAAGGGCATGCTGGCGGTCTGCGCCCGGTTCGAGGATCAGTTGGAGGAGCTGATCCGGGAGTGCAGCGTCGATGTCTCGGAGTGGCTGAGCGTGGATCTGCTGGCTCAGGCGCTGCGCCGGGCGCTGGTGCCCGATGAGTCCGTGGCGATCGCTGACGGGTCGATCCACGTGACGGCGGCGACGGCGGGACCGATGGGTGTGGACGTCGAGTGGGACAGGATGCGTGTGGACTCGGCGTGGCACCGCGTCATGGAGGTCGCGCAGTGGCCGACGCGACCGCAGCAGCCCGGGTTCATGCGCTTCCTCAACGGCGCGGACTTCCCGCACGTGGTGACGCAGGCGATCCGTCCGCAGGGCGTGGACGCGGGCATGAAGCGCGTGCAGCGCCGGATGAGCGATCAGCAGTCCGGGGCGATCATGCGCAGCCAGCTCGGGCAGACGGCCTCCATCGTGGAGGGCGCGGTCGAAAGCGATCTGGAACGCACGAGCGCGGAGCTGCTGGCCGGTCACGGCATGGCGAAGTTCGTGGGCCTGATCGTCGTCTCGGGCGGATCGGCTGACGAGCTCGAACGGAACACGAAGCGGATGATCCAAGGCTCCACGCGGGCAGGGTGCGAGCTGCGCACGCTCTACGGACAGCAGTGGGCCGGGTTCCTGGCGGCGGCTCTGCCGCTGGGTCGCAGCATGATCAAGGGAAAGTGACGATGGCTAAGCACAAGTCGCAAGCATTCACGATCTCCTGGGAGGCCGGGGACTGGACCCGGCAGCAGCGCCGCGCGGCGCGGATCGCAGCGCGCAAGGAGACTGCGCGGATTCGGCAGGAGAAGGACGGCGGTGGCAGCCGGAAGCAGGGCGCCTCCGGGCTGGCCAAGCGCACCTGGGGCTCCGGTGGCGAGGCCCGGACGCGAAATCTGCGGGGCTCGTCGGTGATGGAGCGTCCGGAGATCCGTGAGGCTTCGACGTTCACGCTGGCCGGTGCCTACCCGTGGGTCTCGCAGTCGGGTCTGGGCACGGTTCGGGCGTTCATCGGCAACGTGACCGATGGCGGCGGAATGTTCTGTCTGGACCCGTGGGAGGCCTACCAGGAGGGGCTGATCACGGGCATGGCCTGTGTGCTGATCGGCACGGTGGGCACGGGCAAGTCCACGACGACGAAGGCCTGGGTGAAGCGGATGGTCCAGGCCGGGCGTCGGGCGGTGATCATGTCGGACCCGAAGGCCGAGTGGGTCATCGTGGCCCGCGCCCTGGTGGCCGAGGGCGTGGATCCGGAGATCACGGTGGGCGTGCAGGGTCGGGTGATCAATCCGTTGGATCCGGGCAAGCGCTCTAGCGGGGTCAGCGATGAGGAGTGGCTGCGGATCGTGCAGTCGCGTCGGTCCTCGATCATGACGACGATCGCGCAGATTCTGGCGAAGCGTCGACTCGATGGTGATGAGCGCCTGGCACTGACCGAAGCGATTGGTGCTGCCTCGCGAGCCAACGGCGAAAACCTGGAGGCGATGACCTCGCAGACGACGCTGGGGGAGTCGGCTGCCTCGGCGCCGACGATTCCGGACGTGATCCGTGAGCTGTACAACCCGCCGGCCGACGTCGAGGAAGTGACCGGCGGTGCTGGGCGGAAGGTCGCGAATCAGCTGCGGCAGCTGGTCGACGGTGATCTGGGAGGCCTGTTCGACGGGCGGTCCACGGTGACGATGGACGAGTCGCTGCCGATGATCGTGTTCAACACCCGTCCGCTGCGCAACCTGCCGGTCGAGGCCCGGAAGATCGCCTCGCAGTGCGTGTCCTCGTGGGCCGAGTCCGTGTTCACGAACCGAGACTCGGGCCAGCGGATCTGCGTGTACGAGGAGGGCTGGGAAACGATGGATGACGAGTCCGCCCTGGAGCGAATGGTCGCGCAGCAGAAGCTGGCCCGCGACTACGGGCTGTTCAACATTCTGATCCTGCACAAGCTGAAGGATCTCTACCGTGCCGGTGATGTGGGCTCACGCGCCCGTGAGCTGGCGGAGTCGCTGCTGGCCGATACGGACATCCGAGTGATCCATCGGCAGAAGTCCGATCAGCTGAGGGCCACGATGGAGCTGCTGAAGCTCACCGGCTCGGAGGTTGAGGAAGTCTCGCGGGCTCCGAAGGGGCACGCGCTGTGGAAGGTCGGCAGCCTGGAGGGCCGGATCGTGCGCACGGTGCGCACGGACCTGGAAGGCCAGCTGTTCGACACCGATCACGCCATGCGCGCGTCCTGAGGAGGGCTGGTCATGCAGAGCAATGAGGACATGTGGGGCAAGCTCCTCGGCGGGCTGATCGGGATGCTGGTGGCGGTGTGGCTGCTCGTCGTGGTCCTGGCGAGCCTGGTGGCGCTCGTGCAGTGCGGGCAGCTGCCGCAGCGCCTGGGGCCGGGGGCGGTGCTCGGGCTGTTCCGATATGGGAAGCAGGCCCTGGCGACGGAGTCGGGGTGCGCGCCGTCGACGACGGCCATGGGTGTGCTGGTGCTCGTGTTCCTGGTCCTCGTGGCCGCGCTGGTCGTGGCGGGGGTGATCATGTGGCTTCGGTGGCGTGAGTCGGATCGGAAGCTGCTGCTGGATCTGCGGTGGCGGCGAGGGATCGCTAAGGCGCCGGAGGTCCGGCGCAAGGCTGGGCGCAAGGCGCTGATGCAGAAGGCTTCGGTGGTGCGGCCCACGCTGGATGATCCGCAGGCTGAGGACGTGGGGTGGAAGCTGGGATCGTCGCAGGGCCGGGAGGTGTGGGTTTCCTCGGAGGACTCGGTCGTGATCCTGGGCCCGCCGCGTTCGGGCAAGGGATTCTTCATCGCGATCAATGCGCTGCTTGATGCTCCAGGAGCTGTGGTAACGACCTCGACGCGAGGAGACAACGTGCGAGCGGTGTGGGAGGCGCGCAAGAGGATCGGGCCGGTCGCGCTGTTCGATCCGCAGGGGCTGACGAAGCTGCCGACGACGCTGAAGTGGCACCCGGCGCAGGGCTGCGAGTCTGCGATGACGGCTGCGCGTCGGGCGCAGGCGATCGTGGGGGCTTCGTCGATGGGGCAGTCGACGTCGAATCAGGAGTGGGCCGGTGTGGCCACGCAGATCGTGCAGTACCTGCTGCACGCTGCGGCGATCGGTGAGGTCGATGCTCCGACGCTGGGCCGGTGGGGTGCTTCGCCGGGGCTGGCTGAGCAGGCGGTGCGGATCTTGAAGGAGTCGCCGGCGGCTGCCGCTGGCTGGGGTGAGGCGCTGGATGCTGAGCTGAACTCGGATCCGAGGATGCTGCCCTCGAAGTGGATGGGCGTCACCTCGGCGACGTCGTCGCTGATGCTGCCGGAGGTCGCTGATGTGCTGAACCCGGCGTGGGGCGAGGGGCTGGAGCCGGAGAAGTTCTTGAAGGAGAAGGGCACGCTGTTCCTGGTGGGCACGAAGTCTGGCGGTGGGGCTGCTGGTCCGATGCTGATGGCGCTGATGGATGCGATCACGTGGGCAGCGCGGGATATGGCGATCAGCCTGCCGGGCAACCGGCTGGATCCGCCGCTGTCGCTGATCCTGGACGAGATCGCGAACATGGCGACGTGGCGGGAGCTGCCGACGATCATGTCCGACGGCGGTGGTGTGGGGATCTCCACGCTGGTCATTCTCCAGTCGCCCGGGCAGGCTCGGGCGCAGTGGGGCCAGTACGAGACGGAGCAGATCCTGGGATCGGCCACGGTGACGGTTCAGCTGGGCGGTTCCAGCGGTGCGGATGATCTGGGCCGGTTCGTGTCGCTGGCGGGGCAGCGGAAGATCACCGATCAGTCCCGGACGTCCAGCGACTCGGGGGTGTCGGTGGCCGAGCAGTCACGGCAGGACGATGTCGTGACGGTCTCGGAGCTGCGCCGGTTGCCCACGGGCACCGGGTTCATGCTGAAGGCCAATGTGCGTCCGGTGGTCGTGACGATGTCCCGGTGGACGCAGCGCAAGGACGCGGACGAGATCAAGGCTGCGATCGGCCGATTCGACAAGCGGCTCGCGAAGGCGCTGACGTCGGGCGCTGAGACCGTGGGCCGGTGATGATGTGGGCATGTCGCTGGGACGGCGCGGGGACGCCGGCTACCTGAAGGGGTATCTGCGATCACCCGCCTGGTTCGCCCGCCGACGGGCCTGGTTCCGTTCGGTGGAGCAGCGCGGTCAGGTGGTGGTGTGTCTGGTCTGCCGGGCGGAGGGGGCGGTGGATCTGCACCACACGTCCTATGACGGCGTGCGCCAGGAACTGTCCGGGGCGTGGGTGGCCGGTGAGGCTGACGAGGACCTGATGCCGCTGTGCCGGGGCTGCCATAAGGATCTGCACCGTGAGCTGGATCGTCGTCGTCGGGACTTCTGGGGATGGGATCGACGACGCGCCTCGGCGGTCATCGTGATCGGGCTGCGGCGGGCCAGGCTGGGGAGCGATCGCGCAGGATCTTCGAGAGGACGACGATGAATGAGCCGATGAGCAGTGCTGAGGGGCCGCAGTGCCGGATCTGCGGGCATGCGACCGAGCCGGCGCGCCGGCTGTGGCAGGTCCGGTGGGAGGGGCAGGTGGTGTGGCTGTGCCAGGAGCATCTGGACTTGGTGCGTGGGGTTCAGGAGCCGGATGAGGAGCAGCTGGCGGCGGTGAAGGAGCAGCTGCGGGAGGAGCTGCTCCCGCTGCTGCTGGAGGCGATGCACGACGGGACGCTGATTCTGCCGGAGCCCTCGGAGCCGTCGAGCCCGATGGGTCGGACCTGTTCAGTGTGCTTGCGCGGGGATGAGCCGGGGCTGCCTCTTGTCGAGCAGACGATCTCGGGGGAGGTGGTGCTGCTGTGTCCGGAGCATGACTGGGCGGTGCGGTCGATGGCGCAGCGCGAGGGCTGCACCCGGGAGGAGGCGCTGAACTACGTGCGCCGGGTGGTCCTCGATGCCTTTCTGGGAACTGAGGACGACTAGGGAGGGTCGACGATGACCGCTGAGGAGCAGGGAGCGACGCCGGAGGAGGCGCCGAAGACGACGACGTCGCTGTGGGACACGCTCTCGGCAGCGGAGCCGGTGGAGATGCCGGAGGATGAGGCGCAGCAGTACGAGGACGCCGCGGTGAACGAGGCCGAGGCGGACATGGGGGACGTGCCGCCGTGGCTGGCGACGCGATGGCGGGATCTGCCCGAGGAGTCGATGGGCGAAATCTGGGCGTGGCTGCGCGGCTGGGTGGACTGGCTGGTGGTGGCTCACCGGATCCCGCAGGACGAGATCCCGGCGTGCTGGTTCCGTCATCAGGACATTGTCGAGGAGCTGTGGGCTGCTGCCGGTGCGGAGGCGCAGGCATGGGAGGCGACGACGCCGACGATGATGCCGATGACGGCCTGGCACTTCCATCTGCGGATGATGCGGGATCGGCTGAAGGGCCGGGCGAAGGAGTGCGTGGCGAACAAGGGGCATGTGCCGGCGCGGTCGTATGTGCCGGGGTGGGGCCCTGGGACGCTGCCGGTGGATGAGGCGGATTGGGCTGCGCATCTGGCGGAGGTTCGTGACCTGCAGCCGGTCGATGCGGAGCCCGAGGATGGGATCGCGATGTGGCGGATGTGCGCGACGGACGAGTCCGGGACGGTCGTGCGCTCGGAGGCCGTGGAGATCGGCACGGCAGCGCGATTGAGCCCGGTGACGATCTTGGACCCGGCACGTCGAGGCACCTCCAGCGAGGGCAGCATTCTGCTGGGCGCGACGGTGGAGGCCGGCGGCGGGTCGATCGGCAGCACCTGGTGGGAGTCCTCGGTGGACGGCGGCAGCACCTGGGAGACGGCCCCGGGGTCCGAGGTGCGACGCAGCCCGGAGAAGCAGGGGCCTGATGACGATGATGATGACGAGGAGTGAGCGGCGCCATACGTCGGGCAGGGCAGCTGCGATGACTGGGTGACGGGCCCGGTTCTCGGGCCCGACGATGAGAGGAGCACGAGATGGCCGTGAACCACAGGAACTTCAACGTCGCCGGTAACCTGACGGCGGATCCCGAGCAGATCACGACGCAGTCGGGCGATCAGATGACGGTCTTCGGTCTGGCGCAGAACACGCGAGTCCGGGACGCCGGCGGCAACTGGACCGATGGGGAGACGAACTACTACAGCGTGGGGATCTCGAACGAGCGCCTGGGGCAGAACGTGCTGTCGTCGCTGCACAAGGGCGATCGCGTGAACGTGGAGGGCACGCTTCAGTCGAGCCCGTATGTGCGCGGCAACGGTGAGCCGGGGATGAATCACCGGATCTTCGCTGACGATGTCTCGCCGTCATTGCGGTGGCACACGGCGTCTCCGCAGCCCGACGGGCAGTCCGCGCAGCGTTCGGCTTCGGCTGCGCCGGCGTCCTCGAGTGCTGCTGATGCGGCGCCGGTCGAGAGCTGGGCGACGGCGCAACCGGGCAGCGGCGGCATGACGCGCTGAGACCGGTTGGACATGAAGCGGGGGCCGCTGACGATCGAATCGCCAGTGGCCCCTTCGCACGGGCTGACGGCCACGCCGAACCCCTTCGAGACCGGCGGTCTTCATGAGGCCGGCGACCTGGTCACGGCCGACCGCCCAGCCGGCACGGGCCATCGCCCCGCGGCGGTCGTCCTGACCGTCAACGCCTGGCGGGAGATTGAGAACAGCCGCACCGCCGATGGGGAGTTCGTGTTCCCCTCCGGGCCCGTGGATCGCGCCGAGAAGCGCATCTGGGGAGTCCCGATCGTCGTTACCACCCAGGTCGCCCAGGACGAGGCGTACCTCCTGGACGCCAACTCGGCGACCGTGCACATAGTCAGTGGTGAGCCGATCTTCGTGGTGACCTCGGACGCCCACGGGGAGGACTTCGCGCACAACCGGACGCGGATCCGCATGGAGGCCCGTTACGGGGTCTCGGTGACCCGCCCGTCGGGTGTGGTCCGGGTGGACCTCGGCACCCCCGCCGTCTGACAGCGGTAACCCGGCCTAGTCCCCGTCATCCCGCGTGGGTGGCGGGGATCAGGCATACTCAGGGCATGGAGATGAAGCCTCAGCAAGTTACGTGTGGTTGGTGTCAGACGCGCACCATTGGGACGCCCGTGCTGAAGCCAGACCAATCGGAGACGACGTTTGGTGGCTCCCAGATTATATTTCGAGGTATGCGGTATTCCAGTGTGGCGATTGCAATGGCCGCCTGATCGCGAAGTGGGATATGGCGACTAACGCATGGGAGACAGATGGTGAGGTTGAGTGGTTCCCTAAGGCTCCTTCAACCAACGAATACGTAGGCGTGCCTGAGACAATTGCTACCACCGCCTGGGAGTCCTGGCGGTGGTACGAAAGTGACCTCTACCGTTCCGCCGTTACGATCGCCCGCACTGTAATTGAGCAGGCAGCCAAGAGCCACGGGTACGGGGGCGGATCGATTAAGAGCAAGATTGACGAGATGGTCTCGGATGCAGTGCTTCCGAGTCGTATTGCGGATGCGGTGACGGCTCTGAGGGAAGCAGGCAACGAAATGGTGCATGGTGACCTAGACGCCTCAATGAGCGCGCCCGAGGCGGAGACCTGGCTAACCGTAATGGACCAGATGCTGGAAGAGATATAGGGACTGATGCACGAGTAGGTGTCACATGATCTGTGGCGCTCCGCGGCGTTGCAGGGAAGGATGTGCACCATGCCTGCTCCCTATCCCCAGGAGTTCCGTGACGACGTCGTGCGCGTCGCGAGAAACCGCGAACCTGGCCAGAAGCTCTCGATGATCGCGAAGGACTTCGGGATCTCCGAGTCCTGCCTGACGAACTGGATGCGCGAGGCCGATGTCGAAGACGGTGCCCGGCCCGGCAAGACCAGAGAGGAGTCCTCCGAGCTGCGCGATCTGCGTCGCCGGAATCGGTTGCTCGAGCAGGAGAACGAAGTCCTACGCCGCGCGGCCGCCTACCTCTCGCAGGCGAACCTGCCGGGAAAATCCTCTACCCGCTCGTGAGCGAGCTCGCCGGCGATGGCGTCCCTGTCGCGGTGTCCCTGCGGGTCCTGAAGCTCTCCCGCCAGCCCTACTACCGCTGGCGGAAACAGCAGGTCACCGAGTCCGAGCTGGTCGAGGCCTATCGGGCGAACGCTCTGTTCGACGCCCACCGCGATGATCCCGAGTTCGGCTACCGGTTCCTCGCCGGCGAAGCGGAATCCGTTGGCCAGCGCATGTGCGAGCGGACCGCGTGGCGGATCTGCCGAGACAACCAGTGGTGGTCCGTCTTCGGGAAGAAGCGCGGCAAGAATGGGAAGCGCCCCGGTCCGCCAGTCCACGACGATCTCGTCCAGCGCGACTTCTCAGCCGACGACGTTAACGAGCTGTGGCTGACCGACATCACTGAACACTGGACCGATGAGGGAAAGCTCTACCTCTGCGCCATTAAGGACGTGTTCTCCGGTCGGATAGTCGGCTACTCCATGGATTCCCGGATGAAGGCTCGTCTCGCGGTGAACGCCCTGGACAACGCTGCTTCGCGACGCCGAGGCGCCGCCGGATGCATCGTGCATTCGGACCGAGGATCGCAATTCCGGTCACGGAAGTTCGTGCACACTCTGAACCGTCATCACCTCATCGGATCGATGGGACAGGTCGGTGCGGCCGGGGACAACGCTGCGATGGAGTCCTTCTTCGCCCTGCTCCAGAAGAATGTCCTGGACCGCAAACGCTGGCGGACCCGAGACGAACTGCGGATCGCGATCATCACCTGGATCGAGAGGACCTACCACCGGCGTCGTCGACAGGCGCGGCTGGGCCGATTGACCCCCATCGAATACGAGACCATCATGAACCCGACCGTCAGCCTGGCGGCTTAACCCCAGCTGACACCTACTCGTGCATCAGTCCCTTGCTGATGAGAACGTCGCCGAGTTGTCGATGTTGTGCGGCTATGACGATGACCTGACGAAACAGGCCACGGCGACGTCGAATCGGATCCGGGGCCTGCTGACTCAGATCCACCCCGGACTGGAGACCGTCATCGGTCCGCACCTGGACCATCCGGCGATGCTGGCTCTATTGGCGAAGTACCCGACGCCCAAAGTCTTGCGTCATGCCGGGAAACACCGAGTCGAGACGCTGCTGCGCAAGCAGGCACCGCGGGCGTGGAAGCGGTGGGCGACCGCGATCTTCACCGCACTCGACGGGCAGACGGTGGTGGTATCAGGTACCGACGCCGCCGGCCTCGTCCTGCCCCAGCTGGCCGCGTCGTTGGCGCAGACACGATCGTCGCGGGATGAGGTACTGGTGCGCATCGAGGAATTGGTCGAGGCACATCCGCTTTTCGAACTCCTGACGTCGATGCCGGCAGTCGGCGTCAGGACTGCTGCGAGGATCCTGACTGAGATCGTGGGTAAGGACTTCGAATCAGCCGGACACCTCGCATCGTATGCCGGACTGGCACCGGTGACATGGCGATCGGGAACCTCGATCCGAGCAGATCACTCGTCCCGGCGGGGGAACAAGATCCTCAAACGAGCGTTGTTCCTATCCGCGTTCGCGGCGTTGAAAGACCCGCTGTCGAGGGCGTATTACGACAAGAAACGGGCCGAACATAAGAAGCACAACCAAGCCCTGATCGCGTTAGCGCGCAGGCGCTGCAACGTGCTGTATGCGATGCTGCGCGACGGCTCCTACTTCCATACACCCGAGGTGGCGACCGCCGCCTGAACCGAACCGTAGCGGCGTACCAGATCAGTCCGGGAGCTGGTTCCCAGACCGATCATCCCTGCCTTTCGACTCCTACCGAATATTCTTGAAGAATCTGGCGGCTACCCCTTGACTTAAAACATAGGGGCACCCCCCCCAGACCAGCACGGGAATGAATGCGGCCCGAACTATGTCGATCGTGAGGTTGGCCTGGACGACGTCGCGGACGATGGCGCGGTCGCGTCATTAGTGTCGTCAAGGAGAGTGGTCCTGGTAGCGAAGGTGTGGTTCATCACGGAGGCGTCCAGAGATCTCGGCAGGATCTGGGCAGAAACTGCCCTGGAGCGAGGAGACAGCGTCGCGGTGACGGCGCGGGGAGTGGAGCCCCTGGCGGAGCTCGCCGATCGGTTCGGGGAGGGTGTGTTCGTGCGTGCTCTGGACGTGAGGGACCGGAAGGACGTGTTTGCCGCCGTCGCAGAGGTGCGCGAGCGCTTCGGCCGGATTGACATTGCAGTCGGCACGCGGGCTACAGCTACACCGGAGCGATCGAAGAGCTCGACTTCGACGAGGCCAAGGCGAACTTCGACACCAACGTCTTCGGCGCGCCCTGGTTCATGCAGGCAGCGGTGCCGGTCCCGCGGGAGCAGGGCGACGGACACATCACTGGGATAGGTGCGCAGGCGATCCCAACACCAGCCCCCGGCAGCGGCCTATCCGCGCCGGGTGTATCTGTGACGGCGTTCTGGTAGACTCGGGTCGTACCGAGGGGTGTTCCGTCAAGGGGCTGAGATACCACTGGACGTTGTCAGCGTGGTGACCCTAGAACCTGATCCGGATCATGCCGGCGAAGGGACTGGTCTAGCAGGGCTTCTTTCCCTCGCTGGCCTCCACAATGGGAGGTCACAGTGTCTAATGCTGTCGTTCCTGACACTTCCTCATTTCACGCGTACCCAAGGGCTGCGGTCATTTCTGTCCTCATCAAAGACGACCATGTTCTTTTAGTGCGACGTGCGAACCCTCCCGATGCAGGATTCTGGGGTTTCCCGGGTGGGAAGATAGAATTCGAAGAAACAATCACCCGAGCCGCCGAACGCGAACTCCGTGAAGAAACCAGCATCATCGGTAAGGCCACCGGTGTCTTGACCTCCGTTGACGCGTTCAGCCAAGACGAAAACGGACCGTTGGACAGTCATTTCGTGCTCGTCGCCGTGCTCTGCCGGTGGCACTCGGGGCAACCCCACGCTGGCGACGATGCCCTCGAAGCGCGCTGGTTCGCCCTCGACGAAGTCGATGAAGCCCGGGTGACCCTGAGCAAGGATGTCGCGGAGGTCGCTCGGTACGCCGCCGCACAGCAGCAGAAGGAAGGGTGTTCATGACGATCTCCAACGTCCTATCCATCGCAGGAACCGACCCCACCGGTGGGGCAGGCATCCACGCCGATCTCAAAGCCTTCTCAGCGATTGGCACCTACGGCATGGCCGTGATCACCGCGGTCGTGGCGCAGAACACGCGCGGTGTGCGCTCGTTCATGCCCCTTGATCCGTCGTTCGTCGGTGAGCAGATCGATGCGGTGTTCGACGATGTGCGTGTCGACGCGGTGAAGATCGGTATGGTCGCCAACGCCGCCATCACCGAAGTCATCGCCGATCGCCTGCACCACCACGAAGCCGAGACCGTGGTCCTGGATCCGGTGATGGTCGCCAAGAGCGGCGACAGGCTGCTGGACGACGATGCGGCGGCGGCCATCCGGGACACCCTCGTGCCGCTGGCCACGGTCATCACCCCGAATCTTCCCGAAGCCGCTGTGCTCCTCGATACCGAGGATGCCACCAATCTGCGGCAGATGGAGGACCAAGCCACCCAGTTGCGTGGACTGGGCTGTCAGTGGACGCTGCTCAAAGGCGGGCACCTCACGAACGAGACGGTCAGTGTCGACTACCTCGCCGGCCCCGACGGGGTCTCCACCTACTCGTCTCCCCGGGTCGAGACCCTCAACGACCACGGCACCGGTTGCACCTTGTCCTCGGCAATCACTGCGCTGCTGCCCGGCCACTCGGTGCCCGAAAGTGTGGACCAGGCGAAAACCTACCTGCAAGGCGCTCTGGTTGCCAGCGGTCGCCTCGACGTCGGCCAGGGGCATGGTCCTTTGCACCATTTCCACCAGTTCTGGCCGCGCGGGTAGGGATGTAGAACAGCCCCGCCTCGTTCCTCGCGTTCGGGGCCAACCACTTCGACTCATGAAAGGAGCCGTGACTATGACGCGAAAGATGTTTCTCGCAGGCCCGTTCAAAGCTCTCGTCGATGCCGACACCCATGTGATGGGCGATGCCGAGATCGACAAGTACACCTCGATCATCGACTTCTTCGAAGCCCAGGGGTGGGATGTGCACTGCGCCCACCGCAGAGAGGGCTGGGGTCGGGAGTTCATGGAACCCAGCGAGTGCACAAGCATCGACTACAGGGAGATCGCCGCCTGTGATGTCTTCGTCGCGTTCCCGGGTGCACCCGCGTCCCCGGGCACGCATATCGAGATCGGGTGGGCCTCAGCCTGGAAGAAGCCCATCGTCTTGCTCCTCGAAGAGGGAGCTGAGTACGCGTTCCTCGTCCGGGGCCTCCCAGCGGTCGCCTACGTTGAGATGATGACTATCGATCCCGAGCAGCCCACCGCGCCACGCATCCTCGCTACGATCGAGCGCGTGCAGGCAGGAGTCGTCAGTGAAGCCTGAGTATCCCGACCTCCACACGCTCTACCTGGATTCACTGCGACAGGTCTACACCGGGTTCGAATACCAGAACAGTCCCCGTGGGCAGGACGAACGCGAAATCATCGGCTTCACCGCGCGCCTGACCAACCCCGCCCGGCGATATTGCTTGGCGCGGTCGCGTCGGCAGAACATCATCTTCAACTACGCCGAAGCACTGTGGTATCTCTCGGGGAAGAACGACCTCGACTTCATCCGCACCTACGCGCCCTCGATGAGCCGGTACAGTCCCGACGGTCTCAGCCTGCCGGGCACGGGGTATGGTCCCAAACTGCTCAGAGACGTCGGCGGCGAGACCGCGATCGAACGAATCGTCAACATCCTCAACGACGATGACCCTGCGAGCAAACGTGCCGTCCTGCAGATCTTTGACGACTCCGAAGACATCTACCGCCGCAACATCGACGTCTCCTGCACGCTAGCTCTCCAGCTATTGCGCCGTGACGACCGTTTGCACATGGTCGCGTTCATGCGCGCCAATGACGCTTACATGGGACTGCTCAACGACACGTTCTCCTTCACGTTCGTCCAAGAATTCCTCGCCTCGATGCTGGGACTGGCTCCGGGCGTGTACATCCACAACGTCGGCTCGATCCACATCTACGAAAAAGACCTCACCAAGGTGGGCAGCCTCCTCGACGGCGATGAGCAGACGATCGTGGAGGAAGCCACCCTACTTCCACGGCTACCCTCGGGAGCGAGCCTGGACCAGGTGCACCAGGTATTGGACTTGGAGCAGTCGATCCGTGCAGACAGGCTCCCAGGCCGCGCACTGGCGGCGTCTGACCTTCCAGAAGCGTGGGTCGACATTGTCCGCCTGTTCTGGATCCACCGGCAGATCCAATGTCAGCGACCAGTCGACCCATCGATGATCGGCGACCTCCACCCCCTCCACCGGGAGCTGGTCGTGAATCGATGGCCCAGCATCGAAAACGCGAGCGTGAGGGCGGTGCAGCAGTGACGACATCATGGACGACTCCGGCAGTATCAGCAGGGTTCGATGCCTACGACGACTATGTCGAAACCCGACTCGCCTACACCCCGCTCGTGAACGACCTCCAGACCGCTTGCGGCCGAGAGGCGGTCGTGCTCGATTACGGGTGCGGCAGCGGAAAAGTCTCACGACGCCTCCTCGACGCCGGAGCCACAGCGCAGGTCATCGGTGTCGACATCAGCACCGACATGGTCGCGCTCGCCCGGTCGCAGACCCCGCAACCGACGGCACGATTCCACACCATCGACAGCGGCCACGTACCCTACCCTGACGCCACATTCGATGCGATCGTGTGCTGCTTCGTGTTCATCAACGTGCCCACACGCGAGGAACTGAGAGCTATCGCCCGCGAACTCGCCCGAGTGCTCACGCCGACCGGCACACTCTTCATCGTCGACAGCAACCCGGCGGCCACAGGAATACCGTTCCCGACCTTCCGCAGTGGCGAGCCCGGCAGACGCTACCGCGACGGAGACGAACGCAGGGTCAGCTTGCAGATCCCCGGCACCGGGGTCCTCGAGCTTGTCGACCGGCACTGGTTCATCAGCACCTACGAGGCGGTGCTGAACGAGGCCGGTTTCACAGTGGACCAGGTCACCGACCGCGGAGCACAATCGGTGGAGGACGTCGGCATGCAGTCGCCCATCGACCATCCACCGTTCATGCAGATCACAGCCCACCTCGCAGAGGTCTCCGAGCCCACGACCGGGGCTGAGTAGATGGCACGCGATCGTTCCTATCCGAAACCGGCGACACTGGCGGCAGTGGTCCGGGAAGGGCGAGTACTTCTCATCCGTCGGGCCAAGATGCCCGATGCTGGGCGCTGGGCATTCCCCGGGGGGAAGATCGAACCCGGCGAGACCGTGACCGTCGCGACCGTGCGCGAACTCGCCGAGGAAACAGGAGTGCACGCCACACCCGGGGATGTCTTCGATGCCGTCGACGTCATCGATGCCGACCACGATCTGCATTATGTTCTGATCGCGGTGCTCTGCCGATGGGAACGGGGGGAACCGGTCTCGGGCGATGATGCGCTCGAGGCGGCGTGGTTCACTCTCGATGAAATGGATGCGATACCGGTGGCGCAAACATTCGACGTCCGCGCTATCGCCGAAACCGCACTCGAGCTGGAACGCGAGCAACAAGAGCGTCCAAAGTAAGGGCGGATTCAAGCGGTCAGTGCAACGAGTCCTGTGAGATGAGGCAGTCACTGATCACAGGAGGATCCGCATGCAGGGCAGGCACGGTCATCTCAGCCGGGAGCAGAAGCAGCTCGCGCTCAGGCTGCACGGGAAGGGCTGGCGGCTGGTCGACATCGCGAAGGAGATCAGCTGCAGCGCGCCGCTGGTCGGCATCATGGCCCGCACCGGCAGGCACCTTGACGCCAGGCCGTTTGGGTGGGAGCCACGTCAGGGCTGTCTGACGATCGACGAGCGCGAGCAGATCCTGCTCGGGATCAATCGCGGCGATACCTTCACCGCGATCGCCGAGCAGCTGGGGCGTGCGGTGTCGACCGTCAGCCGTGAGGTGAAGCGCGGTGGGGGTCGCTGCGGCTACTCGGCGTGGCGTGGTCATGAACGTGCCCGCAATCAGGCGCGTCGACCGAAGCCGTTCAAGCTTGCGTCGGGCAGGCTGCTCGAGGAGGTCGCCAGCCGGCTGGAGCAACTGTGGTCACCTGAGGAGATCGCAGCGCGCCTACGGTTGGATCACGCCGACGACCCGGAGATGCGCGTGAGCCACGAGACGATCTACCAGTCGCTGTTCGTGCAGGGCCGAGGCGAACTGCGCCGTGAGCTGGCGCGGTGCCTGCGGCCCGGAAGAGCGGCCCGCAAGCCCCGCGGAACCACGGACGGTCGCGGCCGCATCCCCGGCATGATCATGCTCAGCGAGCGCCCCGCAGAAGCCGACGACCGCGCCGTGCCAGGCCACTGGGAAGGAGATCTCATCCTCGGCGAGGGCAGCCGCAGCGCCATCGGCACGCTCGTTGAGCGCTCGACGCGAATGACACTGCTGCTGCACCTGCCCGACGGCAAGAGCGCCGAGCAGGTCGAGGCCGCGATGCGCGCCGCAATCAGCAAGCTGCCGTCCTCGTTGATTCGAACGATCACCTGGGACCAAGGAGCGGAGATGTCCAAGCACGCCGCGTTCACCATCGCCACAGGAATCCCGATCTACTTCTGCGATCCCCACTCGCCCTGGCAGCGGGGGAGCAACGAGAACACCAACGGCCTGCTGCGCCAGTACCTGCCCAAAGGAACCGACCTGAGCGTCGTCAGCCGCGAGGAGTTGGACGCGATCCAGGACAGCCTCAACGGACGCCCCCGCAAGACGCTGGGCTATCTGACACCATCAGAGAGGCTCGCAGAGTTCCTTGCGCCCACCGCTTGAATCCGCCATCCTCGTTCGCCCGCCGGGCCTCGGCGAGCTCTCGCTTGAGTCGGCGGATCTCTTCGGACGGACTCTCGCCGGCGGGCGCTGGTGCTGCCTCGTGGCCGTGGCGGTGGCACCACATCCGCAGGGTCTCCTCGCCGACGCCGACCTGCGGGGCGATGGCTCGGATGGAGTGCGAGCGAGGCCCTCCTTGAGCGGCTTGGCGTTCCAGGACCATCCGCACAGCGCGTTCACGCAGCTCGGGGGGTGTACTTCTTGGGCATGTTCCGATTCTCCTTCAGTTGGATCGGAACGAAACCCAGGGCGCTTCAGAGCCCCGCCGTGAGCCTCGCGGCCTGACACCCCAACTGTCACCTATTCGTGCGGCAGTCCCATACGTTGCCCCGAAGCGGATCCGCGACCTCACACAAGCCGTGTTAGTCCTAGTTGTTGTGGGGCATGAGGTCCTTGTCACCAGCGGCGTGCGCAGATGGGGCGAGCGGGCCCCTTCGCCACAGGATGGAAGTTCCCACATAACCCATCTGAGTTGAAGAGCTGCGCCGGGGTCGGAAGTGGTCAGCTCGGCGCATCCATCACCACCTGCGCACCATGGGCCGGTGGCTGCACCGACTCGGGATCTCCCGACTGCGCGACCTGGCCCCGGCAGGTAAGCAGCTGCGCCGAGCCCCGCAGCGCATCCGCACGGCACGGGCCGGGCAGGTGGTGCACCTGGATGTGAAGAAGCCTCGGACGCATTCCCGATGGCGGGGGTTGGTGGGCCCACGTCCGCGGCACCGAAGCAGCACGAGCCTCCAAGCGCTGCGTCCGGATCGGCTACACGTACCTGCATGCGGCGATCGATGCCCACACACGCCTGGCCTACACCGAAGTCCTGCTCGATGAGAAGGCCCGGACCACGATCGGGTTCTTCGCCCTGGCACGGGTGTTCTTCGCCGCGCCCGGGATCACCGAGCTCGAGCGGGGGCGCACGGATGACGGGAACAACTGCCGCGCCGCCGAAAAGGTAACGGGGCAGGACCGGGTGACGGATCCAGGCTGCGTACGCGAGCAGGAAGAGGTTGTAGATCACAGCGACGCCGGTTT
>NZ_JALXVH010000038.1 GCF_025149945.1 Kocuria sp. p3-SID1428 | reverse complement strand
CGCAGTCATCTCGGGCTCACAGTGGGGTGACATCCATGAGGCGCCACGCGCCGTCCTGACCGACCTCGAGCTCGATCGACACCTCCTGGCGCAGCGTGGCCTCGCCGTCGCCGGCGGGATCCAGGTCGGTGCCGGTGGCCTCCACCGTTCCTCTCACCGAGGCGGTGCGGCGCTCATCGCCGGTCATGGTGCCGTCAGCGGTCGTTCCCGCTGCCAGGGGCACGACGTCGACCAGCACCATCTGCAGGTCGGTGAAGGCACCCTCAGCCTGCGCCTGCTCCAGGGTCTGCAGATCATCGGCCAGGTCGGGGGCCGCCGGAAGGTAGACGGACTCCAGCTGATCCCGATCGCCCCTGCGCAGAGCCTCGCCGCGCTGGGCGATCAGGGCGGCCGAGGCGTACTCCGGGCTGCGCTGAGCGCTCACCGCCGCCGCGGCGGATGACGATCCGGGCGAAGACGCCGGCGTGGGCTCCGACGTCGGCATGAGCTGGGCCTCGGACGAAGACGACTCCCCCGCGTCCGCTGCCGCTGCGTCGTCGGCAGTCGGCTCCTCCGCCGTGACCGCCCCGTCTGCTGCGGCCAGCTCCTGCGCGCCGGCACCGCCCGGGACGTGCTCGGCGTCGCCCGCGGGGCTGGTGCTTTGGTCGTCGGGCCCGGAGAGCCGCTGCCACCCTGCCACGAGGCCGGCCGCGAGCACGATCGCTGCGGCCGCGGCGAGCACACGGCGCGGGCGTTGGAGGCTCGCGGGCGCCGAAGCCGACATCGACCCCGACGATCGCGTGCTCGCTCCGACCCGCCGAGTGCGCGGCCGCGCTGACCGAGCGTCGCGCCACGCGGTGCGGTGCTCCTCCACCGCCGTATCGCGCAGGTGCAGCAGCTGCAGGGGTTCGTGACGACCCTTGCTGTCGAGCGGAGAAGCCTCAGCCTCCGCGTCCGGGCCATCGCGATCAGCCGGGGTCTCGTCCGCTTCCAGCTCCCAGGCCGGTGCGCTCAGGGAGGCCGATTCGATCGCGGGGGCAGCGCCGGTCGGTCCCCCGTCCGCTGCGTCGCTGTGCACCCACGCAGTCTCCGCCGACTCGCAAGCGGCCGCCGACGGCCCCTCCTGGTGCAGCAGGGCCTCGAGCTGTGCGGCGGTGAGCATCCCGGGCCCGGCGCACTCCCGGCCCCCATCGCGGTCCGGGCCCTGAGCCCGGCCTGCCCGTTCGAGCACGAGGTCCAGCGCCTCGGCGGCCTGCGGCGCCAGCAGGGGGTGGGTGCTTCGCAGCGGAGGACGACTGCGCGAGGCGCTGGGCCGACGACCGGTGAGCACCGTGACCGCGGCCGAGGCGAGCAGGACCACGTCGGCGCGGCTGCGCTCCTCCAGCTCCGGGCCCTCAGCAGCATGTGCACCCGAGGCGGGAGAGATGACCAGCGCCCAGCCCCCATCTGCGGCGCGCAGAACGTCCTGCAGTCGAAGACGCTCGAGCACGGCCCCGCGGGCGTGCAGCTCCCGCAGCGCTGCGGCGAGATCCGCGGCCATGTGCACGGTCTCCTCCTGCTCGAGCGTCCCGGGATCCTCCAGCCGGCTGGCGAAGGACTCACCCAGGTCGTCGGGGGCGCTGTAGAGCACGGCGGAGTCGTCGTCGATCACCGCCCGCGGGATCACCAGCCGTGCGGTCTCCAGCCCCGCCAGCGCCTCGACGAGCGCGTTCCATCGGGGAGCCTCCTGCGGGTCGCCGAGTGCGAGTCGGCCGAAGGCCTCACCGGTCTGCCGGTGCGTGAGCCGCTGCCCGCCGGTCGACGTCCAGGGGCCCTCGCAGAGCAGCAGCTCGCGGAACGGGTCGTGGTCCCGGGTGGCCGCCGTGTGGTTGTCGTCCATGTGCCCAGCATGCTCTCGGCGAAAGGGCGTCTCGAGTTATCCACATCGCGGCGGCGGGCGTACCCTGATGACATGTCCCTTTCCATCGAGTCCCTCGGCATGGCTCCGGACCTGGTCCCCTACCGACCCGCCCTGCAGCTGCAGCGCACGGTGCACGACGACGTCGTCGCGGGCACGCGGGCCAACACGATCCTGCTGTGCGAGCACGAGCCGGTCTACACGGCCGGTCGACGCGCCGCGGCGGAGGAGTACCCGACGGATGGGACCGAGGTCGTGGAGATCGGCCGCGGCGGGAAGATCACCTGGCACGGCCCAGGCATGCTCGTGGTCTACCCGATCATGAAGCTGACCACCCCGATCGATGTCGTGAAGTTCGTGCGCGACATGGAGCAGCTGGTGCTGTCCGTGCTGCGCCGGCTGGGGCTGGAGGCCGTCACGGTCGAGGGCCGCTCGGGAGCCTGGATCCCCGCCGACGAGCGCGGCGGCGACCGCAAGATCTCCGCGATCGGCGTGCAGGTCTCCAAGCGGACCACCATGCACGGCATCGCGATCAACTGCAGCAACGATCTCGAGGCGTTCCGCAGCATCATCCCCTGCGGAATCACGGACGCTGGCGTGACCACGATCAGCCGCGAGCTCGGTCGCACCGTCACCCCGGCCGAGGTCAAGGACCTCGTGATCGACGAGCTGATTGCACGCGAGGCCGAGCTGTGCGAGGTCTCCGAGATCCCCGCAGACGCCGTGCCCCTGCCCTGGCCCGCCCCCAGCGCGGCCTGAGACGCCCCGGCCCGCACCACCGTGCGGACCGGCTGCACCCACAGACTGACCGGTTCCGGACCCTGGACCACAGACGAGGAGATTGCCCATGACCATCGCCCCCGAAGGCCGCCGCTTGCTGCGCGTCGAGGCCCGCAACGCCGAGGTCCCCGTCGAGAAGAAGCCGAACTGGCTGAAGAACACCGCGCACACCGGCCCGGAATACACCAAGCTGAAGTCCATGGCCCGCAGCCAGGGCCTGCACACCGTGTGCGAGGAGGCCGGCTGCCCCAACATCTACGAGTGCTGGGAGGACCGCGAGGCCTCCTTCCTCATCGGCGGGTCGGTGTGCACCCGTCGCTGCGACTTCTGCGACATCTCCACCGGCCGTCCCGAGCCCCTGGATCCGGAGGAGCCGCGCAAGGTCGCCGAGTCCATCCGCGACCTCGACCTGCGCTACGCGACCGTCACCGGCGTGGCCCGCGACGACCAGGCGGACGGCGCGTCCTGGCTCTACGCCGAGACCATCCGGGCCGTGCACGAGATCTCCCCGAGCACGGGCATGGAGATCCTGATCCCCGACTTCAAGGGCCGCCCCGAGTCGCTGCAGGAGGTCGTCGACGCCCAGCCTGAGGTCTTCGCGCACAACCTGGAGACCGTGCCGCGCATCTTCAAGAAGATCCGCCCGGCCTTCACCTACGAGCGCTCCCTCGAGGTCCTGAACTTCGCCAAGGACCAGGACCTGATCACCAAGTCCAACCTGATCCTGGGCATGGGCGAGTCGGATGAGGAGATCTACGAGGCGCTGTGCGACCTGCGCGACTCCGGCTGCGACATCATCACGCTCACGCAGTACCTGCGCCCGTCCAAGCTCTTCCACCCGATCGACCGCTGGGTCAAGCCCGAGCAGTTCGTGGAGTACGGCCGGATGGCCGAGGAGATCGGCTTCCTGAGCGTCATGGCCGGACCCATGGTGCGCTCCTCCTACCGCTCCGGGCGCCTCTGGGCGCGCGCCATGAACAAGCTCGGCCGTGAGATCCCCGAGCACCTCTCGCACATCACCGACGAGGGCTCGGCCGCACAGGAGGCCTCGACCCTGATCACCAAGCTCGGCCGCTGAGCCCTCCCCCGGTGCCTGCAGCGCACCGGGGTCCTTCGGGGGGGGCCGCCGGAGGCCGTCGCGTCCGGCGGGCCCTGTTGCCTCCCTCAGCCGCTAGACTGGCCCCGCTCCGCCGCCGCTCGCCCACCAGCGCGATGACCGGACGGCCACCCGCACCATCTCGACCACGAGGAACCATCCGTGTCTGATCGCACTCCCTCCCGCAGCAAGGGCGCCACCGCTGCCGATCCCAAGGCCGCCAAGGCCAAGGCCAAGCAGGAGAAGCGCGAGGCCAAGGCCAAGCGGAAGTCCGAGCGCGGTCCCGGGCCCTTCGCCCAGATCAAGCAGGTCTTCCAGATCACTAAGGAGCAGGACCCGAACATCACCCTCAAGCTCATCGCGATCGCGCTGGGCGTGCTGGTGGTCTTCCTGCTGCTGGGCCTGCTGCTCAACAACTGGATCACCTGGCTGCTGATCGGCATTCCCTTCGCCGTGCTGCTGTGCTTCTGGTTCCTCTCCCGACGAGCCGAGAAGGCCGCCTTCGCCCGCATCGAGGATCAGCCCGGTGCCACGGGCGCCGCGCTGTCCACGCTGCGCCGCGGCTGGATCGTCGAGGAGCAGCCGGTGCAGGTCGACCCCCGCAACCGCGACCTGGTCTTCCGCGCCATCGGCCGCCCCGGTGTGGTGCTCGTGACCGAGGGCCCCACCGGCCGCGCCCGCAAGCTCGCCGAGAAGGAGCGCCGTCGCGTGGGACCGCGCGTGCGCAACGTTCCCATCCACATCATCGCCGCCGGTCCGCGCGAGGATCAGGTGCCGCTGAACCAGGTTTCCAAGCACGTCCGCAAGCTCGAGAACAAGCTGACCAAGCGGGAGGTCTCGGCGGTGCACCAGCGCCTGTCCACCCTGCGCTCCGATCAGCTGCCGATCCCCAAGGGCGTGGACCCCATGCGCGCCCGCCCGGATCACAAGGCGCTGCGCGGACGCTGATCCCGCTCCGAACGCGCGAAGAGGCCCCGGATGTCACCGACGTCCGGGGCCTCTTCGCGTGGTCGTGCTCAGCGGATGCGCACCAGCACCGTGCCGATCAGTCGATCGTTGAGCCCGCGCTGGTCGCGATCCATGATCAGCGCCGGGATCACCAGGGCGAGGAGCACGGTGCGCACGAACGCCCTGGCGAAGCCGATCGGGCGGCCATCGAGGGTCTGGACCTGCATCCCCAGGACCAGGTGGCCCACCGAGTGGCCCATGAACCCCACCGCCAGGATCGTGAGCACCAGCCAGATCCCGGTGATGCCGAGGTTAACCCACTCGTAGGGCAGCAGCGCCCAGGCCAGCGCCACCGCGATGCCCCAGTCGATGCACAGGCCTCCCACGCGGCGGATCAGGCTGGGAATCGATCCGGGCCCGTCCTGGGGTCGCCCCAGAACCTGTCCCGGATAGCCCTCCGCGTGCTCGGGAAGAGGGCTCATCCGGCGGGAGTCGTCGTGCTCGGTCATCCGCTCAGCCTACCGGGGTAGCCGCGGCGGCTCCGGCGGATCCTGCGCGCTTCGGGCGTGCGCGGAGGCTCGGCCGATAGGATGAGATCCGAAACACCCGCGAAACACGAGGGTCACGGCTGGGCAACGGCGCCTCCGTAGGGTCGAAGACGATCCGCTAGGGGCTCGGCCCGTCGTGCGGAAGACCGCTGGCAGGGCGGCCGCCCCACACCATGAAGGAGTACGCAGTGTTCAAGACAGCAGAAGAGGTCCTCGCTTTCATCAAGGAGGAGGATGTCGTCTTCGTCGACGTCCGGTTCACCGACATGCCGGGGGTCCAGCAGCACTTCAACCTCCCCGCCAAGGCCGTCGACGACGACTTCTTCGTGAACGGGCAGCTCTTCGACGGCTCCTCGATCCGCGGCTTCGCCGGCATCGCCGAGTCCGACATGCAGCTCATCCCGGACGTGGCCACCGCGTTCGTGGACCCGTACCGGATCGAGAAGACGCTCAATGTCACCTGCTCGATCGTCAACCCCCGCACCGGCGAGCCCTACCACCGCGATCCCCGCGGCGTGGCCGAGCGCGCCGAGGCCTACATGCGCTCCACCGGCATCGCAGACACCGCGAACTTCGCCCCCGAGGCCGAGTTCTTCATCTTCGAGGACGTCCGCTACGACGTCCAGCCGCAGGGCTCCTTCTACGCCGTGGACTCCGACGAGGCCCCGTGGAACTCGGGCCGCCGGGAGGAGGGCGGCAACCTGGCCAACAAGACGTCCGTGAAGGGCGGCTACTTCCCGGTCTCCCCCACGGACAAGCAGGCGGATCTGCGCGACGCCATCTCCGTGACCCTGGACGAGGTCGGTCTGGAGGTCGAGCGCGCCCACCACGAGGTCGGCGCCTCCGGCCAGGCGGAGATCAACTACCGCTTCGACACCCTGACGCATGCGGCCGACGACCTCCAGAAGTTCAAGTACGTCGTGAAGAACACCGCTGAGGCCTGGGGCAAGACCGCCACGTTCATGCCCAAGCCGGTCTTCAACGACAACGGCTCCGGCATGCACTGCCACCAGTCGCTGTGGAAGAACGGCGAGCCGCTGTTCTACGACGAGAAGGGCTACGCCGGGCTCTCCGATCTTGCCCGCTGGTACATCGGCGGCCTGCTCGAGCACTCCTCAGCGGTGCTGGCCTTCACCAACCCCACGGTGAACTCCTACCGCCGCCTGGTGAAGGGCTTCGAGGCCCCGGTCAACATGGTCTACTCGCAGGGCAACCGCTCCGCCGGCATCCGCATCCCGATCACCGGCACCAGCCCCAAGGCCAAGCGCCTGGAGTTCCGCGCCCCGGATCCCTCCTGCAACCCGTACCTGGCCTTCGCCGCGCAGCTGATGGCCGGCCTGGACGGCATCCGCAACCGCATCGAGCCGGCGGATCCGATCGACAAGGACCTCTACGAGCTGCCGCCCGAGGAGGCCAAGGACATCAAGAAGGCCCCGGGCTCGCTCGAGGAGGCGCTGATCGCGCTCGAGGAGGATCACGAGTTCCTGCTGCAGGGCGACGTCTTCACCGAGGACACTCTGTCCTCCTGGATCGAGTACAAGCGCGAGATGGAGCTCAAGCCGCTCTCGCTCGTCCCGCACCCCCTCGAGTTCAAGCTCTACTACGGGGTCTGATCCCTCAGCAGCACCACGGCAGGGGCCGCGATCGTCGAGGCGATCGCGGCCCCTGTTGCTTTCTGCGAATGAGCCGGCGCATCAGCTGCTGCAGAGGACCCCGCGGGCCCGACGGCCGACGGAGCCAGGCCCTCGCCGACGATCGGGTGCGGTCTGCTCAGAGGCCGTAGAACAGCCGCTCGAAGACGGCGCGGGCCTGACGGGTGGTGCGCAGGTAGTCGTCCTCGAGCAGCTCGGAGCTGCCCGGCGGATAGCCGCACCAGCGAGCGACGGCCTCCATATCCTGTCCCGCAGACGGCAGGACATCAGAGGTCCGCCCGGTGCGCAGCACGTTGCCATTGCGGATGGCAGTGCACAGGCGCCAGGCCTTGGCCAGGGCGTGCGCGTCCTCGGAGTCCATCAGCTCGGCCTGCACCGCGGCCTCGAGCCCGCCCAGGGTGGAGGTGGTGCGCAGCCCGGGGTGCTGGTGGGCGTGCTGCAGCTGCATGGTCTGCACGAGCCACTCGACGTCCGAGAGCCCTCCGCGGCCCAGCTTCACGTGCCGGGCGGGATCCGCGCCGCGCGGCAGGCGCTCATTCTCCACGCGGGCCTTCATGCGCCGGATCTCGTTGAGCTGGCGCTCGGTGAGCTCCGCCGGGTAGCGGTAGGGGTCGATCAGCTCCGTGAACCGCTCCGCGAGCAGGTCCGAGCCCGCCATGGGACGGGCCCGGGTCAGCGCCTGGAACTCCCACGTGTCTGCCCAGCGGCTGTAGTACTCGGCATAGGATTCCAGGGAGCGGACCATGGGCCCGGAGCGGCCCTCGGGGCGCAGGTCGTTGTCGATCTCCAGCACGCGCTCGGCCACGATGGGCGGATCGCACGGCCGCTTGAGCAGCTGGACCATCCGCTCGATCACCCGCTTCGCCTGATCCCCCGGCTTCTGCGGCGGGGCCTCCTCGGCGGCGTCGGAGCCAGAGACCAGCCCCAGCTCGTGGCGATCGGGGTGGTCGTGGCCGTCTTCGCAGGGGACGTAGACGTAGAGGACATCGGCGTCGGAGCCGTAGCCGATCTCGCGACCGCCCTGGCGCCCCATGGCGACCACGAGGACGTCGGCCGTCCACGCTGCGCCGTGCTCGCGGTGCAGCTCGCGCTCGGCGGAGTACAGGGCGCCGAGCACCGTGGCGCGGTCGATGTCCGACAGCGCCGCGACGACCTGCTCGACGTCGATCAGCCCGGCGGTGTCGGCCAGCGCCACGCGCAGCGACTCCCGTCGCCGCATCAGGCGGATCATGCGCACGGCCGACTCGGCATCCGGGTGGCGGCCCATCTGCGCGTGGGTCTCGGCCCACAGAGTGGCGAAGGAGCGCGGCTTGAGCTCGGCGTCCGTGCCCAGCCAGGCGGTGGCCTCCGGCAGCGTCTCGAGCATGTCCGAGATGTAGCGCGAGGAGGAGAGCACGTGGCACAGCCGCTGCGCGCCGGTGTTGGAGTCGCGCAGCATCCGCAGATACCAGGGCGAGGTGCCCACCTCCTCCGACACGCGTCGGAAGCCGAGAAGCCCGGCGTCCGGATCGACGCCCTCGGCGAACCACTCGAGCAGCACCGGCAGCAGCGTGCGCAGGATGCTGGCCCTGCGGCTCACGCCCTTGGTCAGTGCCCCGAGGTGACGGTGCGCCGCCTTGGGATCGCGGTAGCCCAGTGCCTTGAGGCGGTCTCGGACCTGATCCTGGTTCAGCTCCACGCCCTCGAAGGAAGTGTTCGTGATCGCGGCCAGCAGCGGACGGTAGAAGATCCGCTCGTGCATGCCGCGCACGGCCCGACGGGTCTTCTGCCACCGCTCCATCAGGTCGTCGCCGCCGGTGCGCGCGCCTGCCCCGGGCGGGCGCATGCTGGCGGCGATCACGGCCAGCTCAGCCGTGGAGGTGGGCATCAGGTGGGTGCGACGCATGCGGAAGAGCTGGATGCGGTGCTCGAGGAGGCGCAGCCAGCGGTACTGCGCGCCGAACTCCTCGGCATCGGCACGACCGATGTAGCCGGCCTGGGCCAGCGCTCTCAGCGAGTCCGTGGTGGCCTGGGTGTGCACGGTCTCGTCGCCGCGACCGTGGACCAGCTGCAGCAGCTGGACCGTGAACTCGACGTCGCGCAGTCCCCCGGGCCCGAGCTTGATCTGGCGATCCCGCTCGTCCGAGGGGATGTTGTCCATGACCCGTCGGCGCATGGCCTGCACCGAGGACACGAAGCCATCGCGCTGGCTGCAGTCCCACACCATGGGCGAGATCGCCTCGAGATAGCGCTGCCCCAGCTGCGCATCCCCTGCGATGGGGCGTGCCTTGAGCAGGGCCTGGAACTCCCAGGACTTGGCCCACTTGCGGTAGTAGCGCACGTGCGAGTCCAGCGTGCGCGACAGCGGCCCGTCCTTGCCCTCCGGGCGCAGGTTGGCGTCCAGCTCCCACAGCGGGGCCTCGAGGCCGTTGGACATCACGGCCTTGGCGGTCCCGCTGGCCAGCGCCGTGGCCAGCACGGCGGCGCGGTCGTCGTCGATCGGCTCGCTGCCGTCCTCGCCGCCGAACGGGTCCACGATGTCGTGGACGTAGACGACGTCCACGTCCGAGATGTAGTTCAGCTCCCGGGCCCCGCACTTGCCCATGCCGATCACGCTGAGCCGGATGCGCTCGAGCTCCTCCGGATCGGCGTGGACCGAGCCCTCGCCCTCCAGGATGTCGGCGCGCGAGACGGCCAGCCCGGCCTCGATCGCGGCTGCGGCCAGATCCGCGAGCTGCCGCCCGACCGCCGGCAGGTGCTCGACCGGATCGGCGGCCCCCACATCGCCCAGGGCGATGCGGATGAGCTGGCGGCGGTACTCGACGCGCAGGGCCGCGGCGCCGTCGTCTCCGCTGCTCTGCGCGACGGGCGTGCCCGCCTCCGGGTCGGCGCCCACGCTGCGCAGGAGGCTCGAGCGCAGCTGCTCGGCCGAGATCTCCTCCGGCTGCGGATCCAGGGGATCATCCAGCAGGTCCAGGTGCTGCGGGTGCGACTCGAGGAACCCGCCGAGGGCCTCCGAGCAGCCCAGCAGCCGGATCAGCGTCTGCGCCTTCTGCTGGTCCTGGAGGCGGGCTGCGGCACGCGGCTCGGCCTCGATCAGGCGCACCAGGCATCGCACGGCGGCGTCCGGGGAGCCGGTCTGCTCGAGATGCCCGAGCAGCGGGTCGAGCTCGACGCCCTTCAGCTCATCGAAGCCCAACCAGCGCCGAGCCGTGCGCAGGTCATCGAAGCCCGCCTTGACCAGGCGCCGATCCGGCAGCTTCTCGAGCGCCTCGGGGAGGGCGGTGGCAGTGTCCTGTTCCTCGCTCATGTGCCGGGACTTCCTCTCAGAGCAGGCCGAGGTTGGTCTCGAGCTCGTAGCGGGTCACCACGGTGCGGTAGGAGTCCCACTCGGCGCGCTTGTTGCGCATGATGTGGCCGAAGACCTGCTCGCCGAGCAGCTCGGCCATGAATTCGGAGTCCTCGGCCATCCGGATGGCGTCGTGCAGGGAGCCGGGCATGGGCTCGTGCCCGGCCACGCGCCGCTCCGCGCTGGACATGGCGCCCAGGTCGTCCGACTCGACCTCCGGCAGCTCCATCTCCTCCTCGATCCCCTTCAGCCCAGCTGCGAGCACGCCGGCGTAGGCCAGGTAGGGATTGGCTGCCGAGTCCAGACCGCGGTACTCGATGCGCGCGGCCTGGACCTTGTCCGGCTTGTACAGCGGCACGCGCACCAGCGCCGAGCGGTTGTTGTGGCCCCAGGAGACGTAGGAGGGGGCCTCGTCGCCTCCCCACAGGCGCTTGTACGAGTTCACGAACTGGTTGGTGAGGATCGCCATCTCCGGGGCGTAGCGCAGGACGCCGGCGATGAAGTGCCCGGCCACTCGCGAGAGCTGGAACTCCGCGCCCGCCTCGAAGAACGCGTTGGTGTCGCCTTCGAACAGGGAGAAGTGGGTGTGCATACCCGAGCCGGGGTGGCTGCCGAAGGGCTTGGGCATGAAGGTCGCGTACGAGTCGTGCTTGAGCGCCGATTCCTTGACGATCGTGCGGAAGGTCATGATGTTGTCCGCGGTCTGCAGGGGATCCGCGTAGCGCAGGTCGATCTCGTTCTGGCCCGGGCCGGCCTCATGGTGGGAGAACTCGACCGAGATCCCGACCTCCTCGAGCATGAGCACCACGTCGCGGCGGAAGTTCTGCACCACGCCGCCGGGGGTGTGATCGAAGTAGCCCTCGCTGTCCACCGGGGTGGGCTCCCCCGTGTCCGGGTCCAGGCGCGAGGACTCCAGCAGGTAGAACTCGATCTCCGGGGAGGTGTAGCAGGTGACGCCCTGCTCGGTGGCCTTGGCCAGCACGCGCTTGAGCACGCCGCGGGGATCCGCCATGGACGGCTCGCCGTCCGGGGTGAGGATGTCGCAGAACATGCGGGCAGTGGGCTGGTCCTCACCGCGCCACGGCAAGATCTGGAAGGTCGAGGGATCCGGCTGCAGGAGCATGTCCGACTCGGTGACCCGCGAGAAGCCCTCGATCGAGGAGCCGTCGAAGCCCAGCCCCTCCTCGAAGGCCGATTCGACCTCCGCCGGGGCCAGCGCCACCGACTTCAGCGTGCCCGTCACGTCCGTGAACCACATGCGCACGAAGCGGACGTCGCGGTCCTCGATGGTGCGCAGCACGAACTCCTGCTGACGGTCCATGGGGTCTCCTTATGGCTCGAGTGCTCGCCCCAGGGCGAGGGGTCGTCGCCGATGACGACCCGGTGCGGTGCCGAGTCCCAGCCTATCGGCAGGCTCGGACGACGACCCGGCGCGCCGCGTCCGACGCGTACCCTGGCATCATGACTGATGCAGCCTCCTCGGATCATGCCTCCGCTCGCCCGGACTCGGCGCCCTACCCCTCGAGCGCCGCGGTGCCCGCGGCCGCCGCTCAGCCCTCCGCACAGGGGCTGCAGGCCATGGCCCGGGTGCGCACACGGCATCTGCAGGAGGCCAAGGACTCCGGCGAGCGCTTCACCATGCTCACGGCCTACGACGCCATGATCGCCGGGGTCTTCGACTCCGCCGGGATCGACACCCTCCTGGTCGGCGACTCCGCCGGCAGCACGGTCTTCGGGCAGTCCTCGACGCTGCCTGTGACGCTCGAGCAGATGATCATGCTCTCGGCCGCGGTCTCCCGCGCGACCCATCGCGCCCTGGTGATCGCCGATCTGCCCTTCGGCTCCTACGAGGAGTCTCCGCAGCAGGCCGTGCGCTCGGCGGTGCGGCTGCTCAAGGAGGGCGGGGTCCATGCGGTGAAGATCGAGGCGGACGTCGCCCTGGCCGAGCACGTGCGCGCCGTGGTGCGCGCCGGGATCCCGGTGATGGGCCATGTGGGCTTCACCCCGCAGTCCGAGCATGCCCTGGGCGGCTACCGGGTCCAGGGCCGCGGCGAGACGGCCCGACGCGTCCTCGACGACGCCCTGGCGCTGCAGGAGGCCGGTGCATTCTCCGTGCTGCTCGAGATGGTCCCGGCGCAGACCGCGCAGGAGGTCGACGCCGCCCTGGACGTGCCGACCGTCGGCATCGGCGCAGGTGCTGCGACCACCGGGCAAGTGCTCGTATGGCAGGACCTGCTCGGGCTCAATGGCGGACGCGTTCCTCGGTTCGTGGCTCAGTACGCCGATCTGCGCTCCACGATCACCGCGGCCGTGAGCCGCTACGCCGACGACGTCCGCGGCGGCGCCTTCCCGGGGCCCGAGCACACCTTCTGAGCCCGCCGGCCAGCACCCTCGCACTCCTGCTCGAGGGCGCGGCCCGCCACGGCGCTGAGACGAGGACCCCGACGGCTGGGCTGCCGTCGGGGCCCCCGTCGAGGCTCAGCGCAAGCGCGAGGCTCAGTCGTCGCGGAACTCGCGCTCCTTCTCGTCCCAGGCCTTCGACTTGGCCGCCGCGGTCTCCAGCGCCCTGCGCGCCTCGTCCTCGGTGGCGTAGGGGCCCAGCAGCTGGCTGTAGTCCGACTGCTGGCCCTGCTCGATCTGACCGCTGCTGAGGTTGTACCAGTACTCCATGATCCGACCTGCCCTCCCGGTGCCGTCGTGCGGCGCAGGCCCTCGGGGCCGTGCGTCCGGCTCGCTGCGCGAGCGCTTCCGCCGCCCAGTATCCCCCACCGGCGCCGCCGCGCAGAAAGCACTGCTGCGACGTCGGCGGCGAGAACTAGGCTGGGGGCAGACGACCCGACGCAGCGACGTCGAGGACCCCTGCCCAGAATGGAGCGCCGATCACCGTGTCCACCCCGTCCCACAACCTCCCCGCCGAGCCCGGTGCGGCCCCGATCGGGCGCCTGCGCCCCGGAGCCATCGGGAAGTCGCGCCAGGTGCCCGGGCGCATCGTCCGGCCCGAGTACGTGGGGAAGCAGGAGCCGGACGAGGGCAGGTGCTCGAACGTCTACACCCCGGAGGAGATCGAGCTCGTGCGGGCGGCCGGCACCATCGCCGCCGACGCCCTGCAGGAGGCCGGGAAGGCCTGCGTGCCGGGCACGACCACCGATGAGCTGGACCGGATCGCCCACGAGTACATGTGCGATCACGGGGCGTACCCGTCGTGCCTGGGCTATCGCGGCTTCCCCAAGTCGATCTGCACCTCGCTCAACGAGGTCATCTGCCACGGCATCCCTGATTCGACCGTCCTCGAGGACGGCGACATCATCAACCTCGACGTCACCGCATACAAGGACGGGATGCACGGCGACACCAACGCCATGTTCCTGGTGGGCGAGGTCGACGAGCAGTCCCGCCTGCTCGTGGAGCGCACGCAGGAGTCGCTGAACCGCGCCATGAAGGCGGTGCGCCCGGGCCGTGAGATCAACGTCATCGGACGGGTGATCGAGAAGTACGCCCAGCGCTTCGGATACGGTGTGGTCCGCGACTTCACGGGTCACGGAGTGGGCCACGAGTTCCACACCGGGCTGATCATCCCGCATTACGATGCCGCGCCCTCCTATGCCACAGAGATCGTTGCGGGCATGATCTTCACCATCGAGCCCATGCTCACCCTCGGATCCATCCAGTGGGAGCAGTGGGACGACGACTGGACGATCACGACCGCCGACCGGCGCCGCACCGCCCAGTTCGAGCACACCATGGTGGTCACCGACGACGGCGTGGATGTCCTCACGCTGCCCACGGCCGCCTGAGCCTGCACCGCCGATCGAAGGGAGCCGACATGGCAGCCAAGAAGAACTCCACGAAGCCCGCGGAGAAGATCACCGCCGAGGACGTCACCACGGACTCGCCGGTCCGCGACGATGACACCACTCCCCCTGCGCCGTCCGCCGGCTCGGCCTCGAGCCTGCGGCGATTCATCGGCATCGACGTCGGCGGCACCGGCATCAAGGGCGGCATCGTCGATCTGGAGGCCGGGGACCTGATCGGTGAGCGCTACCGCATCCCCACCCCGCAGCCGGCCACGCCGGAGGCCGTGGGCAAGGTCATCGGTGAGATCGTGGCCGTGCTGCAGGACCGCGAGGGCGCCCCGGAGCCCGGCTCCCCCATCGGGGTGATCGTGCCGTCGATCGTCAAGAACGGCGTGACCAAGCTGGCCGCCAACATCGACGAGTCCTGGGTGGGGGCGAACATCGCGGAGATCTTCGCCGAGTCCCTGGGGCGTCCGATCGCCGCCCTCAACGACGCCGACGGCGCCGGCCTGGCCGAGGCCCGCTACGGAGCCGGCAAGGGCGTCGAGGGCCTTGTCATCATGCTGACGCTGGGCACGGGCATCGGCGCGGCCCTGATCATGGACGGTCGCCTGGTGCCCAACGCCGAGCTCGGCCACCTGGAGCTCGACGGCCACGACGCCGAGACCCGTGCCTCTGCCGTGGCGCGCGAGCGTCAGGAGCTGTCCTACAAGAAGTGGGCCACCCACCGCCTGCAGCCCTACTTCGAGCACGTGCAGATGCTGTTCTCCCCGGACCTGTTCGTGGTCGGCGGGGGCGTGTCCAAGAAGTCGGACAAGTTCCTGCCGCTGCTCGAGCTCGAGACGCCGGTGGAGGTGGCTCAGCTGCGCAACAATGCCGGCATCGTGGGCGCGGCCCTGTGGGCCGAGGAGGATCAGCGCCGCCACGCGGAAGCCTGAGTCCGTCTCGCCCGGCAGCCTGCGGAATCTTCCGATCGGCCCCGGGCAGTGCAAAGGCCCGTCAGGCTTCGCGGCTTCCCCTCCGCAACCCCTGACGGGCCTTGTGCGTTCACTATATAGGCCGTTTCCGACCCCCGGCAAGGCGCCGATCGCCAGGGGCGGAATCCGTCCCGAAGCCCCAGGTCACAGCCGGGAGGCTCCGGTCACAGCAGCCTCGCCTGCTCGGGACTGTCCTCTGTCTCGGCCGACTCGGCGGCCTGTCGTCGCTGCGCGGAGGTGCGCCGCTCGGCGGAGGTGCGCCGCTTGGAGCGCCGCGGGGCGGCCACCCCGTCATCCACGAGGTACTGCTGGCCGATTGCCTGGGCGGCGCGCTCTGAGCGCAGCACCTCGATCGCGTTCTCGAAGTCGTCCAGGTCGCTGAAGGCCTGGTACACGGAGGCGAAGCGCAGATAGGCCACCACGTCCAGGCGGCGCAGCGGCTTGAGGATGGCCAGCCCGACCTCGTCGGCCTCGATCTCGGCGATCCCGGCCGCCCGCACCGACTCCTCGACCTCTTGAGCCAGCTTGGCCAGGTCGTCCTCGTTCACCGGCCGGCCCTGGCATGCCTTGCGCACGCCGGAGACGATCTTCTGGCGCTCGAACGGCTCGGTGACGCCTGAGCGCTTGATCACCGAGATGGTGGTGGTCTCCATGGTGGAGAATCTCCGCTTGCACGCGGCGCACTGGCGGCGGCGCCGGATCGCGGCGCCGTCGTCGGTGGTGCGCGAGTCCACGACCTTGGAGTCGGGATGGCGGCAGAACGGGCAGTGCACGCTCAGCCCTCCGTGTCGGCGGCGGGCTCGGCGCAATCCTGCGCGCGCACGGTGACGGCCACGCCGTGGTTGGGCAGGTCCTCCGCCTCGGCCAGCGCCGAGATCGCCGGCTCCAGGTGCAGCAGTGCGTCCCGGTCGTACTCGATGATCTGCACGGCCTTCATGAAGCTCGTGGTGCACAGTCCCTGGGCGTGCACGGCCGAGCCCCCTGTGGGCAGCACGTGGTTGGAGCCGGCCGCGTAGTCCCCCAGCGGCACCGGGCTGTATGGACCCACGAAGATCGCCCCGGCATTGCGCACCCGGGCTGCCACTGCGCGCGGCTCGGCGGTGTGGATCTCGAGGTGCTCGGCGGCGTAGGCATCAGCCACAGCGATCGATTCCTCGAGGCTGTCGGTGAGCACCACACCGGACTGCTCGCCCTCCAGCGCGGTGCGGATGCGCTCTGCATGGCGCGCCGAGCCGGCCAGCTCCACGATGGCCTCGGCCACCTGCTGGGCGATCTGCGGGCTATGGGTGATCAGCACCGACCCGGCCAGCGGGTCGTGCTCGGCCTGGGAGATCAGATCGGCGGCCACGTAGCGCGGCTGCGCGGTCTCGTCGGCGATCACGGCGATCTCGGTGGTGCCGGCCTCGGCGTCGACGCCCACGACCGAGCGCAGCTGGCGCTTGGCGGTCGCCACGAACAGGTTGCCCGGCCCGGTGATGGTGTGCACGGGCTCCAGGACGTCGCGGCGGTCCTCGCCCTCGTCGATGACGCCGTGGGCCATGGCGGCCAGGGCCTGGGCCCCGCCGATCGCCCAGACCTCGTCCACGCCGAGCAGCCCGGCAGCGGCCAGGATCGTGGGGTGCGGCAGGCCGTCGAACTCGGCCTGCGGCGGGGTGCACAGCACGACCGACTCGACGCCAGCGGCCTGGGCGGGCACCACGTTCATCACGACCGACGACGGGTAGACGGCCAGCCCGCCGGGGACGTAGAGGCCCACGCGCTGCACCGGGGTCCACCGGTGGACCAGCCGGGCTCCGGGAGCCACCTCGATCTCGGCATCGGCCGGCCGCTGGGCCGCAGCGAAGGCGCGGCAGCGCTCGATGGCCGACTCAAGCCCCGCGCGCACCGCCGGGTCCAGCTCCCGCACGGCCTGCTGGATCTGCTCGGGAGCCACCCGGAGGCGATCCTGCTCGACCTTGTCGAAGCGCGCTGCGTACTCCCGCAGCGCCTGGGCACCGCGCACGCGCACGTCCGCGATGATTGCCCGGACGGTGTCATCGGCGTCCTGACGGGTGCCATCGGTCTGCCGAGGCACGACGGCGCGCAGCTGCGCCCAGTCCAGCTCCTGCCCACGAAGGTCGATCGTGCGCAGCGCGGGACCGGAGCTGCCGTCCTGACCATGATGCGACGCGGCCGGGGCTCCCGAGGCGGCGGGGACGACGGAGGGCACGGGGTTCTCAGGATTCGCGTTCACGGCGCCCATTCTAGGCCCCGGCAGATTCGCCCCCCGGGACCCCACTGTCCCGTCCGCGTGGACTCAGCCCTCCAGGCAGGCGGGCCCCAGCAGGACCTTGAGGTCGCCGAAGAACGCCGGTCCGGCCTCCACCCGGTACTGCGGGGGCAGCTGCCAGACCTGCGTGGCGCGCTGGGTGCCCACGCGCAGGCGGACCTCCGAATCGCCGCGATGGCTGCGCAGCACCGAGGCGAGCTCCCCGACCGTCTGCTCGTTGAGCCTGCGCTCGGGCACGGTGATGGTGACCGGCCCGGCGTGGCCCTCCGGATGGATCTCCGGCAGGGTCAGCTCCATGGCCGACATGGACACGGAGCCGTCGTCGCGCTTCTGCACGCGGCCCTTGATCGAGCAGATCAGGTCCTCGGCCAGCACCCCGGCGATGGGGGCGTAGACCTTGCCGAAGAACATGATCTCGATCGAACCGGTGCGGTCCTCGAGCTCGATCCGGGCGTAGGCGTTGCCCGAGGACTTGGCGATCCTGCGCTGGACCGAGGTGATCATGCCGGCGAGCGTGACCATCGCCCCGTCCGGCTTGCCGCCGTCCTCGGCGAGCACCTGCTGCACCGAGGTGTCCGAGTGCTCGGCCAGCGCCTGGTCCAGTCCGCGCAGCGGGTGATCGGAGACGTAGAGACCGAGCATCTCGCGTTCGAAGGAAAGCATGTCTTTGCGCTCCCACTCCGGAAGATCCGGGACCTCGACCTGCAGTCCCTCGCCCTCCGACTCGGACGTGTCCCCGCCCATGGCGAAGATGTCGAAGGTGAACTCGCCCTTGGCCTCGTTCTTCTTCTGCGACACGACGTCGTCGATGGCCTGCTCGTGGACATCCACGAGCGAGCGGCGGGTGTGCCCGAGCTGATCGAAGGCCCCCGACTTCACGAGCGATTCGATCGTTCGCTTATTGCACACCACGAGCTCGACCTTGGAGAGGAAGTCGTTGAACGACGTGAAGGCGCCCTCCGAGGTGCGAGCGCGCACGATCGCCTCCACCACGTTGGCGCCCACGTTGCGCACGGCGGCCATGCCGAAGCGGATGTCCTCCCCCACGGGCGTGAAGTTCACGACGGACTCGTTGACATCCGGCGGCAGCACGGTGATGCCCATGCGGCGGCACTCATTGAGGTACAGCGCCAGCTTGTCCTTGTCATCGCCCACCGACGTCAGCAGCGCGGCCATGTACTCGGCCGGATAGTGCGCCTTGAGATAAGCGGTCCAGTAGGACACCAGCCCGTAGGCGGCGGTGTGCGCCTTGTTGAACGCGTAGTCGGAGAACGACTCCAGGACGTGCCACAGGGTGTCGGCAGCCTCCCGGGAGTACCCGTTCTTCTCCATTCCGCCGAAGAAGAAGTCCTTCTGCTTGTCCAGCTCGGACTTCTTCTTCTTGCCCATGGCCCGGCGCAGCAGATCCGCCTGTCCCAGCGTGTAGTCCGCCACCTTCTGCGCCACGGCCATGACCTGCTCCTGGTAGACGATCAGGCCGTAGGTGAGGTCCAGGATCTCCGCCAGGGGCTCCTCAAGCTCCGGGTGGATGGGGGTGATCTCCTGCTGGCCCGTCTTGCGCAGGGCGTAGTTGATGTGCGAATTCACGCCCATGGGGCCGGGGCGGTACAGCGCCAGCACAGCGGAGATGTCCTCGTACTGATCCGGGCGCATCATCTTCAGCAGCTGGCGCATGGGTCCGCCGTCGAGCTGGAACACGCCCAGGGTGTCGCCGCGGGCCAGCAGCTCGTAGGAGGCCTTGTCGTCCAGGGCCAGGCCCTCGAGGTCCAGCACGAAGCCGTCGCGGTTGCGGGTGATGTTCTCCAGGGCGTCGGAGATGATCGTGAGGTTGCGCAGCCCCAGGAAGTCCATCTTGATCAGCCCGAGACCCTCGCACGTGGGGTAGTCGAACTGGGTGATGATCTGCCCGTCCTGCTCGCGGCGCATGAGCGGGATGATGTCGATCAGCGGATCCGAGGACATGATCACGCCGGCGGCGTGCACGCCCCACTGCCGCTTGAGCCCCTCGAGACCCTGGGCGGTCTCGAAGACCTTCTGCGACTCCGGGTCCTCCTGCAGGACCTCGCGCAGCTCGGCGGCCTCGTCGTAGCGCTTGGCGTCCTCGTTGTAGACGTCCGCCAGTGAGATGCCCTTGCCCATGATGTCCGGCGGCATGGCCTTGGTGAGCTTCTCGCCCATGGAGAACGGGTATCCCAGCACGCGCGAGGAGTCCTTGAGCGCCTGCTTGGCCTTGATGGTGCCGTAGGTGACGATCATGGCCACGCGTTCGTCGCCGTACTTCTCGGTCACGTAGCGGATGACCTCCGGGCGGCGGCGGTCATCGAAGTCGATGTCGAAGTCCGGCATGGACACGCGCTCGGGGTTCAGGAAGCGCTCGAAGATCAACCCGTGCTCCAAGGGGTTCAGCTCCGTGATGCGCATGGCGTAGGCGACCATGGAGCCGGCGCCGGAGCCGCGCCCCGGCCCCACGCGGATGCCCTGCGCCTTGGCCCAGGTGATGAAGTCGGCGACCACCAGGAAGTACCCGGGGAAGCCCATCTGCAGGATGATCCCCTTCTCGTATTCGGCCTGCTCGCGCACCTCCGAGGGCACGCCGTCCGGGAAGCGGTAGTCGAGTCCGCTGTCGACCTCCTTGGCGAACCAGGATTCCTCGGTCTCGCCGTCCGGGACGGGGAAGACGGGCATGAACTTGCCCACCGTCTCGTCGAACTCGACATGGCAGCGCTCGGCGATCTCCAGGGTGTTGTCGCAGGCCTCCGGGTAGTCCCGGAAGAGATCCCGCATCTCCGCGGCCGACTTGAGATAGAACTCGTCGGCATCGAACTTGAAGCGCTTGGGGTCGGCCAGCGTGGAGCCGGACTGCACGCACAGCAGGGCGGCGTGCGCCTTGGCGTCCTCGGCATTCGTGTAGTGGAGGTCGTTCGTGGCGACCAGGGGCAGCTGGAGGTCCTTGGCCAGCTTCATGAGGTCCTGGTGGACGTCCTTCTCGATGCCCAGACCGTGATCCATGATCTCGCAGTAGAAGTTCTCCGGGCCGAAGATGTCCCGGAACTCGGCGGCGGCGTCGATCGCCTCCTTGTACTGACCCAGCCGCAGACGGGTCTGGATCTCCCCGGACGGGCAGCCGGTCGTGGCGATCAGGCCCTTGCCGTAGCGGTTGAGCAGATCCCGGTCCATACGGGGCTTGTAGAGCTGGCCCTCCAGGGAGGCGTAGCTCGAGGCCCGGAACAGGTTCTGCATGCCCTCGGTGGTCTCGGCCAGCAGGGTCATGTGGGTGTAGGAGCCGGCGCCGGAGACGTCGTTGCGGCCGCCGTCGGCGAACTTCACGCGCGTGCGATCGGCACGTGCGGTGCCGGGGGTCAGGTACGCCTCCACGCCGATGATCGGCTTGATCCCAGCCTTGTTGGCCCGCGACCAGAAGTCGTAGGCGCCGAAGACGAAGCCGTGGTCGGTCGTGGCCAGCGAGTCCATCCCCTGGGCGTGGCAGGCCTCGAACAGGTCGTCGAGTCGGGCGGCGCCGTCAAGCATGGAGTACTCGGTGTGCACGTGCAGATGCGTGAATCCCTTGCCCTGAGTCATCGCCAGGATCCTATCCGCAGCCTCCGACGCGTCGGGGGTCGACACCGGTGCCGCTGATCACGCGCCGCTGACCGGGACGACGGTTCCGCCGTGGGCGCACTCGGCGCTGGTGCCTCAGCGCGGTCCGCCGTCGCGCAGGGTCTCCAGCGCCCAGCTCAGGTCCGCCGGCGGCTCGGAGGTGAACGAGACCCGCTCCCCCGTCCCCGGGTGCTCGAATCCGAGCCGGTGAGCGTGCAGCCACTGCCGGGTCAGGCCCAGCCCCGCCGACAGCGCGGGGTCGGCGCCGTAGGTCAGATCGCCGGCGCAGGGGTGCTTCAGCGCGGAGAAGTGCACGCGGATCTGATGGGTGCGCCCCGTCTCCAGATGCACTTCCAGCAGCGTGGCGCGCCCGAAGGACTCGAGCGTCTCATAGTGGGTCACGGAATCGCGCCCGCCCTCGATCACCGCGAAGCGCCACTCGTAGTCGGGGTGCCGGGCGATGGGGGCCTCGATGGTGCCCCTCATGGGCTCGGGCATGCCCTGCACGACCGTGTGGTAGATCTTCTCGACCGTGCGCTCCTTGAAGGCGCGCTTGAGCGCGGCATACGCCCGCTCGGAACGCGCCACGACCATGAGTCCCGAGGTCCCCACGTCCAGGCGGTGCACGATGCCCTGCCGCTCGGCCGCCCCCGACGTGGACACGGTGATCCCCGCTCCCGCCAGGGCGCTGAGGACCGTGGGGCCCGACCAGCCCGGCGACGGGTGCGCGGCCACCCCAGCCGGCTTGTCGATCACCACGATGTCCGCGTCCGCGTGGATGACCGAGAAGCCGTCGACGGTCTCCGGCACGATCACCGACAGGTCGATCTCCTCCGGCATGAGGACGCGCACGACGGCACCCTCGGCGAGCTTGCGCGACTTGGCGATCGGTGCGCCGCCGAGCCGGACCTCTTCGGCCTCGAAGAGCCTTCCGGTCGCGGTGCGCGACAGTCCGCTGAGCTGGGCCACGATCGCATCGGCCCTGGCGCCGGCCAGCTCCGCCGGCACCTGCAGCTCACGCGACTCGCGCTGCGGGGACTGAGACGCCGCGCTCATCGGGCAGACCCCTCACTGGAGGCATCGCCGGCGGAGGAGTCGTGGTCGACGACGCGATCCTGAGCTGAGTCGGTGCGGGGAGCTTCGGCGGATCCCGTGCCCTCGGTCCCGGGGCGATCGCGCCCGGAGCGGGTGCCGTCGGGCTCGCGGCCGAAGAGGATCAGCGCCGCCGTCAGGATGACGCCCACGACCACGCCGGAATCGGCGACGTTGAACACCGCGAAGCCCTGGACATGGATGAAGTCGACCACGTGCCCGTTCGGGAACCCAGGCCAGCGCAGCAGCCGGTCCGTGAGGTTGCCGGTGGCCCCGCCGAGCACCAGTCCCAGGCTCAGTGCCCAGGCCAGCGAGCGCACTCGCGGAAGGTAGACGAGGATGCCGACCGAGACGATCGCCATGATCGCTGTGAACACCCAGGTGAAGCGCTCCCCCATGGAGAAGGCCGCACCGGGATTGAGGATGTAGTGCCACTGCAGGAGGCCGTCGATCAGGGGGATCTGCTGGCCCAGCGTCATGGTCCGCTCCACGAGGGCCTTGGTCCCCTGGTCCAGCCCATAGACCACGACGGCGCACAGCAGCGCGAGGATCAGCACAGCCCCCCGGCCCCGTCTCCGTGCGGCGGCGCTGCGGGTCTGCTGCTCAGGGGCGGGTGAGGACATGTGGCTGTGCACCGGGCTCTCTCGCGGGAGGCGGATCGAGGGCGGTCCTGTGCGGACCGAACGGGGTCGAGGACGAGCAGACGCCGCGCACCGACCCGGTGACGGGGAAGGCGCGCGGCGTCAGCTCGGATCAGCGGGCGTCCGAGGAGGACTCGGGGGCCAGCGACGGAGCGGTCTTGATCTCCTCGAGCTGCCCGCCGATGAACTCGGCCAGACGCTCGCGGTAGGACGACTCGAAGCTGCGCAGATCCGAGACGGCGACCTCGAGATCGCGGCGCTCCTTCTCCAGGGAGGAGAGGACCTCGGTCTTGGTGGTCTCGGCCTCCGAGACGAGGCCGTCGGCGCGGGTGCGGGCCTCATCGATCAGGCGATCGCGCTCGGCGCGGCCCTCGTCGACGTACTGGTCGTGCAGCTTCTGGGCCATGGCGAGCACGCCGGCAGCGCTCTCGGCGGAAGCGGTGTAGTCATCCGCTGCGGGCTGGGGCTTCTCGGACGGAGCCGCGGTCTCGACAGGAGCCTCCGGCTCCTGGGCGACCGGGGCGCTGTCGCGCTCGAGGGTCTCCTGCTCCGGGGCGGAGCTCTGGGCGGCGGCGGCGCTCGAGGTCTCGGCGCCCGAGGCCGCAGCGGGGGCCTCGGTGGAGCCCGCTCCATCCAGGCGATCGCGCAGCTCCGCGTTCTCCTGGTTCAGGCGACGCAGCTCGACGACGATCTCGTCCAGGAAGTCATCGACCTCATCCTGGTCGTAGCCCTCGCGGAACTTGGTCGGCTGGAATCGCTTGTTGATGACGTCTTCCGGGGTCAGAGCCATGGAATGTGCTTCTCCTCAAAACAATGGGGTCGGGTTCCGCCGCCCGAGCCAGTGAACACGCCTCGAGACAACGAGATCCGCGAGTCCGATCCTGCTAGCCCTGCAGGTCATGCCTCAGCGCAGCGCACCCCGACGCTGGGGGCCTTCGACGCCTCACACTACATGCTCGGCAGGGCGCCGACGCGGGTGAGCTCGTCCCCGGTTGTGATTGTGGCTGAACTGTCACATGAGCCTCAGCTCACGCCCATCTGCGGGCCTCGGCACAGCCCCCTCCCGGGGCCCTCAGACCGACAGCAGCAGGGAGATGCAGATGCTCTCGAGGATGACCAGAGCGAAGATGAGGATCATCGAGGAGAGGTCCAGGGCGATCCCGCCCAGGCGAAGCGGCGGGATCAGGCGTCGCAGCGGATTGAGGATGGGATCGGTCACGGCGTAGATGCTTGAAGCCAGCACCAGCGAGGCGCCGTGGGGGCGCCATCCGCGGGCGAAGGACTGGATCATCTCCACCGCGAACCTGCCGAGCACGACCAGGATCAGGACGTGCACGAGCAGATAGAGGATCGCGTAGACGATCGTCATGGCGCTCAGGCCTCTGCGGCGTCGAGGTCCTCGTCCGCGGCGACCGAGGAGTCGACGACTTCGACGTAGGACGGGGTGAGCAGGAACACGGTGGTGGTCACACGCTCGATCGAGCCGTGGAGGGCGTAGACCAGCCCGGCTGCGAAGTCCACGAGGCGCTTGGCCTCGGTCTCGGCGAGGTCGCTCAGGTCCATGATGACGGGCGTGCCGTCGCGGAAGGACTCGCCCACCGACTTGGCGTCGTTGTAGGAGCGCGGGTGGACGGTCGTGATGGTCCGCATGTCGTCTGCATCCTCTCGGGATGTCGAGGGGGCACGCTTGATCGGCGTGACGGGGGCTCGGTACTCGGAGTCTCGACCAGGCTCGCGCACGGCACGGGGGCGCGGCTGCTCGGCGGCACGGCGCTGCGCAGCGGAGTCGCCGTCGCGGGGGTCGCGCCCGACGGCCTCCGCGCGGCTGTCGGATCCCCGCCCCTCGGGCGCACGGCGGGGGCCGTCGTCCCGGGCGGGGCGATCCTCGCGCGGCTGCGGGGCGCGCGAGCGGTCGTAGTCCTCGTCGTGGCCCTCCGGCTCGGCCAGGCCCAGACGGATCATGGCTCGGCGCATCGACTGGCTCACGCGCGACCCTCCTCGCTCTGACTGCACCGCGGTGCAGGTGATGGTCTTCGACTCCGACCGTCCCGGCGGACCGCATCTGCGGGGCGCGGCAGGCGCCCCGGGGATCCGGCCCGGCACCGCTCGATCCGAGGGATCGGCGGCAGGGAGGTCGACCGTCAGGCTACCCGACTCCCCTGCCGCCGCACGTCAGCCGTGCCGGTCGACAGTGCGCTGTGTGCCCGTCACCACGTCCCCGCCGGGGTGGACCTCCCTGAGGTCTCACCCAGCCTGCTCACGGCAGCGGGACGACGATCCCCGCGATCCGTCCGCTGGAGGGGTCGCGGCGGTGGGAGGACAGGGCCTCGTTCTCCAGCGTGCAGCGCGGGGTCTGCTCCGTCACGACCTCGACCTGAACATCCAGCTGCCTGAGCTGGCGTGCGGCGGCGCCGGGCAGGTCGAGCCCAGGGCTGCCCCAGCGGGTCGTCGTGCGGATGCCGGGCAGGCTCTCCTCGGACTCCCCGGCCATCGGCTCGGGCACCTCATAGCACTCGGCGCACACGCACGGCCCGATCTGCGCGCTGATGCGTTCGGCTCCGCGCACCCGCATGGCCTCGACGACAGCCGGAAGGACGCCGTCGAGCAGGCCGCGGCGGCCCGCGTGGGCCACTGCGGTCAGCGGCATCGACACCGCACCGCCGTGGCGGAGCTCGCCGATCAGCACGACCGGGACGCAGTCGGCGACCATGACGGCCAGCGGGCGCCCGGTCGCCGAGACCGCGGCGTCGCCGGTGCAGACCTCACCGGGGCCTGCCGCATCCGCGTCGACCACGTGGGTGCCGTGGACCTGGTCCAGGTACAGCACGGTGTCGGGATCCACCCCGAGGTCGAGGGCCGCGCGGTCACGACGGGCGCGCACGGCGTGGGCGTCGTCGGGGACGTGCAGGGCCAGGTTGCCCAGATTCCTGTCGGTGAACACCGTGCGGACGCCGAGCCGCTGAGACGAATGCCAGTACATGGGCCCGACCCTATCGGCATCAGCCCCCCACGTCGGAGTCCGTCCACCCGCCCCCTGGCCGCATTCTCGTCGGAGGCCACTCGACGCGGGCGGCGCAGCACGCACCACCGGGGCGCATGCTGTGGAGAGGCGCTTGCCGCAGGGCGCTCCACAAGGAGCGGGACGCATGACGAAGGCGG
>NZ_JALXVH010000037.1 GCF_025149945.1 Kocuria sp. p3-SID1428 | reverse complement strand
TAGCTGCACATAGCGCAACTGGGTATCCACTCGGCGGGAGGGGGTCAGCACTCGACGACGTTGACGCCCACGTTGACCGCCAGGCCTCCGCGCGCGGTCTCCTTGTACTTCTCGGACATGTCCGCACCGGTCGAGCGCATGGTCTCGACCACCTGGTCCAGGCTCACGAAGCCCGGCTCGGACTCCTCGAACAGCGCCATGCGGGCCGCGTTGACGGCGGTGGCGGCTGCGATCGCATTGCGCTCGATGCACGGCACCTGCACCAGGCCTGCGATGGGATCGCAGGTCAGACCCAGGTGATGCTCCATGGCGATCTCGGCGGCCTTCTCGACCTGCACCGGCGTGCCGCCCATGACCTGCGCCAGACCGGCCGCGGCCATGGACGACGCCGAGCCGACCTCGCCCTGGCAGCCGACCTCGGCGCCGGAGATCGAGGCCTGCTCCTTGATCAGCGAGCCCACCGCGGCGGCGGCCAGCAGGTAGTCCACGGTGATGTCCTCGCGCGAGCGCTTCTCCGGCCCGCGGGCGGCCGGGGTGTAGTGCGTGGCGTAGAACATCACGGCCGGCACGATCCCTGCCGCGCCATTGGTGGGCGCGGTGACGATGCGCCCGCCCGAGGCGTTCTCCTCGTTGACGGTCAGCGCCACCAGGTTCACCCACTCGACCCAGTGCTGCGGATCGAAGTCGGTGTCGATCGCCTTGAGCCGGGCGTGCCACTCGGGCGCGCGGCGGCGCACCTTGAGCCCGCCGGGCAGCGGCCCCTCGCGCTCCAGGTTGGAGTTCTTGGAGTCCTCCATGACCTGGGCGATCTTGAGCACGCCCGCGCGGACCTCCTCCTCGGGACGGCGCGCCGCCTCGTTGGCCAACGCCAGCTGCGCGACCGAGATGCCGTGGGACAGGCAGTGCCCCAGCAGGCCCTCTGCGTCGTCGTACGGATACGGGATGGGAGTGTCGCCCTCGTCCGGCAGAGGATCCTCGCCCTCGACCGGATCGACGACCACGAACCCGCCGCCCACCGAGTAGGCCGTCCGCTCCGCCAGGACGTTGCCGTCGGCGTCGTAGGCGGCCATGGTCATGCCGTTGGGGTGGTACGGCAGCAGCGTGAGCGGGTGCTGGACGATGTCCTCGACGTGGAAGTCGAGCTCGACCGGCTCGTCGACGCCGTCCAGGGCATCACCCAGGCGCAGCGGGTGCCCGGCGGCCAGGGCCTCCTTGCGGGAGTCCATGGTGGCGGGCAGGACTTTGTCCGGCTGGTGGCCCTCCAGGCCGATGAGCACGGCGTCGAATGTGCCGTGCCCGCGGCCGGTGGAGGACAGCGAGCCATAGAGGTCGACCGCGATGCGGTCCAGACGCGACAGCAACCCCTCGCCCACCAGATCGGCGACGAAGTCGGCCGCCGCGCGCATGGGGCCCACGGTGTGGGACGACGACGGGCCCACGCCGATGCTGAAGAGATCGAAGATGCTGACGGTCATGTGATGCTCAGTCCTCCTGTGCTGCGGCGTAGTCCTCGGGGCTGAGCAGCTCGCCCTCGGACTCGACCTCGACGGTGAAGAGCCAGGCGGCCCCGTACGGGTCCTCGTTGAGCAGGCCCGGGCTGTCGACGACGGCGTCGTTGATCTCCACGATCGTGCCCGTGACGGGCGAGTACAGCTCGGAGACCGACTTGGTCGACTCGACCTCGCCGCAGACCTCGCCCGCGGTGACGGATGCGCCGGCCTCGGGGAGGTCGACGTAGACGACCTCGCCCAGGGCGTCGACGGCGATCTGCGAGAGGCCGACCTTGGCCGGCGAGGAGGAGTCGAGCCACTCGTGCTCAGCGGAGTAGCGGTAGTCCTTGTTGACCTTGTCCAGAGCGCTCATTGCCTGGTCCTTCCATGGTGGGGTCCTGCTGCGGGGTGGTGTCCAGCACCGGGGCGGGCTGGCGTCATGCGGCGAGACAGCTGTCGTGCTGTCAGCTCTCGCGCTTGTAGAAGGGGAGCTTGACGACGCGGAACGGCGTGGGCTTGCCGCGCAGGTCCACATCGAGCTCGGTGCCGGGCTCGGTGAGCTCGGGAGAGACGAAGGCCAGGGCGATCGCGTGGCCCAGGGTGGGGCTCGGGGCGCCGGAGGAGATCTCGCCGACCTTCTCGCCGTCCTTGAGCACCGCGTAGCCCGGGCGGGCGGCACGCTTGCCGTCGTTGACCAGACCGACCAGCTTGGAGGAGGGGCCCTCCCCCTTGATCTTCGCCAGGGCCTCCCGGCCCACGAAGGAGTCCTTGGTCTTCAGCGCGACGATCGGCAGGTTCGCCTGGTACGGGTTGATGTCCTCGGAGAGCTCGTGGCCGTGCAGCGGCATGCCGGCCTCCAGGCGCAGCGAGTCGCGCGCGGCCAGCCCGCAGGGCACCAGCCCGTGGGACTCGCCGGCCTTCTCGAGCACGCTCCACAGGCGCTCGGCCGCCGTCGGGTCGGACTCGATGCCGATGTAGATCTCGAAGCCGTCCTCGCCGGTATACCCGGTGCGGGCCAGCTGCACGGGCAGCGGGCCCTCGGGGGTCGTGAAGACGACGTCCGTGATGGCGTAGTACTTCACGTCCTTCACGGCCTGCGCGGACTGGGCCTCCACGGCCTCGAGCAGCACGGCCTCGGAGGCCGGGCCCTGCACGGCGATCAGCGCGGTCGCCTCGGTGCGGTCCGTGATGGTGACGTCGAAGACGGTGCCGTCGGCGGCCGTGGTGCGCTCCTGGAACGCGGCCAGCGCGGCCGGCGTGTTCGACGCGTTCGGGACCACCAGGTAGGAGTCCTCGCCGAGGCGGTAGGTGATCAGGTCGTCGATCACTCCACCGGCCTCGTTGCACAGCAGCGAGTACTTGGCCTTGCCGATCTCGATCGCGGACAGCCGGCCCACCAGGGCGTAGTCCAGGAACGCGGCGGCGTCGGGGCCCTCGATGAGCAGCTCGCCCATGTGGGAGAGGTCGAACTGGCCGGCGGCCTCGCGCACGGCCTTGTGCTCTGCCATGTCCGAGCCGTAGCGCAGGGGCATCCACCAGCCGCCGAAGTCGGTGAAGGAGGCGCCCAGCCGCTCGTGCACGGGGGTCAGCGCCGTGGGACGGGATGCTGCTTCGGTGCTCATCGTGCGCTCTCCTGGCTGGGCTGGACGGTGGTCTTGGTCTCGCTGTCAGCCTCGGGCTCGGAGGAGGTGCCCGGCTCGGTCTCGTCGACCGTCTCGAAGGCCTCGGGCGGCGGGCAGCTGCACACGAGGTTGCGGTCGCCGTACGCGCCGTCGATGCGCCCGATCGGCGGGAAGTACTTGTCCACCCGCAGGCTCGGCACCGGGAAGGCCGCGGTCTCGCGGGAGTACGCGCGGTCCCAGTCGTCCGAGACGAGCGCTGCCGCAGTGTGCGGGGCGTGGCGCACGACGGAGTCGGCCTCGGAGACCTTGCCGTCGATCACCTGCTGGATCTCGGCGTGGATCGAGATCATGGCCTCGATGAAGCGGTCCATCTCGGCCTTGTCCTCGGACTCGGTCGGCTCGACCATGAACGTGCCGCTGACCGGGAAGGACTCGGTGGGGGCGTGGAAGCCGTAGTCGATCAGGCGCTTGGCCACGTCTGCGACCTTGATGCCCGAGGCATCCGTGAGCTTGCGCAGATCGAGGATGCACTCGTGGGCGACCAGGCCGTTGTCGCCGGTGTAGAGCACGGGGAAGTGCTCGTTGAGACTGCGGGCGATGTAGTTCGCGTTCAGCAGGGCCACGGCGGAGGCGCGGGTCAGGCCGTCACCGCCCATCAGCGCGAGGTAGGCCCACGAGATCGGCAGCACGCCGGTGGAGCCCCAGCGGGTGCTGGTCACCGGCAGGCCGCGGCCGTTCGCGGCGGCATCCGTCGGCTGGTCGGCGTCGTTCGCGGCCCCGCCCACGGTCGGGCGGCCGGGGTCGCCCTCGAGCGGATCGCCCGGCAGGAACGGCACCAGGTGCTCGGCCACGGCCACCGGACCGACGCCCGGGCCGCCGCCGCCGTGCGGGATGCAGAAGGTCTTGTGCAGGTTCAGGTGCGAGACGTCGCCGCCGAACTGCCCGGGCTGCGCGAGTCCGACCATCGCGTTGAAGTTCGCGCCGTCCAGGTAGACCTGGCCGCCGGCGTCGTGGATCTTGCCGCAGACCTCGCGGACGTCCTCCTCGAACACGCCGTGCGTGGAGGGGTAGGTGATCATGATGCCGGCGATCGCGCCCTCGTTGTCGGCGATCGCCTTGTCCAGGTCCTCGTGATCGACGGTGCCGTCCGGCGCGGTCTTCACGACGCGCACGCGCAGCCCGGCCAGCACCGCGGAGGCGGCGTTCGTGCCGTGGGCGGAGGCCGGGATCAGCACGAGGTCGCGAGCCTCGTCGCCGCGCGAGATGTGCCAGCGGCGGATCGCCAGCAGGCCGGCGAGCTCGCCCTGGGAGCCGGCGTTCGGCTGGATCGAGACCTTGGCGTAGCCGGTCAGCTCGGCCAGGCGGGACTCGAGGTCCTCGACCAGGTGCTGCCAGCCCTGCATGCGCCAGGCCGGGGAGTACGGGTGGACGTCCGCGAACTCGGGCCAGGTGATCGAGGCCATCTCGACGGCGGCGTTGAGCTTCATGGTGCACGAGCCCAACGGGATCATGGTGCGATCCAGCGCCAGGTCGCGATCCGAGAGGCGGCGCAGCCAGCGCATCATGGAGGTCTCGGAGCGGTGGGTGTTGAAGACCTCGTGGGTCAGGAACTCGGAGGTGCGCACCAGCTGCTCGGGCAGCACGGGGCCGGAGGTGGAGTCCGCCTCGGCCGCCTCCGTCACGCCGAAGGCGCCGAGCACGTCGGCGACGTCCTGCGCGGAGGTGCGCTCATCCGCGGAGACGCCCACGTGGTCGTCGTCCACGCGCCGCAGGTCGATGTCCTTCCCGGCGGCGGCCGCGAGGATCTCGTCGGCGCGGCCGGGGACACGTGCGACGACAGTGTCGAAGACCTGATCCGAGACCAGCTCGATCCCAGCATTCTGCAGGGCGTCGACGATCGTGCGGGCCCGGCTGTGCACGCGGCGGGCGATGCGACGCAAGCCGTCCGGGCCGTGGTAGACGGCGTAGCAGGCGGCGACCTCGGCCAGCAGCGCCTGGGCGGTGCAGATGTTGGAGGTGGCCTTCTCGCGGCGGATGTGCTGCTCGCGGGTCTGCAGGGCCAGGCGGTAGCCGGGGCGGCCGGTGTCGTCGTGGGAGACGCCCACCAGGCGGCCGGGCAGGCTGCGCTGCAGGTCCGAGCGCACCGCCATGAAGGCCGCATGCGGTCCGCCGGCGAACAGCGGGACGCCGAAGCGCTGCGAGGTGCCCACGGAGATGTCCGCTCCCATCTCGCCGGGGGACTTCACGAGGGTCAGGGCCAGCAGATCGGCCACGACGGTCGCCATGGCGCCGGCGCCCTTGGCCTGGGCGATGACGTCGGTCCAGTCATGGACCTTCCCGGAAGCTCCCGACTGCTGGAGGATCACGCCGGCAATGCCGTTCTCACGCTCGAGCTGCTCCTGCGGGATGCCGTCGGAGAGGTCCAGGATCTCGAGGTCCATGCCGACAGCGCGGGCGCGGCCCGGGATGACGGCCAGGTGCTGCGGGAAGAGGTCGGAGTCGACCAGGATCGCGCCGTTCTTGGCCTTGCGGTTGCCGCGCTTCATCAGCAGGGCGGCTTCGACGACGGCGGAGGACTCGTCCAGCAGCGACGCGTTGGCGATATCCAGGCCGGTGAGGTCCTGGACCATGGTCTGGTAGGTCAGCAGCAGCTCGAGGCGGCCCTGCGAGATCTCGGGCTGGTACGGGGTGTAGGCCGTGTACCAGGCCGGGGACTCGAGCAGGTTGCGCTGGATGACCGCGGGGGTGTCGGTGCGGTAGAAGCCCTGGCCGATCATGGGGCGACCCGGCTCGTTCTGATCCGCGATGCCGCGCAGGGCGGTCAGGACCTCGGCCTCGCTGAGGGCCTCAGGGAGGTCCAGCTCGCGGTCCATGCGGATGGACGCCGGGACAGCCTGATCCACGAGCTCCGCCAGCGAGCCCACGCCCACCGTGGAGAGAAGCTGATCGATCTCCTGGCCGCGCGGGCCCACGTGGCGGTCCACGAAGGCCAGGGCGTCGGAGCTGACCCCCGAGGCGCTCACGGCACTGTCAGCAGGTGCGGAAGGGCTCATTAGGGGAACTCCTTGGTCTGAGGGGGCATGCCCCGGCCGGTTCCTCCCCGCTCTGTCATGGGACCTGAGAGTTTCCGCGGGCGGGCCCGCTTGCTCCGTCGGTGCCGGGTGCGGCCTGGGGCCGATCCCGTGCTTTCCAGAGGTGCCGAGCGATCCCGGTGCCGGTGCCTGAGAGTTTCCTGGGGAGGGTTGCTCCTACGGCGCCCGCACGGCGGTGTCCGCGGGGTCTCTCCCGGAACCGCTCATCGGCGTGGTCTGTGATCTTCCGGTGTGAGGGTACCCCGCGTCACAGAGCGTCTCCAAGAAGACGGAGTCTCTGTGGGCTCATCCAGATTTGTAGCCTGAAGCCCCCCCAGTGCCCACAAGCGGCGCCGTTCAGATCCCCGAACAAAGGCCTATCGCCCATATGACCCCCCACGCCACTGGAAGGCCCCAGCGCCCTGCCGCCCTGTCCTCGACCGCCGCCGGACACGGCCCCTCACGCCGCGCAGTCCTGGCAGCCACGGCGGCGGCCCTCACCGTCAGCGCCGCCGGGGCAGCGGCGACGCAGGCTTCGGCCGCCAAGCGGCCGATCGTGCTGTGGGGCAGCTCGTCGGCCGCCTCCTATGCCAGCGCCATCACCGACGGCTTCCGGGTGGTCCATCTGGACACCGAGCTCGCGAAACAGCTGGGAACGACCGCCGTCTCGGAGGCCACGCCCGCCGCTCGGTCGCCGGAGATCCTGATGACCCGCTCCGAGAAGGCCGCAGCGCGCCCGGACTTCCGCTACATGGGCGCGGCCGGCATGCTTCCCGCCTCCGGAACCCTGGTCCTGCCCACCCTCGACCACCGCGTGCCCGAGTCCGGTCGCTCCTACCCCGGCACTATCGACGGAGTTCCGTTCGATCTGCGATACGTCCCCGGCACCCACCGCAAGGTGGAGATCCGCCGCGCCTCCGCTGGCTCCGCCGTGCACGTGGGCGTCTCGGCTCGTTCCCGCTGGGTGACCGACCTGGAGGCGCGACACCGCGGCAGCACGCACCTGCTGTGGATGGGCAAGAACAACATCGGCGACATCGATCGCGTCCTGGCCGATACCCGCGCCGCCTATGACGTGGAGCCTGAGTCGACGCTCGTCCTGGGGCATTGGAAGAACTTCCTGGACACCCCGGGCACCGCCGCCTACGACCAGGTGGACACCGTCAATCGGGCCTATGCCCGCGAGTACGGGGATCAGTACCTGGATGTCAATGCCGTGCTCACGGATCCGGAGCGCTGGATGCATCCCGAGCTGGGCGACTACAGCATCGGCTCCACGGTGGCCGATCGCCAGCGCGCCTCATGGGGCATGGCCCCGCTCGAGCTCAGGGGCGACAACTACCACCTCAACCGCTTCGGCTACCTGATCGTCGCGACCGCCATCGCCGAGAAGCTGCGCGCTCTCGGCTGGTACTGAGCCACGCCCCGAAAGGACTCCTCATGACGACGTTCCGGGACATCAGCAGCCGATCCGCCTTCGCGTCCGAGATCGGATGGGTCTCCGACCTCGGCTACCTCCGCGGCTGGGGCGACGGCACCTTCCGCCCCCTGAGCACCATCAAGCGCGACGCCATGGCCGTCGTGTTCCACCGCATGGCCGGCTCACCGGATTTCACGGCACCGTCGAGGTCGCCGTTCATCGATGTGCGCCCCGGACAGCAGTTCTACCCGGAGATGTGCTGGGCGCGGGATCGCGGCCTGCTCAACGGCTGGGACGACGGATCGTTCCGCCCGTTGAACCCGATCGACCGCAATGCCACCTGCGCGCTGTTCTACCGGGCGGCCGGATCTCCGGCGTTCACCGCACCGGCTCGCTCGCCGTTCCGCGACCTCACGCCGCGCTCGGCGTTCTACAAGGAGATCTGCTGGGCCCGCAGCGTCGGGATCACCACCGGCTGGCCGGACGGAACCTTCCGCCCGCTGGAGTCCACCGCGCGCAATGCCATGGCGGCATTCATCAGGCGCTTCGATCTGGCCGTGGGCTGAGGCCGCATGGGATCGTCGTGCGCACGACGACGAACCCCCTGCCCTCAGCAGCCGGCGCCGCCCGGGTTCTCGAAGCAGTCGTCGGCGTAGTTGCGCACGGTCGAGCGCCACACACTGAGCTGGACGGGGGAGCTGGTGACCGTGCTGGTGCCGTCGACCGGCAGCCACGGGCCTCCGCTGATCGAGTACTCGCCCGAGAACTCCGTGGTCAGCACCACCGAGACTTCGCCGGTCTGGGAGTACTGGTGGCTGGTGTCGGTGGGCTCGTCCCACGAGCCAGCGGGAAGCGGACCTCCGCTGTCGACGACCGGGCCCAGCGAGGTGCCGTCGCCGTAGTCCCAGGTGAACGACACCGGAGTGACCCGCACCTGCACGGGGAAGCCCGCAAGCTCGGTGTCGAAGACCTGATCCTCGGCGGTCGCGTACATATTCGTGTGAAGGCCGACGAGCGTGTCCGGCGCCGGCTCCACTGCGGCCACCGCCGGACTCACCTCCAGGCGACGCAGATCCTCCACGGTGAACACCGGCAGCGGCATGGGCTCATCGCCCTCGGGGACCTGATCCGACGGCGAGCAGATGGGGTCGCTCACTCGAGTTGTCCCATCACCGGGAACCGCAAATTCGACATAGAGATTCTGGCCAGCCGATCCATCCGCCATGGTGCACGATTCCCGCACTGTGCAGTCATCACCACCCCCGGAACCTGCGCAGACATCAACCAGCGAGTAGTCAGCGGTCTCAACACTTGGCGCTGGTCGCTCACCGTCTTCATACTCGCTCTGCGTCGAATGCCTCCGAAGAACCCTTTGGAATTGCTCGATATCTTCCTGTGAAACCGTTTGGCCCGGAGCGAGCCCCGACGACTCCTGCACGTCTTGATAATTTCGACCATCCCATTCTGACACCCCTCCCCCACCAGTACCCCCAGAGCGCGAATCAAACCTCAATTCGACCCCGGACCCCGAAGCCTGTGCACTGGAGGGGCCGGCCTGGCCCCGGAATCCGTCAGGACGCACCGCACCACCATCAGCTTCGGCGACACCAATCACGAGCCAAGTGGACAGAACAATGATTCCCACTGCAACCAGTAGCCGCAGACCCATAACCCCACCTAAATTGCTACAGGAGTAGGCTGGATCAATATCCAGGACCCATCAACATGCTCCATATGCACATAAATTGGATCGCTATCGCCCGAGATGGGATCAAACTTTTGGGAAATGCTCCCATCAGAGTCCCAAATGGTCAGCCCTGGATAGTCAACTTCAGCACGTGGGGCCGGGAAGCCAAATGAATCTATTGGCATATCAGTGTCGATTATCTGAATCGTTTCCTGACCCGAGCTCGCCCACCCACCAGACTTATACACCTCATCTATATCATCATATTCCTCAGTGCAAGATTCGCACTCCTCCGCCGTGATCTCCCTGATCAACGACGTATCCCCCGTCTGCCAGGCGTATGCGCGCGTATCAGCGAGGTAGTCCAGGAACGCCTGGGCCCCCTCGTACGACTCCTCATCGGCAAGCGCCGGCTTCTCGGGCTTGGGTACGTTCTGCGCAGGCCCGTCGGCGGAGGCCTCCACGTACTCGCCATCGGCGCCCGGCGTCTTCTCGGTCGACACCTCTGAGGCCGAGGAGGAGGAAGAGACAGACTCCGACACAGGCGCCGAGCTGCTCGAGTCGTCGTCGGGGTCGCCACCGCCCGTGGGGCCGCATGCCGATAGCAGCGAGACCGCCATGACCACGGCGGCAGGCAGGACGAAGGATCTCGCGGCCATCGGAACACCCCCAGCTCGATGCGCCTGCAGTCTCAGGCGCATGACGACACGTGCCGTGATCGTAGGCCGTAGCCGCAGCCGCGCGACAGGGTCGATCGCAACCTGTGGATGACCCGGGCGAACACACGTCACAGCAAGTCACGAGCCGAATCTTCATGGACAGCCCCGCCGAGAATCGGTCGTCCGCACCCATCGACCGGAACCCTTGCGGGCAGATAAAGTGATGGTTGCGTAGATCTCTTCTCACGCCTCTCAAGCACTCAAGCATCTGATCCCGGGCACTCGCCCCGCTTGAACAGGACTGCCGTGCGCTTCTCCCCCAGGCCGTCGTCGGCCTCACGCGACGACGATGATTCGCTGCTGCGCCCCTGGCACAACAGCACGATCAACTCGTCGCGCCTGCTGCTCGCCCTGAAGGCGGCGCTGGCCTGCATGCTCGCCTACATGGTCGCTCCGTTCATGCCGGGCGTCGTGGCGCAGTACCCCTACTACGCCCCCCTGGGCGCGCTCGTGGCCATGTACCCGAGCCTCGCCGGCTCCCTGCGCACTGCTGGGCAGACGCTGCTGGGCCTGGGAGTGGGCATGATCCTGGCCCTTCTGGTCCAGCTCACGCCGTGGCCGGTCGTCATCACCCTGTTCCCGGCCATCGCCCTCGGCGTCATTCTGGCCGGCGTCCGCAGGTTCGGGGCCGGGGCGGACTACATCCCCATCACGGCGCTGTTCGTGCTGGTGGTGGGCGGGCCCAACGCCGACAACTACTCGCTGGGCTACATCGTCCAGATGGCCACCGGCGCCGCGATTGGGCTGGTCATCAACTACGTGGTGGCCCAGCCCGTCGACTTCCGCTCCGCGTCCCTGGAGCTGGGACGGATCGAGCGGCTGATGGTGTTCTATCTGCGCGACGTCGCCATGGAGGTCCGCACGCCCGGCTCGACCTCGCGCACCGACTGGGTGGAGGTCAACTACCAGCTCGCCTCGGTCGCAGCGGAGGTCCGCGGCGTCGTCGAAGCCACCGCCTCGACCGCCAAGGGGAACCCGCGCATGATGCTGCCCAACAAGAAGGGCCAGGACCCCGGTCTGGCCCGTCTGATCCGCGTGGAGCACGTCTCGTTCTACATGCGCGACCTCACCGACGCCCTGCGCCGACTGTTCGCCGCCGACGGCTCCCACATGGTGGTCCCCGCCGATGTCTCTCGCGAGCTCGAGCGCACGCTGCGCGCCGTCGCCGAGGTCATGCGCGTGGCATGGAAGGTGGACACCGAGTCGTTCTCGACCATGACCACCTCCCTGTCGATCGTGCCGCTGAACCTCGACGACGAGGAGAAGGACGAGGTCCAGTTCCTGGCCGCGCGGGCCCGTGCGCGGGTGAGCGATCTCTCGAACGTCCTGGAGAACCTCGAGATGCGCAACACGTGGGACCACTGGTGGCTGGTCACCGTGGGCACAGACCTGGAGCGTGTTCTGCAGGTGGTCACGACCCACGGCGCGTCGAACCCGCCGCCCAAGCCCCGCCGGTCGTTCCCACCGCGGCGCACCGCGCAGGGCAGTGGCACGCAGCACGAGCGGCGCCTGCGCTGATAGCGCGTCCGGTACCGGGTCTAGAGTGGGGCGCACTTCTCAGCACCAGGAGGCCCCAGTGCACCAGCCCCACCCCGCGGAGCCGGGATCTGTCGCACCCGAATGGGTGCCGCACCCCGACAATGCGGTGATCGCCCGCAGCGGTCTCGAGAACTTCGAGAGGGTCTTCGGCCGCAGGCCGGAAGGCATCTGGCAGTCCCCGGGCCGCGCGAACCTCAACGGAGAGCACATCGACTTCCTGGGCGGACGCTGCCTTCCGATGGCCCTGCCCTACGGAACGCTCGTGGCTGCAGCACCGCGCACCGACGGCCTCCTGCGCATGCGCACCCTGGAGCCCACGCTGGACGAGGGGATCGTCGAGGTCCGCGTGGAGGACATAGGCCCGGGCCGTCCCGAGGGCTGGACCGGCTACGTGGCCGGCGCCCTGTGGGGCCTGCACGAGGTCGCGGAGTGCACCCCCGGGATCAGCATCCCCGAGGGCTTCGGAGCCGACATGCTGATCCGCTCCACTCTTCCCGTGGGCGGCGGCCTGTCGTCCTCGGCCGCGCTGGAGTGCGCCTCGATCCTCGCCTTCGCGGGGATGATCACCGGCTCCGACGAGCACGACGACGCCCGCCGCGCAGCCCTGGCCCACGCCTGCATGATGGCGGAGGTCCGGGTGGTGGGCGCGAGCACCGGCGGGCTCGACCAGACCGCGAGCCTGCGTTCCCACGCCGGCCAGGTGGTCTCCCTGGACTGCCGCGACTTCTCGATCACCTACCGCTCGGCCGACGCGCTGCTGGATGGGCACCGGCTCATCGGTGTGGACACGCGCACGCCGCACTGGCTCGGCGGGCACGAGTTCTCCTCCCGCCGCCTGGACGCCGAGGCAGCCGCCCGATTCCTGGGCGCCGCCCGCCTGCGGGACCTCCTGCCGGAGACACCGTCCCAGGACGACGTCGAGACCGTCCTGCGCCGCTGGGAGGATGCCGCGCCCACCGCCGAGCAGCTCGAGGGCCGCGACCCCGGCGACGCCTTCCGCCGCCTGCGCCACGCCCTCACGGAGATGCTGCGCTCCGAGCAGATCGACGCCCTGCTCGCCGGCGAGACGGGGGTTTCGGTCCCCTGCGCCGTCGGGCGGATCCTCACCAGCGGACACGCCTCAATGCGCGACGACGCCGAGGCCTCGTTCGCCGCCGCCGACCTCATCGTGGACACAGCGCTCAGCGCCGGCGCCGATGGCGCGCGGCTGATCGGCGGCGGCTTCGGCGGCTCGGTGCTCATGCTCGTACCGGAGCGCAATGTGGAGGCAGTCACGGAGGCCGTGGCCGCAGCCGTCGTCCGGGCGCAGCTGCCCAGCGTTCGCTTCCTGGACCTCAGGCCCGCCGATTCGGGCCACGTGGTCTGCCGGGACTGCCTGGAGCTCGCCGGGATGGGCTGCAGCTGACACGCGGCGCCGCCGGTCCGGGGACCGACGGCGCTGCAGGGGGCCGTCAGAGGATCAGCGGCGGTGGATCTGCTTCAGCTCACCGGCTGCGAAGGACTCCTCGATCTGCTCGAGCGAGCGCCCCTTGGTCTCCGGGACGAAGCGCCAGAAGAAGAACAGGCATGCCGCGCCCAGACCGGAGAAGAGGAAGAACGTCACCGTGATGCCGGTGGCCGAGACCACCTGCGGGAACAGCAGGGTCACCGTGGCGTTGGCCAGCCACATCATCAGCACCGAGATCCCGATGCCCGCCCCGCGGAACTTCAGCGGGAAGATCTCGGCCAGGATGATCCACGCGCCGAAGCCGATCGAGGCCTGCATGCAGCCCACGAACAGCACCACGAAGATGAGGATGAAGATCGCCCGCCCCAGCCCCTCGGGCAGCAGCAGGGCGCTCAGCCCGATCAGCAGGTGCATTGACGTGATGCCTGTGAAGCCGAAGATCATCAGCCGTCGTCGTCCCACGCGGTCGATCAGGGCCATGCCGGTGAGCATGCCGATCACGGCGATCACGCCGTTGGCCACGTTGGCGATCAGGGCGGCCGAGGACGAGAAGCCCGCCTGCTCCAGCAGCAGCGTGCCGTAGTACATGACGGAGTTGATGCCGGAGAGCTGCTGGGACACGGCCACGCCGATGCCGATCAGCAGCACGCGGCGCACCCAGGGCTCGGTGCGCAGAGTCGCCAGCCCGCCCTCGTGCTCAGCCGCATCGCGAGCGGCCAGCCCCTCGACCTCCACGAGCTCCGCCTTGGCGCGCTCCGGAGTACGGACCCGCTCCAGGACCTTCAGCGCGGCATCGCGGTCGCCCTGAGCCAGCAGCCAGCGCGGCGACTCCGGCATGCGCAGCATCCCGAAGAACAGCGCCAGCGCCGGCAGCGCGGCCACGGCCAGCATCACGCGCCAGTGCCCGGGGACCTCGTAGAACGCGCTGCCGATGATCGCGTTGATCAGGAACGCCAGCAGCTGACCGACCGCGATCATGACCTCGTTGCGCCCGGACATGGCCCCGCGGCGCTCGGTGGGGGCCATCTCCGAGAGGTAGACCGGCACGGTGACCGAGGCTCCGCCCACCGCCAGACCCAGGACCACGCGGAACGCCACCATGACACCGGCTGTCGGGGCGAGCACGCAGCCCAGCGCCCCGATGAAGAACAGGACCGCCATGGCCAGGATCGTGCGCCGACGCCCCCAGCGGTCCGAGCAGCGCCCGCCGATGATCGCGCCGGCTGCGGCGCCGATCAGCAGCGACGACGTCACGACGCCCTGCTCCATCGGGGAGAGATCCAGCGCCCCAGGCTCCGACATGGGGCCCAGGGCGCCGTTGATCACGCCGGTGTCGTAGCCGAACAGCAGTCCGCCGAAGGTCGCGATGACCACCAGCCTGTCCAGGAAGCGCGAATGCTTCCCAGACGTCAGCGGAGGCAGGCCCGTCCCCTGCGCTTGACCGACTCGCACCTGGCTCATACTCATCCTCCGCGACCCCGCGGGACCTCCATGTCCCGCGTCTTCGGAGACTGACACTAGCCCGATCCTCGAGATGGCACGCGCCGGGGCCGGTCCCTGCATGGCAGACGACGGCCGCGAACGAGCGGGGAACTCGCTCGCGGCCGTCGTCGTGACCGTGCGCCTTCCGCAGGCGCGCTCTGATCAGGAAGCGGAGATGGCCTCCGCGATCGGGGTGTCCCCGTCCACGAAGTTGATCTTGCGCCCGATCGTGGTGTCGTCCGACAGGACCGCATGGGCCACTGCGGCGACGTTCGCGCGCGAGGTGTCGGCGTTGTCCGGCTGCTGACCCTCGGGCAGCACGGTGATCTTCCCGGAGGCGTCGTCGAGGGTCAGCATGCCCGGGCCCAGGATGGTCCAGCGAAGCGAGGACTTCTTCAGGTGCTCATCCGCCTGGGTCTTGCCCTCGGCGTAGGCGTAGAAGTCGTCGGACTCGTCCACGCCGTGATCCGGACCGGCGCCCAGGTAGGACACCATCACGTACCGGCCCACGCCGGCCTTCTCGGCGGCGTCCATGGTGCGGATCGCGGCGTCGCGGTCCACGGCCCAGGTGCGCTCGGGGTCTCCTCCGCCAGCACCGGCGGACCAGATGACGACGTCCATGCCCTCGAACTCGTCCGAGAGCTGCTCGGTGGACAGCTGCTGGACGTCGAGGACCTTGGCGGTGGCCCCGGTCTGCTCGATGTCCTCGACCTGGTCCTGGCTGCGGATCCACGAGGTGACCTCGTCGCCCGCCTCGACCAGCAGGGGAGCCAGCCGCAGCGCGACCTTGCCGTGGCCGCCGATGATCGCGATGTTCGTCATGATCTGCTCCGTTTCCCGGGGGCGGTTCGAGACCCGTCCCCGTCCTCGAGTGATGCCTTCATCATGCCTCCGGCACCTCGCCGCGGTGAAGGGTGTTCGCCGACGGCCGCACCACCCCTTCGCGAGCGTGACGTGCTCGGTCGTCATGTCCGTGCTCGAGTGCGGCATCGGGGGTGATCGGGCGGCAGGTGAATCGGCCCAGGTTTGATGCCGCTGCTGTTTGAGTCCGGAAGGATGGACAGCATGTCGAAGAAGATCGATCCCCAGCTGCGCGCGAGGTGCGTGCGGCTCGTGCGAGAGCACCAGCAGGAGTACCCCACCCTGACCGCCGCAGTCACCGCAGTCGATCGACAGGAAGGCGTCTCGCGGGAGTCCGTGCGGCGCTGGCTCGCGCAGGCCGAGGTCGATGACGGAACCCGCCCCGGCATCACGAGCGAAGAGTCTGCCGAGGTCAAGCGACTGAAGGCCGAGAACAAGCGGCTTCGCGAGGACAAGGAGATCCTCCGTCGGGCTTCGATGTTCTTCGCGGGGGAGCTCGACCCCCGCAACCGTTGATCTGCGCGTTCATCGACGAGATGCGCACCGAGGGCTATGAGGATGACGTCGCCGAACCCGAGGCCGCCGCGCGAGATGACGAACAGGACCAGCATCAAGACGGTCGCGATCCCGCAGGAGACGGCCGCCCAGATCAGATGATCGAAGCCGACCCAGACCGCGGTGATCGGGAGTGCGACGGCACCGGCGCCGAGCAGGCCGAGATTCAGCGGCAGCGGCAGCCGCGACTCGCGTGCATCGGTGACGACCATCGGCAGCGCGAGCAGGAGAAAGAGGGCGAGGGCCGGCCAAAGCTGGGGCGCGAGGAGGTACAACGGCGCTACCGCTCCTCGAAGCAACTGAGGCTGAGCATGGTCGAGTCCTTCGTTCGGCGAGCGACAGGACTCTATCGACGGCTCCTCGAGCGCTGACGGTGCGTGCCATCCTCCCGTCCCGCTGCACGGCTAGCCAGCATGTTCAGGCAAAATGTAGCGGTGTCTCACCCAAGCTCATCCCCGCGGGGCATAGTCGGAAGGCTCCGCACGGAGTCGGGATCGGCCATGCTGCTCTTCATTGTCACGGCCTTCGCCCTCCTCTGGGCGAACTCGCCGCTGTCCTCTTCCTACTTCGAGTTGTGGCACCAGAGCGTGGGGATCGACATCGGCCAGTTCGGGTTGCACCTGGATCTGCACCACTGGATCAACGACGGGCTCATGGTCGTGTTCTTCTTCGTCGTGGGTCTCGAGGTGCGCCAGGAGTTTGCGTATGGGGCCCTGCGGGACAGCAGTCGCGCACGCCTGGCAGCGATCGCCGGTGTCGCGGGCGTGGCGCTGCCCGGGCTGGTGTATGTCCTGGTCGTCGGCGCGTCCGGTGGCGAGGGGCTTCGCGGGTGGGGGGCGGTCGTCGGAACGGACACGGCGTTCATGCTCGGTGCTCTCGCGATCGTCGGGCCCCGGCTTTCCGGGCAGCTTCGCGTCTTCCTTCTGACTCTCACGGTGGTCGACGACTTCCTTGCGGTGTCGATCATCGGGGTGTTCTACAGCGACGAGATCCGGCCCGTCCCGCTGCTGGTCGCTCTCGGCTGCCTCGTCGCCCTCTGGTTGCTGGGCCGTTCCCGGCAGTGGAGTGCCGCTCCGTATGTGGGGATCGTCATCGTGCTGTGGCTGGCGACTCTGTCCTCCGGCATCCACGCCTCGCTGACGGGCATGATCGCCGGCCTTCTGATCCCCGCCTACCCGACGCAACGGCACGAGGTGGTCGCCGCCCGGCAGCTGTTCCGCGACTTCTGGCAATCCCCGAGCGCTTCCTCGGCGCGTGCCGTCGGACGGGGGCTGTCCCAGGGCGTGTCGGTCAACGAGCGGTTGCACGAGTACCTCCGTCTCCCCACGGCGTTGCTGGTCGTGCCGATCTTCGCTCTGGCCAATGCCGGGGTCGACCTGGGCGGCGGGGTGGTGGCCGACTCGCTGGGCTCGCCTGTGACGTGGGGCGTCATCGCGGGGCTCGTGCTCGGCAAGCTCCTCGGAATCGGGATCGCGACGCTCCTCGCCGTTCGGATGGGCGCAGGCCGACTGCCGGAGGGAGTCGGAATGGGCAGCGTGTTCGGCGGGGCAGCACTTTCGGGAATCGGTTTCACCGTGTCGTTGCTGGTCATCAGCCTCGCTTTCGACTCCTCCTCGGATCTGGGGCGCCAGGCGACGCTGGGCGTGCTCGTGGCGATGGTGCTCGCCACTGTTCTGGGCTGGTCGATCTTCAAGGTCGCGGCCCGTCGGTGGGGAGAGGAGACGGCGGATCTCCCGATGACGCTCGACTCTCCGGTGGACCCCGAGGTGGATCACATCCGCGGACCGGAGGACGCCCGGCTCACCCTCGTGGAGTTCGTGGACTTCGAGTGCTCGTTCTGCGCGCACGCCACTGGCTCATGGGAAGACCTGCACGGGCGCTTCGGTGACGATCTGCGCTATGTCGTGCGGCATCTGCCTCACCATCCTCACGGCCCCCTCGCCGCACGGGCCGCCGAGGCGGCCGCGAAGCAGGACATGTTCTGGCGGTGGCTCGACTTCGTCTTCACTCGGCAAAACGCGCTGGAGAGGGAGGATCTCATCGGCTACGCGGCTGAGCTGGGCCTCGATGTCGAGGCGTTCATCAAGGATCTCGACAGCAACGAGGTTGCTGCGAGGGTGCAGCGGGACATCGCGAGCGCGGAGGCGAGCGGCGCCAAGATGACCCCGACGTTCTTCGTCGATGGTTGTCGGATGATGGGCAGCTATGACGCGCGCTCACTGACCGAGATGTTGGAATCCAGCCGTCGCGGGAGCCGCACCCAGGCGGCGAAGGCCTGAGGCCGATCCGCGAACCCAGAACACGGTGGGACGCGGGCGGTGCCGGAGCGTATCAGTCACAGCTGCGCGTTCACCGCTCTCGCGTCGGGCTGGTCATGGACACCGTGCGGCATCGCCTTCACCGCCGGCCACCAGCTCTTCGAGGTCACGGCCATGAGGTTCACGACGCAGTGGGTGCGACTCCGCCGCCGGGCCGCCCCGGGCAGATGCGCGGCGATCGCCGTGACCCCCCCGCCGCATGCGCATCCGATGTCACCAGGCGCTCCCCGGTGAGGTCGCGGGCGACCATGCCGGCGAGGAACCCGTCCCACGCAGGGGACTGCCGCACGGAGAGGTGACATCTGATCTGGCGTGGCCGATGGGCGGCCCAGAAGGATGCGCACCATGTCCGCTGGTGGTCACCATCGCTCGACAGCCCGGACCCACGCCCATGCTGCGGGTACGCCACCGCTCGCAGTGCCGGCCGACCGGTGATGGTGGGATCTTCCGCGCCGGGTGCCAGGTCGGGGCACCGCAGTCACCGTCCGGACCGAGGCCCGCTATCGAGTCCGGGAGCTCGGATGGTGCGCATCATGGGAGTGAGTGATGCTTGCGAGCTCGGCGCGCGTACGGGCGCCGTATTTCCGCAGCAAGTTGGCCACGTGGTACTTCACGGTGTTCGCCGTGATCCCGAGCTGGTCGCCGATGCGCTGGTTCGAGATCCCGGTCGCGACCAGGCGCAGCACCTGCTTCTCCCGGTCGGTGAGCTCCTCGGCGCCCTCCACGGTGAGCGCTGCGCTGGGTGGGTCCAGCGGGATCTCGATCCGCAGCGTCGTCCCCCAGCCCGGGGTCGTCTCCACGTCCATGGTTCCGTCGAGCGCGGCCACCCGCTCCACGATCGGACGCAGTGTGTCGTCGTCCGCCGTCACCGCGGTTCCCCCGTCGTCACGGACCTCCATCAGCAGGTTGCGGCCATCGCAGTCCCAGCCGATCCGGGCGCGTGCAGCGTCCGCGCGGTCCATGAGCGAGAGCACTGCTGTGCGGGAGATGGCTCGGGCTTCCCGAGCTACCGGGCCCGGCAGCGCCCGTCCTCGCGCAGGAGGCTCGGCGAACTGGACGTGCAGTGGCCCGGAGCGGATCAGAGGACGCAGTTCGGCGCGCAGGCGCGAGAATGCCTCGGCCACCGGCTCGAGCACGCTCTCCTGCTGCTCATGGACCGAACGAGCACGGATGAGTGCGGAGGAGGCGATCTCCGTGGCCTCCCTGCGCGCGGCCGCATCCGCGAGTCGGCCGGAGCGGAGCACGGCAAGGATCGATTCGAGGGTGATCGCATGTTGATCAGCCTGCTCGGTCAGGGCACGGTCCCGCGACAGGGAGCGGGCACGGTCCAGCGGGGTCGGGAGGTCGCTCACTCCGCTACTCTAGCCCGACCTGGGAGGCCCACCCGATCGAACGGGGCACCCCGCTCATCGGGCAGCAGTGGACCGGCGCGGACCGGCCCAAGATGGTCGGCATGGAAGAACGAGGCATCCAGGATTCGCTGACGCGGATCGTCAACGAGATCGAGGGGGCAGCTGCCCTGCCCGACGCGCCCGCGCTCGCGGCCGCCGTCGAGCTGACAGCGAACGCCCGGCGGGTCTTCGTCCACGGCGCTGGACGCTCCGGGCTCGCGCTGCGGATGACGGCCATGCGCCTCATGCACCTCGGGCTGGAGGTCCACGTCGTCGGTGAGACGACGACCCCGGCGATCGGAGAGGGCGATCTGCTCCTGACCGCTAGCGGTTCCGGCACGACCTCGGGGGTGGTGAGCGCGGCTGAGACGGCGCGATCCGTCGGTGCCCGCGTCATCGGGATCACGACCGACCCAGAGTCACCGCTTGCTCAGCTGTCCCACGCCGTCCTGGTCATCCGTGCGGCGACGAAGACAGACCGGTCCGAGCAGCAGTCGGCCCAGTACGCCGGCAGCCTCTTCGAGCAGCTCCTCGTCCTCGTCGGCGACGCTCTCTTCGACGTCCTGTGGCAGAAGAGCGGACAGAGTGCGGATGCGCTCTGGCCCCGTCATGCCAACCTCGAATGACCTTTCTTCTCCGTTCCATCACCGACACCACCACGAGAAAGAGACACCCTGACATGCGACTGCAGTTCGCCATGGACACCCTGACCACCGAGTCCGCCCTCGACCTCGCCGCGAAGGCCGCCCCCTACGTCGACATCATCGAGCTCGGCACCCCTCTGATCAAGAGCGAGGGCCTCGCGGCGATCACGGCGGTCAAGGCCGCCCACCCCGACAAGACCGTCTTCGCCGATCTCAAGACCATGGATGCCGGCGAGCTGGATGCTGACATCGCCTTCGCTGCCGGAGCGGATCTGGTCACCGTGCTCGGCGTCGCCGGTGACAGCACGATCGCCGGCGCGGTCGCCGCGGCGACCAAGCACGGCAAGGGCGTCGTCGTCGATCTGATCGGCGTGTCCGACAAGGCCGCACGGGCCCGAGAGGTCGTCGCCCTCGGCGCCGTCTTCGTGGAGATGCACGCCGGCCTCGACGAGCAGGCGGAGGACGGCTACAGCCTCGACGCCCTGCTCTCCGCCGGTAAGGCCGCCGAGGTCCCGTTCTCCGTCGCCGGCGGCGTCAGTGCGGACTCTGTCGAGGCCGTCCAGCAGGCGGGAGCAGACGTGGCCGTCGCGGGCAGCGCCATCTACAGTGCATCGAACGTCGCCGCCGCGGCCGCCGCCATCCGCTCCGCCATCCGGTGACCACCGCCCACCGCATCCCGTGGTGAGGGGGCAGGTGACGGCACGCCCGGAACCTGTCCCCTCCCACCGGATGCGGTGGACTGATGCCGCAGTCGATCCCCGCGTGGCGCAGAGCGCCACGTGACCCTCCTCCCCGCAGGACGTGCCCGGCATCGGCGTCGGTCGGAGGTCCACTCGATCCAGGCGATGGTTTCTTTCATGGAGCGCATACGCCGGACTCCCGCAACGGCTCGATCGACAGCTGCGGACTCCGACTCATCGACCGCCGGCCGGGCCTCGGAGCACAAGATCTCGCCGAGCTCCCGGCGCGGGCGGCGACGGTGCTCTCAGGGAGGCGCCCGATCCCCGTCATGATGATCGTGACGTTCTGGATGGCGCGGTGGCGCGTCCCGACGGCCCCGCCATGGGCGATGTCGCTGCGGCAGCGTCAGACCTTCTCAGCGCCGGCCCCCGCGGTGGACCGGCTCTCGTCCGCGTGACACCCCAGCTGGAGCTCCCCGCCAGGACCGGATCGGCGACGGATCCGTGCACAGAACCGGCCCGCGACCGCCGCTGGAGCGACGATCGCGGGCCGGGTGTATGACATCCCTGAATCAGGCGGGGATCATGCCATGCGGGTCGATGATGAACTTCTCCGAGACACCGGTGTCGAACTTCGCGTAGGCCTCGGGGGCCTCGTCGAGGCTGATGACCTTGGTGTTGAGCATGTCGCTGAGGTAGGGCATGCGGTCCCACAGGATCGACATCATCAGCTCACGGTTGTAGTGCATGATCGGGGCCTGGCCGCCGGAGATCCGAGGCGACTTGATCCACGCCTTGCCGAAGTCGAGCGGGTAGGTGCCCTCCTGCTCGGCCTTGGAGGAGGCCAGCGGGTCGGGGCCGTAGACGCCGACGATGCCGGTGGCACCGCCTGCGCGGGTGGCGTCCATGACCTGGTTGATGGCGTGGGCCGGGCTCATGTCCTCGGCCTCGCGGCCGATCCCGTGGGCTTCGTTGCCGACGTAGTCGACGGCGCAGTCCACCATGGGTTCGCCGAGGATGGCCTCGATCTGATCGGTCAGCGGCACGTCCTGGTTGAGGTCGATGGTCTCGCAGCCGTTGTTCTTCATCAGGTCCAGCCGGTCCTGATGGTAGTCACCGACGATGATGCAGGAAGCGCCCAGGAGACGGGCCGCCGCGGCGCCGCAGCGTCCCACAGGTCCGGCGCCGGCGATGTAGACGGTCGAGCCGGGCTTCGCCCCGGCCTCCATGAGGCCGTGGAACGCGGTGGGCAGGATGTCCGAGAGAAGGGCGAGGTCGCGGATCTTCTCCATGGCCTGGTCCTTGTCCGGGAAGCGGAGCAGCTGGAAGTCGGCGTAGGGGACGAACATGTACTCCGCCTGTCCGCCCTGGAAATCACCCAGGTTGAACCCGTAGGCGCCGCAGGACACGTCGGGGTTCACGGTCTCGCACGCCTCGGTGTGGCGGGCGCGGCAGTTGCGGCATCGGCCGCAGGCGACGTTGAAGGGGACCGAGACCAGGTCGCCTTCGGAGAGGAACTCGACGTCGGAGCCGACCTCGACGACCTCGCCGGTCATCTCGTGCCCCATCACCATGCCCTGGGGTACGGGGAAGGAACCGCGGTAGATGTGCAGGTCGGAGCCGCAGATGTTGGTGGCGACGATCTTGAGGATGACGCCGTGCGGGGCGCTCTTGCCGTTCGGCATCTCGAGCTTCGGGAAGTCGAGGGTCTCGACGCGCATGTCCTTGACGTTCTGGAACACGACGGCGCGGTTGGTGCTTGCCATGACGATCTCCTCCAGTTGGGAATGGCCCGGTCGCGGAAGTGCCACGGTCATTTGGATGCCCGTCGCCCGCGGCCCGGCTCTCGTCGAGCATAGGCGAGGAGGAACCCCGTCCTCCACCGAGGTGCCCGCCGCCGCTGCAGCGACAGGCGCCACGGGCAGGTGGACCGTGGAGGACTGGGGCAAGCACCGGCCGATCGGTGGAACGCGTTGCCAGTCTCGCCGGCATGGTCGAAGCACGCAGGTCCGCATCGTCGGACTCCACACCCGTTCAGCCCGACGTGCAGGTTCTCGGCACGAGCGCGGCGAACTCGTCGGTATCTGAGAGATGCCCGCCGAGCTGAGGAATCGGACAGCTGCGCGCGAATCCCGGCCCGCGCCCTCATGATCGTGCCGCAGGCCACAGCACTGCACCTCCGACAGATCGTGCGAGAACGCACCCCACGGGCACCGACCACCACCGGAAGCTAGCGACCAAGAGTGGAAACCAAACCATAGGGCAGGTCACCCAGCGTGAAGGGATCCCCGTCCTTCGCCGCGAACGACGGAGTGGCCAGACCGGCCGCCGCAGCACCTGCGCCGGCCAGGCCCGCCCCGGCCAGCACCGCCCGGCGGGACACACCGTCTCCCGGCCGCTGTCAGCCGTGGCGTCCCGACGACGCTGCGGAGGCGGCTGGCTCGTGATCGGGCGTCTGGGCGCTCGGAGCTGCGGACGGATCGTGCGTGCTCATGGCTCTCCCCTGGGTCGGGGGCTCTGGCAGCGGTCCCTCGTGGACGATGCGGCGCTCCGGTCCGGCAAGGCCCACCGGTGCAGCCGTGGCTGCGCGGAGCGCGCCCATCCTGGCATCGCGCTGGGCGGCCGGATGCGAGACCAGTCGCAGAGCCTGCGGTGACGCGCCCCTGAGGCCGCACCCCCCCCGGCCTCTGACCTCGGCCGATGAACTCTCCGTGACAGGCCCCCGCGCCAGCGCCCTCGCACGCGCCGGACGGTGCACAGCCCTGCCGTCGGAAAGCACTCGTGTGTAGGCTCGGCGCCGTGACTGATCAGACGCATGACGATGCCCAGCTCGACGCCGTTCGCTCCGGCTACGCCTTCTCCGGACCGGCTCTGAACCTGGGGGCCGCGGTCTCCGGCGGCACCCCGGTCCCGGACGCGCAGGTCGGCCTGCCCCTGGGTTCCATGAACAGCCACGGGCTGATCGCGGGAGCCACCGGCACGGGCAAGACCAAGACCCTGCAGGCCATGGCGGAGCAGCTCTCGGAGGCCGGGGTCCCCGTCTTCCTCTCGGACATGAAGGGCGATCTCTCCGGGCTGGCAGTGGACGGCCAGCCCAGCGACAAGATCACGGAGCGCGCCCGCAGCATCGGCCAGGACTGGACTCCCACGGCCTCCCCGGTCGAGTTCCTGACCCTTGGCGGTGAGGGCAGGGGCGTTCCGATCCGCACCACGGTGACGTCGTTCGGCCCGGTCCTGCTGTCCAAGGTCCTGGGTCTCAACGACACCCAGGAGTCCGCCCTGGGGCTGATCTTCCACTACGCCGACCAGGCCGGCCTGGCGCTGCTGGACCTCAAGGACCTGCGCGAGGTCATCATGCGCCTGACCTCGGAGGAGGGGAAGGACGAGCTTCAGGGCATCGGCGGCGTCTCCAAGCAGACCGCCGGTGTGATCCTGCGGCAGTTGACCACGTTCGCCAACGGCGGCGCGGAGGTATTCTTCGGCGAGCCCGAGTTCGACACTCGCGACCTGCTGCGCAGGACCGAAGACGGCCGCGGTGTCATCTCCTGCCTCGAGCTGCCGGGGGTGGCCAGCCGCCCCGAGCTGTTCTCCACGTTCCTGATGTGGCTGCTGGCGGACCTCTTCCAGGACCTGCCGGAGCTCGGCGATCCCGAAAAGCCGGAGCTGGTGTTCTTCCTCGACGAGGCCCACCTGCTCTTCGACAACGCCTCCAAGGCCTTCCTGAGCGCGATCGAGCAGACGGTGCGCCTGATCCGCTCCAAGGGCGTGGGCATCTTCTTCGTGACGCAGACCCCCAAGGATGTCCCCGGCGATGTCCTGGGCCAGCTCGGCAACCGCGTCCAGCACGCGCTGCGCGCCTTCACCCCGGACGACGCCAAGGCCCTCAAGGCCACGGCCCGGACCTACCCGAAGTCCGAGTACGACCTCGAGCAGCTGCTGACCCAGCTGGGCACCGGTGAGGCGATCGTGACCGTTCCCTCCGAGACCGGCGCGCCCACCCCCGTGGCCTGGACCCGGATCCACACGCCGCGCACCCTCATGGCCCCGGCCCCGGATCAGGTCGTCGACTCGGTGCTCTCGGCCTCGCAGCTGGCGCCGAAGTACTCGGAGGCCGTGGACCGCGAGTCCGCCTACGAGATCCTCACCGCGCGCCTGCAGAAGGCTCAGGAGGCGACTTCGTCGAAGGACGACGACCGCCCCGCTCGCGGACAGGAGCCCCGGGCCGAGCGCCGCGAGGAGGAGCGCGACAAGGACCGCGGCGGCTTCCTGGACAACCCCGTCGTGCGCTCGATGATGCGCTCGGCCGGCACCGTCCTGGGGCGCGAGATCACGCGCTCGCTGTTCGGCACCGCGCGGCGCCGCCGCTGATCAGGACGAGCTGTCGCTCGGCTGTGGCCGCGTGAGCGCTCCGTCGTCCACGCCGAAGCGGCAGGTGGCCGCTCGCTGGGCGATACCCGGGGCCTCGGCGGAGTCCTCGAGCAGCATCAGCACGTGCGTGCCGTCGGCGACAGCGCCCACGCGGGCCGTGCCCTCGGCATCGAACTGACCGCTGTCCTGCTGGCCCTGCAACCACCACTGCATGCGAGCCGGTGTGCCCTCCTGGGCGGAGACCTCGGCCACCGCATTGCCCCGTTGGACCTCGACCCCCTCGACGGGCACCTCGCGCGACTGCTCGAGCGACGGATCGCTGACCACATCGCCGCGCTCATCGACGACGACCCTCGAACTCGCCAGCCCGGCGATCCGACCGGAGTCGTCCACGGAGGTCAGTCCCACCAGGTACTCGCCCTCCGCAAGCGCCTCGGTGCGCGCGATCCCCCCGGTGAGCACCACGGTGCGCACGATCTCGCCGTCGTCCAGATCGGCGATGCGCACTTGCGTCCCCGGCGGCAGCTCGCGGACGGGGACGTCGCCGCCCGGTGCCTCCTGCGCCTCGACCGGCGGCGCGCTGCTCAGCGTGGAACCCCCGATGCCTGCGGTCGTGATGGTCAGCTGATCGCGATCCGGGTCGGCCGTGACCTGGACGTGCATGGAGGCCGGCCCCGAGCACTGCGCGCCGTACCCGCTCGACGACGAGGTGGTGCTGCCGGCCGGGCATCCGCTCAGAACCATCACGGCCGCCCCCGCGACCGCCTGCATCGTCTGTCGTCCCGGCCTCTTCGCCGTGGAGTCCCCCGCTGCTCCTGCCATGTCCCCCTACCGTCCTGCGGCGAAATCCCGCAGTCTCTGCGAGCTGCTCAGCTGCAGCACGTGCTCGGACTGCTGCCCCTTATAGAAGATGATGTCCATCTGCTCGACCCCCGGAGCGGCGATGGTGGCCACCAGATCCCGCTGCACCTCGTCCCCGCCGGCACCGTAGATCCACTGCCAGAGATCGGAGTACATCCGCGACGGCGCCACGCCCGGCACGGAGATCTCGACCAGTGGGCGCTCGAGCGTTGCGGAGCCCACGTGTGCCGGCAGCCCCTGCCGATCGAGCACGCGGATGCGCACGCGCCATGCAGTGGGACTGTCTGTCAGGTAACGATCGTCTGTGCGCTGACCTGGAGTCATGGGCTTCAGCCTCCGGGTCGGGGACGGCGGGTCGTCGTCTCCGACGGCCTCTGCAAGGAGTTCTTTCAGAGTATCCAGCGGCCGCCCGAAGGGGCCCCCCGGAGCCGACGAAGATCGTCCCCGCTAATGGCGACAGACGATCCCCGGAATCTGTG